>CAZZXL010000075.1:0-22212 GCA_964658035.1 uncultured Acetobacteraceae bacterium
CGAGAGCCCGTCGCTGATGTCAATGCAGGCCGTCGCCAGGCGGCGTCGCAGAAGCGCCTGGCCGGTGGCGAGGCGAGGTCGAGGATAGAAGTGCGGATGTTCCACAGTGTTGACTGGAAGGTGTCTGCCGGGCGCTCCAAGCGTTGCGAGTTCAGCAGCGGCTCCTCCAAGCGTGCCAGTCACATAGAGAATGTCTCCCGCCTGTGCCGTGGAGCGAAGCAGGGCGCGACCCTTCGGCGCAGCACCCAGTACAACGATGTCCGCGACGGCAACAGGCGACTCGGAGAGATCGCCTCCCGCGAGCGTCAGCTTCTCCTCCTTCGCGAGCGCCAGCAGACCATCATAGAAACACTCCATCCACGACTTTGATTTGGTACCAGGCCCACGTCTCGTAGTCGAGACATGGGGCACCCTTGTTGGCGGAAAGGTCAGTGTGCGGGGAATGGCCAGAGAAAGAAAGGCGGCGACAGGTCTGCCGCCCATGGAAGCAATGTCACTCAATCCCCGCGCCAGGCACTTGTGACCGATGGCTTCCGGAGGATGCTGGTCGAGATGAAAATGCCGGCCTTCGATGGAGAAATCAGTCGTAACCAAAGTCTCTTCGCCGGTCCTCGGCTGCAGCACCGCACAATCATCACCGATGCCCAGGCGGATCCCGCTGCCTGTCCTGGCCATGGCCCGCACCCTGCGCAAAATGGCGCGTTCGCCGTTGTCTCCCGGCTTGCTGTCTTCTGGTTTGCTGTTGCCTGGTTGTCCGCTGTTGCTTGCGGCTTTACCCGTCTGAGAGGCCATGCGACGAGGATAGACGAACAGCGCCGCGGCATTGGTACGAAGCGCGGGCAAACTGCCCCTCTAACGCCACAAGGCTGCCCGGGCAGGCAGCCTTGTGGCGTCTTGTTGTGCAGCGGCTTACTTCTCGGGACGGCGCTCCGAAGGCGCAGTGGTCGCGCCAACCGGTTCGTGTTCCATCTGAGGTCCTTCGATTCCCGGCTTCTTTAATGACTTCTCAACCCGGGCAGCATAATCGGTATCGGCTTTGGCAAACATTTCAAGCGCAGCCTTCTGGATGCGTTCGGGTGTCTGACCAAGGCCACCGGCGATGGCGTCCGCCAGAAGGTTCTTCTGCTCTTCAGACATGAGCCGGAAAAGATCGCCTGCCTGTGCGTAGTCATCATTGCCGTCATGGTGGTTATAGCGGTCCGCCGGTTGGCCGGATAGTGCCAGCGGCTGCTCCCGGTAGTTGTGGTTTTCAGTCGGTCCGCCAAAGCTGTTCGGCTCGTAGTTGGGCTTGCTGCCGCCATTGCCATCAAAACGCATGGCTCCGTCGCGGTTATAGCTGAATACCGGGCACTTTGGCGCATTCACCGGCAGCGACTCATAATTCGTGCCGATGCGATAACGATGCGCATCCGGATACGAAACCAGCCGCGCCTGCAATACCTTGTCCGGCGAGAAGCCCATACCCGGCACAATGTTCACAGGATTGAAGGCAGCCTGCTCGACGTCCTGATGATAGTTCTCAGGATTGCGGTTCAGCTCCAGTTCGCCGACATCAATGAGCGGGTAATCCTTATGCGACCAGACCTTCGTCAGATCAAATGGATTGACCTTGTAGTTGGCTGCCTCGGCCTCCGGCATTACCTGGATGGCGACCCGCCACTTGGGAAAGTTGCCTGTCTCGATAGAGTGGAAAAGATCGCGCTGCGAGTAGTCAGGATCAGAACCGGCCAGCCGTTCCGCTACATCGGCGGGCAGGTTCTTGATGCCCTGCCTGGTCTTGAAATGCCACTTTACATAAAACAATTCATTCTGCGCGTTGTAAAGAGAGAAGGTATGGCTGGCGTAGCCGTTCATGTGGCGATAGCCGTCTGGAATGCCCCGATCGCTGAAGAGGATGGTTACCTGGTGCAAGGCTTCATGCGACAGCGTCCAGTAATCCCACATCATGGTCGGCGATTTGAGGTTGGTTTGCGGGCAGCGCTTCTGGGTATGGATGAAGTCGCCGAACTTGAGCGGGTCGCGAATAAAGAAGACCGGCGTGTTGTTGCCCGTCATGTCCCAGTTGCCTTCTTCCGTGTAAAACTTGACTGAAAAGCCGCGGGGATCACGTGCCGTATCGGCCGAACCCTTTTCACCGCCAACCGTTGAGAAGCGGGCGAAGGTTTCACACGTGTTGCCGACCTTCGAGAAAATCTTTGCAGTGGTGTACCTGGTGATGTCGTTCGTTACAGTGAATTTTCCGTACGCACCTGACCCCTTGGCATGGACAACGCGCTCGGGAACACGCTCACGGTTGAACTGGGCCATCTTCTCGAACAGCAGGTAGTCCTGCATAAGCAGGGGCCCGCGGGCACCTGCTGAAAGTGAGTTCTGGTTGTCGCCCACCGGACGGCCACTATTCGTGGTCATGGCCGGGGGAGTAGGATGATTGCCGTTACCATTTCTGCCATGGCCGTTTTCGTTCGCCATAAGTGTTCCTCGTGAAGCGCTTGGGTTGGCGGTGGATGATTGCGGGTCAGGTGTCTTTCTGAAGCGAGACATTCTGAACTGCAGATGCGTTAAGGCGGCTAAATGGTGAGCAGGCGCCGTTGCGGCACGGCGTCCATTACTGTAATTCCTGTTGAGCGATAATAGTTATTCTTCCTGGACTTGTAAAGGGGTCGCCTTCCACGATGGCGGCGGGACCCACCTTCATTCCCTGCAGGGCGGTTCGCGCGGGGAGATTCCCCTGCATTGCCTTAAACCTATACCGCCCTTTGAACCTTCCCGCCCTAAAGAGGGTGAGGGTCCTCCCCTTGGCTGCGCGCAGATTTGCACCACCGGATCGCCGCCTGCCGCCGCCGCGCCCGTGGGCCAAGTCAGCTGCATGAGGAGGTAGCTGAGACCAGTCCGCGATTCATCTCTAGCTAATGCGGCACGAGAGAGGGCCAGCTTGACAGACGGCAGGGTAAAGCCAGCCGAATGAGCCATTTGGGTTACTGGTACAACTATCGTCGGGTTGACCCCGCACATTACCTTTGTTAGCCTCCGAGACAGGATCGAAACAACCTTCCTGCATGGCACGTCCATAACTTTGAGCCATTGAATGGCCAGGCGGGCAGAACCCCGGATCGGCACCTTCCTGGAAAAGCGAGAGCGTATTGCGTAAGCGTTACTACATTATTTTTGTGGCACGTGAGAAAGATGGCCGCCTGCGGAAGATTCCCGTGCCTCTTCACTATGCCTATGTGTTTGTAGCGGCTGCGGTTGTTGGACTTTTCAGTATTACCGGAATGGCAGGGTCCTATAGCAGGATGCTGCTGAAAACAGCGAATTTCAACGAAGTCCGCTCCCAGCAGAATGCCTTGCGCCACGAATATCTGCACATGGAGCAGGTTGCCAAGGAGAAGGACATCCAGGCGGCTTCGCTTGGTTCCCTGGCGAACCAGATCACTGCGCTCTACGGACTGCGACAGAACAAGGTCACCAAGAACGCGCTGATTGCTTCGAAAGGACAGGCCGCTACCGCCGTGATCGAGTCGGCGGATTCGACAGATTCGTTCAGCCAGCAGCAGTACCACCAGTCGCTTGACCAGTTCTATACTCTGCGCGAGACAGCGATGTCCGGACACATGTCACGGGCGATCAGTTCTTCGTTCGGCGGCCTGGTGAACGATGATTCGCTCTTTAATGTTGCTTCTTCGCCGACACTCTGGCCGGTCCAGGGCATTGTCACCAGTTCATTCGGCGAGCGCGAAGATCCGTTCAACGGGGAAGGCGCCTTTCACAAGGGCATTGATATCGCGACGACCATTGGCCAGCCGGTGCGCGCGACGGCCGACGGCACGGTCATTATTGCGGCCATGGCGAATGGCTACGGACGTGAAGTGCGGATCGATCATGGCCATGGGATTCAGACCATCTACGGCCATATGTCAGGCTTTGCCGTCACAACAGGCGAGGACGTCAAGCGCGGCGAAGTGATTGGCTACGTTGGCTCCTCCGGCCGCAGCACCGGCCCTCACCTGCATTATGAAGTCCTCATCCACGACATCCCGGTGAATCCGCACAAGTACCTTCGGGAGACCATGACCGACCTGGCTTCGGCACTGATGACGACCGGGTCCCGCACGGGCGGCGAATAGCCCCACCAATTTGCATACTGGGACAATGATCCTCGCCGAACGGTGGGGGCCTGTCGTCGTCAGCGGCCAATCGCACAACCCCGAATGACAAAAGCCACCGGTCAAGGTGGCTTCTGTCGTGATGGCCAGTCACTGGCCTCCTGAAGGACCGCTTAAGATCTGCGGCTTTGTCCGGAGGTGGCAGGGACCCTTGGATGCCTGCTCTACACAAACCGGAAGATATTTTGCCGGACCTGTTTGCCAGGTCTCGGGCGTCTCTGGTGCCTAGGTAGTAGCACGTACAAGGCCGAAACGCAGGTATGGAGAATGAGCAACTTAGGGTGGTTCGGCCCACATGGTATCCACATTTCTGGATTCCATTCCGCCGGCCCGCTTCCGGAAATCGTAGAACAGCTTCCGTCAGGGGTTCAATGCTGGCATTTCTGGCAATAGTGCGTGCCGCGACCGGCTACCACCATCCTCCGGATAGGCATGTCACAGACCAGGCACGGCTTTCCGGTCCGCATGTATACACGATGCTCAAGCTGGAAGAAGCCGCGTACTCCGTCAGCGTCCACATAGTCTGAGACCGAAGAGCCGCCGAGCTTGATGGCAGCCGTCAGCACGGCCACCAGGCTGGCATGCAGTCGATCCAGTTCGGCGCGGGTGAGTCTTGAGGCCATCCTGCGAGGACGGATGCCGGCCAGGAAGAGTGACTCATCTGCATAAATATTGCCTACACCATGCAGCAGTTTCTGATTCAGTAAAGCAGCTTTGATGGACGTCTTGCGGTTCTTGAAAAGCGAGCGGAAATCCTCCGCCGAGATGCTCAGCGGCTCGCGCCCCGTTCCGGCAAACCCTTTCGCAGGCGACACGTCCCGCGATGTTGTTGAACCAGCAGGGTTGAATCCTGATTCTGGGATCTGCCCTGACGCAGCGGCAAGCTCTCCTGCTTCGACATCACCGTGGTAAAGGCCCATCCGCCCAAAACGACGAGCATCCACAAAACGCAACTCACGGCCCGAGCTCAGTTGAAGAATGCCATGGGTATGAGGAGGTATGGCAACACCAGCTTCAGATACCAGCAGTCTGCCCGTCATCCCCAGATGCACGATCCATTGGACTACTCGTTGTGGGATTGCTCGTTGTGCGTGGCCGGAAGAAAGATCGAAAACGATGTGCTTGCCGACGCGCCGCACCTGGTCAATGGTGCGACCGGTCAACGCTTCGGCCATTTCGGCAGGTGGCGTTTTGAAGGGCTCAGGTTTTTCGCTGAACCAGACACCGGTGATGCGTTCACCCTGGATGCGCGCATTCACTCCACGCGCCACGGTTTCGACTTCAGGAAGCTCAGGCATACCTCACTAGCTTGCCTGAAATTTAAGCAGTGCGCTGCTCGAGGGAGTATGTGCTGGAAGCGTCCAGGACCGTGACGCCTCCAGCACTTACCGTGCTACCAGCTGCTACTTGCTGCTTGCTATTGACTACTTGCTATCGATGCTCTCATCCCCGATACGCAGTTCTTCATGCTGTACCTCTGAGTTGAGGTTCTGCACGCCTTCTACCGTCCGAGTACCGATGCCTACCTGTTCCCGGACCACGGTCTGCTTGTCAACCGATGCGACTTCCTGAGAAAGTGGCACGCGGATTTCGCTGTCTGCACCGATCGTCCCGGTAACCGGTGTCAGACCGTCACCGGCGATACGTTCAACTACCAGTTCTTCATGGGACACAGGTACCTGGATGGTCTGTTGCTCAGTGATCACTTCTTTTCGCAGGCGTACTTCCCCACTGCTGATGCGTTCCTTGTGAACCCGCAGCACTTCGCCGAGAAGCTGGATCCGCTGTGCACTGCCGGTAGTGTTTGCGCCGGTGGTTTCTGGCTCATCGTAGCCATACTCAGCTGCCCCACTGCCGAGATCGCCGCCATTCCGAACCAGGATTTCTTCTGCTTCCCGATCACGGCCATGCGGATGGACAGTCACAATAACACCCTCTTCGCCACGGCCCATGCGATGACCGAAATAGCGCGCGTGCTCTTCAGGAATGTCCAGTTGGGAGAGCGAGTTATGTACGTCACTGGTGTTGTAGCCATCTTCGTCATAGGCAGCGGCGCTGGTTCCCGAGAACCCGTCTCCGGGCGTAATTTCGTGGCTTTCCACCGCTCCGCGGCGGGATTCGTCGGCATAGGGCTCAGGCTCGTTGCCTTCGAAAAAGTTCTTGATCTTGGCCCACGTGCCCTCGGTGTTTGTGGCGGACGAGGTCGTAGCTGCGGTTGTTGTATTCGCTGGAGCAGTAGCAGGGTTCTGCCGGCTCGCGATTCCTACATGTTCTGCTTTGAAACCGGCTGCGCGCAATTCATCAAGTGCGGCATGGGACTCGGCGTGGGTTGCGAAATAAGCTGCGAGCGTGGAGCGGGTCTGGAGATCTGTGTAAGCCATGGTTTTTCCTTATCGAGGGTTAGGGGATGTGGTTGCAGGGCTCGCGCTTTCGCTGGCGAGCATGAGGAGACGATCGGGCAGAAAAGCGCGTGACTCGTTCATTCCTGGCTTTGGCATCAATTACTTACTTAGGTTTTTGTTTCGGGCCTGCCTGACAGCGACTTGTCATAGTGACGGTGACTTCGTCATAGGAAGAGGAAACGCCACGATTGGCTGTCTACCTTCAACTAAATAGCCTGTGCAAAAGTTTTTGGCTGCAAAGGTTTCGGGTTGCAAGAGGCACCACGGCGAAAGTCCGTGGCGCGGGAGTCCTGAACTTTACAAGGCTGGATCCGTAACACTCTTTCTCCACCATGCAGAACGCCCACGCTGGGCGTGGGCGTGGGCGTTTCACGTTCAACAGGGAAGCTTGCTGTCAGGCTATAGAACGGGCGACCATAATGGCTTCAAAGATAAAGAGGAAGGAAACGGGCAGGCCGGGCTGCATCAGGCGAAGCACTTCAACTGAACGGAAGGAGCGGATGCCGGCGCCGTGTACTTTGCAGAAGCGCAGGGTATGCGAAATCCCGTGTTCCATGACATAGGCAGTAATGTCGAACTGGGGCTTGGCACGCAGTTCCTCATCAACGGTGATAATGTCGCTGCACAACAACATGGTCTCGTCTTCACCAGCATCGACGCTGGTGGTTTTGGCTGGCGACCCACCACGTTTCAGCCAGGCCTTGTTGACCTGCATTGTGACGTCGAGACAGGCGGTGCTGACTTCCGTAGAATTGGCCATCTGTAACTCCCTGACCCTTCTAGTTTTAGGGCACTTGGAAGCCTGCGACCATCCCATAAATGGGGCAGGAATTAAGCGTGCAGGGGAATGAAGAAGTGGAAGGCGCTGCCGATATAGAGAGTTCCTGCGCCCAGATGGCGCTCTGAAGAATGCTCTTCGCTGCAAAACGCTGAAGCTAAAAAACAGTGTCTCCAGGCAATCGTAACAACGTTTGCCCGGCAACGTTGATTGCCGCTCGTTTACCTGGCGAAAGCTGCCGCAGGTCTGCTGTCGCAGTATCTTCTGCCGACTTGGCCCTGGCGACCACACCGCCCATGCCAAGGAACTCATGGGTCCACTCCAGTGTTTGCAATGTGCGGTGCGCCGTGATGGAAGGGTCCGCCAACTGTTTGCCCCCTTGGCATTCGTATCAGAGCCAGGCACTGAGCAGGCGACCGGCTTTGCCGCGCATGGCCAGGTTGTCAGAACGGCGAAGAAAGTAGCGGGCGTTGATTTCATCCGCACCCAGGTCCTCGATCGTTCGGAAGCCCCCGAGTTCCGCAGCGATCTGCTCCGGTGTAAAGAACAGCTGGAAGGGTTCGCCGGCCAGTTTTACGCGTGCGGCCAGGGAGTCAAATTCAAGCTGCTCGATGGGCGGCAGCACCTGCCGCGGCTGCGCGTAATCGAAGACAATGCCGCTGCCCGGTTTGTGAACACCTACAAATGCGAGGGTTGATCGAAACGCTGACAATGTCAGATACGGAATGACCCCGAGCCATGCGAAAAATGCCGGCTGTTCTGCGTCAAAGCCGGACGAGGCGAGACGTTCCGCAAGGGACTGCTGCTCGAAATCTACGGAGACATAAGTAAGGTTCTCCGTAAGAGCAATCCTGTTAGCAGCGAGCAAAGAGCGCTTCCAGGTCTGCGTGGCCGGATGGTCAACTTCGTATACGTGCAGCGATGGATACGGATTGCGGTAGGCGAAGGTATCGAGACCAGCCCCGAGCAGGACATACTGCGAAACACCTGCTGCTGCAGCCCGTCGCAGGTTGTCTTCGGCATAGCGACTGCGTGCAATGATGGCCGCACGCAGCGCAGTGGAAGCGCCGCGGTCAGGGTGCAGCGGCGTCCGCTTAATTTCTTCTGCATAGCGCTGCCCGAGGATAGGTACCGCGACGGGATCTTCAAACACCAGCGGTCGGTCGAAGAGCTGATGTGCGGCACGACGCATGGCGACACGAAGAGCAGTCCGGGATGGTATCGCTTCCTGCATGGGTAGTGACTACGCTTCCAGGGTCAGAACTCCTTGGACATAGTCAGCAAAACTTTATCGCCACCATTCAGACAGCAGTCCGGTATGTGCATGCACGTCGGTGGGAGCACCGGGTAACGGTGACCACAGCTTCAACTTTTCGTCCTGCTCCGCCAATTGCAACATGCGTTCAATCGGCTGCCGCCAGGCATGCAGAGCGAGGTCGAAAAGTCCCCAGTGGATAGGCATAAGCAGACCGTGGCCGCCCATGGCATGGAAACTCCGTGCCGCGCCATCGGGTCCCATGTGAATGTCTGCCCAGAGTGGATCGAAAGCGCCGATCTCAAGCATGGTGAGATCGAAGGGGCCATACTCGGCGTCGATCTCGACAAAGCCCGGCCACTCGCCCGAATCTGCTCCGTAGTACACGCGGTGTTGCGGACCAATGATCGCGAAGGAAGACCATAACGTCTGAAAGCGGTTGGAGAGGCTGCGACCGGAGAAGTGCCGTGCGGGTAAAGCGTTGAAGCTGACCTTGCCTGCAGCAGATTCCACCTCCACACAGTCTGTCCAGTTCACCTCGCTCCACTTGTCCGGGGGCACGCCGAAGCCGGCCAGGATGGGACCGACGCCGAGTGAAGTAATCCATCGGGTGCTTGAGAATTGCGGAAGCCTGGCGAGCTGGCGGATGGTGCCGGCGCCCAGGTGGTCAAAGTGATCATGCGAGATAAGCACCACGTCGACGGAAGGAAAGTCGCGCAGCGGAATCGTTGGCGGAAAGAACCGCTTGGGGCCGAACCATTGCGCCGGAGAGGCACGTTCATCCCAGACGGGATCGATGAGAATGCGGAGACCGTCAATCTCGACCAGCAGCGACGAGTGGCCGAACCAGGTCACGCGGAGTCCGGTGGCGGGCGGCGCCTGGTAGATGGCCGGGTCTGTCCGGAAGGGTCCGATAGGGTGCGAGGGCGATCGCTTGGCCTTGCTCTCAAGCAGAAACCGCGGCAGCACCTTCAACATCAGGGACAGGCCACCGATGCTGGTCGGCACCGGGTTCAGGTAACGCTTGCCGTCGAACCGCGCCTTCTGGATGGTCATGCTGATGCGATGTTACGCGAAGCCGCGAATCTTCACGGAATTTGGCCGGCAGCCCGGCCAGCATCGCAGGTGTCACTCGGTCGTCACCGCAGGTGGCAGGCTGCAGCATTCCTCGGGGAGTCACCCTATGGCCCGTTCTTCAACTTGTTCCTCAACTCGTCCTTCGACTGTGGCCGCAGGCGAACAAAGACCGCTATCCCAACCGGGTTGGTCCCGTAGACAGGCTGCAAAACGCCGGGTACGCCGTAAGTGGTGACCTGCCCGCCCAGCGCGGAGGAGATGTGCGGGAGAATGGAAAAGTCGCGGTCATAGCCGAAGGTATACGCCTGCACATGGCCGATCGGGTGCTCACTGAAGTCTGCCGGCAGCAGGTTTTCGCCGTTCAGCAATTCGTTCGATCGGCCCGCATTTTCAAGCCTAGTGAATGCATAGTTGTGCGTCCCGAAATTGACGGTCGATTCGAAGAGGTAGCTGTTTTCCTTGTTGTTGTCCTGCAAGGAGCGTGTCCGCCCCCAGAGCCCGGTGCTCGCCACGTTGCCGTGCCTGAACGGCCTGTTGTAAATGATTGACGCGGTCGTACGTGCCTGATCTTCGGCAGGGAAAAGCGCCTCCGGACTGGCAATGCGCGCATACGAATACTGCCCGCTCCAGTTCTGAGCCACCTGCAAGGTAAGACGCGTTGACCAGGAGTCCAACGCCGCGGCCGTGATGCTCCAGCGATTCTCACCGGGCTCGCGACCGTGGAATCCGCTGGCTTCCAGCCGCGCGCCAACGTGTGCAAGCTGATATGCCCAGCCGGCAGTGATGACATCGTAAGCAATATGAGTTGAGTCTTCCTGGTGATGGCCGAGCGCGGCTACCGGATTTTCAAGTGCCGATGCCCGGTGCGGATACGCCGTCGGCCCGATCGCAGGATCGCCCACCGGCGCGGCATAAAACGATAGCAGCACCTTGCTGCCGAGCTTCAGGTCATAGAGCGCGGCCAGCTCCATCAACAGATTGTGCGGGTGTTGACCGTCGACGATAGGCTTGCCGAAAGCCGTCTCACCCTGCTGGAAGAGCAACGGGTAGCGGCGGCCGGTGATGGTTGCCGGCTCCAGCGAGAACATCGCCCGGAGGGTCAACTGCCCGGGACCGAGCACCCGTTCGGCCATGGGCATGAACCAGTTGGTCGAGAACACCTTGTCGCTGCCCCTGCTCGCCCGAGCAGCTGGATTCGTCTGCTGCAGGTCAACCACAAAGGCGTTGGCATGGAACATGAGCATCCATGGCCCATGCATTTCCATCAGCATGGGCGCCGGCGTGGAGTTCGGCTCGGCGCTGGTTCCCGAAGCAGCGTGATGCTGAATCTGCTTGAGAAACGTGGTCGGATGCATCTCCCGCATTAGCGGGTCGTCCGACGGCACCTGCATCCCGGGCATGGATGGGTCGGCGGTCCCCATCGGCATACTTTGCTGCTGCGCGCTCGCAGCAATACAGCCCGGGAGCGAGCCAGAAATGAACAGGAAAACGAACGGGGCAAGTTTCATGGAACAGTTTCCTTCGCGCGGTCGGGCGCGTGTTGTCGGCTTCTCTCTTCTCTCAGGCCTGATTCGCAGCAGGCGCTACAGGTCGTTGGGAGAAGCTAGACGCGGAAACTGATCAGGATCGATGGAGCGGCTGAAGCCTGCAGTGGTAAGGGCCGGCCGGGTCGCCGGCGAATTGCAGGGGCCGGCAGTGGCAGAGGCGACGCTCCAGCGCGGACGCTCGAAGCGGCATGGTAAACCGCTGCCGGAAGTGAACCGAGACTTGGATGCCGGCCGGAACAAAGACCGAGTCCCTCTGCGCTGAAGTGGTCCAGGCAGCCGGCAGCAGCGTGAGACATCCCTGCGTCCTGCTGGCCCATCGAGCAGTGCATGGCGGACTCGGCGTTGCCCTGCGGCTCCATCGTATGGGACTTCATCCCGTTAGCCTTCATGCCACTGGCCTTCATGCCTTGAGACTGCGCATGTTGTTCGCAGTGCGCCGGCGCGGATGCCATCGCTGCTGCGCAAACCAGCTCGCATCTCGACGCGTGCAAAGGCGAGTCCGTTAGCAGCAGGACAATAAGCAGCGCGAGCAGGGATTTGAGACGCATCGGCACAGTTTGATTCTACCCATCTTGCTCGAAGCCATGCCGGAGCAAAGCACCGCCGGGGCCATCCCATCCTGCCGAAGTTCTCTGCAGCGCTCGCTCGTTACATCGCACGCGCTTGCGTTAGAATCCCGCAAGACCCCGGAGGACACCGATGCAGCGTCGCCAATTTCTTGCCAGCTCCCTGGCCGTTTCTGCCCTTGCCGTTACTCACCAGTCAGGAGCGCAGACCCCGATGCAACCATCCACGACCAAATCCCAGGAGTACTACCAGCTGCGCCACTACCAGTTGCAGAATGGTCCGCAGACCAAGCTGACGCAGGCCTACTTTGCCAGTGCGTTGATTCCCGCTTTGACC
This sequence comes from uncultured Acetobacteraceae bacterium, assembly GCA_964658035.1. Taxonomy (GTDB): domain Bacteria; phylum Acidobacteriota; class Terriglobia; order Terriglobales; family Acidobacteriaceae. The sequence continues at coordinate 12,126 of CAZZXL010000075.1, forward strand.
CGTATGGGCATGGGTCCCGTCGGCGCGTTTTCCATCGATGTTGGACCCGAACAGCCGGGCTACTACCTGCTCATCCCAAGCTCATCGCTCGAAGCGTTGGTGAACGTTGACTTCCACCTGGCGGACGATGCGGACTTTATGAAAGCCGCCGAGCCCTTCTGGGCCGCGCCGGCACAGCAGCCTGCCTTTCAGCGCGTCGAAAGTTCGCTGCTGTCCGCCTTCGCCTGCTGGCCAAAGCTGACGCCGCCCCCGGGTTCAGCGACCAAAGCAAAGCGCGTCTTTCAGCTCCGACAGTATGAAAGCCCCAGTCATGCGGCGCACGTCCGCAAGGTAGAGATGTTCAACCATGGGGAGCCGGATATTTTCACCAAGGCCGGCTTCCACTCGGTGTTCTACGCCGATACGTTGATCGGACCGCGCCTGCCGAATCTCACCTACATGCTGAGCGCGCAGGACACGCCGCAGCTACTCGAGCACTGGAAGGCCTTTGCAGCCGATCCGGACTGGAAGAAGCTGTCCGGGTCCACCCGCTACAACTACGAGGAGATCGTCAGCAACATCACCAGCCTGATCCTGCAGCCGCTGGAGTGTTCGCAGATTTAGTATTTCAGGGCCCACATGCGATGGGCTGGCCTCATGGGCGGGCAGTTCTCACGAAGACGAAGCGAGCGCTCCTAGTATTACTCCGGGGAGGGTCGATGCCTGCCTTGATCAACAACTCCTGCTCGGGTCTGTTGATCAGGGGTGGCACATAATAGGCTCTAAACTTGTAGGTGCCCGGAGATTCCTCGCTGGAGGTAGCCCACCTGTTGCGTACGAGCCTGAGAGACTCTCCGGGGAGAAGCGTGTGCCAGTATGCAGCCTCTTCGAGCACGCCGCCGCCCATTTGCGACAGCGTGTTCAATGCAGGAGGTCTCCCTTGTTGTGGGCGCAGCACCGCGAGCCGGTAAAAAATTCAACCCGACCTGAAGCGAGCCGCGCAGGATATTGCGGCACCGCGTCGATGGCACGGGCAGCTTGATTGGGTGATCGCTCGTGTTGGTGAGGATGAAGACGAAAGTCGTGGGAAGTCCGCCGACCACTTCGGCTGGCTCGACACGCACCGCCAGATTCCCGCTGCCTTGAGCCATTAACATGCGTGACGCAAAAATGAGGAAGAGTGCACAGAGCGCAAGTTTCTTCTCCATCATGGCGCCTTTGAGCGTAGCCCCTCCTGCGCGAGGCGACAAGATGCCGACCAGGTTTTGCGGCATCCGACCGACGTTATATGATCAAGATCGACGGCGGTACATACCTCTACGCTAAATCCTTGCTACCTTGCGCCGCGAAAACGGTGCCGGGGAGATGTGTGCTGTCCCCAATCCTAGAAAAGCGAAGACTTTCGGAACCTGATGCGAGCAAAGACTGCGGTAGTTCTCGGGGCCCAGTGGGGCGATGAAGGCAAGGGCAAGATTGTCGATGTCCTCTCAGGCAATTTTGCGGTCGTGGCCCGGTACGCGGGCGGCCATAATGCCGGCCACACGGTGATCATCAAGGGGCAGAAGTTCATACTGCAGCTGGTTCCCTGCGGCGTTCTGCGGCCGGATTGCCAGGCCGTGATCGGCAATGGTGTCGTGCTCGACCCGATGGCCTTCCTGAGCGAAATCGACAAACTGAAGAGCCTTGGTGTCGACGTGCACGGCCAGTTGTTCATCTCCAACCGCGCACAGGTGATCCTGCCGTATCACCGCATGATCGAACTGGCGTCAGAGAGTGCGCCGGGACGACAGAAGATCGGCACGACCAGCCGCGGCATCGGCCCCGCCTATGAAGACAAGATGCATCGCAGCGGACTGCGCGTCGTCGACCTGCTGAATACGAAGATCCTCAAGAAGCACATTGAAAATGCGTGCAATGAGAAGAACGCGATCGCCCATGCCCTTTTTGGCAGCGAGCCCATTGATTCAGCACGGATGTATGACGATTACGCGGCTGCTGCCGAACGTATCCGGCCGTTTGTGACGGATACGGCCGTGCTGCTGAATGACGCTATCGATGCCGGCAAGAGCGTGATGTTCGAGGGAGCGCAAGGTACGCTGCTCGACATTGATCACGGCACCTATCCTTTCGTTACGTCCTCGTCCGCAACAGCGGGAGGCGCGGTCACTGGAACCGGTGTCGGGCCAACGAACATCGGGACCGTCATCGGCGTGACAAAAGCTTACGTCACGCGCGTCGGGGAGGGACCATTTCCCACCGAACTCGACAATGCCGAGGGTGAACTGCTGCGCAAGCGCGGTGCGGAATTCGGGGCGGTTACCGGCCGCCCGCGGCGCTGCGGCTGGCTTGACCTCCCACTGCTCCGCTACTCCAACCGCATCAACGGTACCGAGTGGCTGGTGGTCACCAAGATGGATGTGCTCGACGCTTTTGCAGAGATACCTGTCTGTACCAGCTACAAGATCGATGGCAAGGTCACGGACGTCATCCCGGCCGATGTGCAGGGGATTGAATCGATCGAGCCGCAGTACACAAAGTTGAAAGGCTGGCATACGTCGACTGAAGGCATCAGCAAGTTCGAAGACCTGCCGGCCGAGGCGCAGGCGTACCTGCGTTTCATCGAAAAAGAGTCAGGTGCGAAAATTGGCATGGTCTCAACTGGCCCCGATCGCGATCAGACCATGGACCTGCCGGAATTTGCGGCAGCGCTTGAACAACTGCACGCCTAAGCGGGCGGCAGCATCTCCGGCATCAAATACTGTAAACAATGGCGCGCTGCCATCGCTTTACCCAACTTCAGCACCGCGGATTGAGGAATCATGGTCAGCTTTACTGTTCGTTTTCGCTTTGCACCGGAGGACCACGCCCAGCTGGGTGAAATGCTGCGCGAACTGGCAGTGGCATCCCGCCGGGAAGCAGGCTGTGTCAGCTACATCCCTCATTTCGTGGAAGGCAATCCCGAGACCGTACTGATCTACGAACAGTATGTGGATGAGGCTGCGCTCGAAGCTCACCGCGCCAGCGAGCACTTCAAGAAATATGCCATCGGCGGTCTTTATCAGCTGATGAAGGAACGGGAAAGCGAAAATCTGACCGCCATCGCCTAGTCATGGTCGGAGTCGTTTCTGCAGACAATGCTGCGCGATTCGGGCACGAGCCAGTCCGAGGAAGCGGCTGCCAAAAGCCTGTTTCGCTACACCTTTCGGAGAATTGCGCTCACTTCTGCGCGATTTGCCGGCTGTGCCTGCGCTATGCTGAAGTCGTTATGCCAGGCTGGCTGTCGCGGTGCACCCGATCTTGCTACGCCGGCCTGATTCCACGGGAACCGGCCCAGGATGCATCCCATTCATGTACAGTCTGTATCCTGCGTGAAAGCCTTCAGTTGGAAGACGCAGCAGGAAGACCGGGACCGTTATTGACCGTTCACTGCGGAACCGCTGCTTTGAGGCTTTGACGGGGAATCGGATGCAGGCTAACATCCAGACGCGCGTGCCAAATTTGTGCCATTGCCGACGCTCCTTCCTTCAAGCCAGCGGTCTTGCGGCAAGCTCGCTTGTTTTTGGCGTCATGATCTGTGCTCTTCCGTCGCCGCTGCACGCCGCAATTCCGATACCGTTCACGCATCATGACAGCGCCTCCATGCACAAGGAAGTTGAAGCCCTGGAACAGGAGTGGCGCCAGGCATTGCTGGCTTCCAATGTTACGGAGCTTGACCACCTGCTGGCCGACGACTACCTGGGCGTAACGGCCAATGGCACGCTTGAGACTAAAGCCGACCTGCTGGCCATGCGCCGCAGCGGCACCACCAAGTTGTCGCAGCTCGATCTCAGCGACCTGAAGATCCGCGTCTACGGCGACACTGCCGTCGTCACCAGCCGGGCCGAAGTCGCGGGAACCAACGGCGGAACCGACATCAGCGGCCGCTACCGGTATACCCGCGTCTACAACCGGCGCAACGGCCAGTGGCGCATCGTCAGCTTCGAAGCCAGCCGCATGGCAGACAGCGGCCGCAAACGCTAAATTCGGAGACCAGCCTCCGGCACTCGCGCTGGGCTATTCCTGCCGGGTACTTATGCTGGCTGACCGGGGCGGCAAGCGCTCATAACCTAAAGGTTTGTCATCCCGGCCGAAGCGCAGTGTAGTGGAGGGACCTGCGTCTGTTTACCCCGACCGAAGCGACCCGTTTACAACGCAGCCAGGATTGCATCGGCGACTGCCGCTGCTTCCACTGCCGGCCGCACCTCATGCACCCGCACAATGTCCGCGCCATTGAGAATGGCTGTTGTTATAGCCGCCAGCGTGGCGTTGCCGCGATCTGCCGCGGACGCATCTTTCCCTCCATGCAGACCAGCCAGCGTGCGGCCGAGAAAACCCTTGCGTGAGAGCCCGGCCAGGATCGGAAATCCGACGGCGCGTACCTGGTCAAGATGGGCGAGCAGCAGATAATTCTCGCCGAAGGCTTTTCCGAAACCGAAGCCTGGATCGAGCACCAGCGCCTGCCGAGGGATGCCAGCTTCCTGCGCAGCGTCAGCGCGCTGAGCCAGTTCGCGCAGAACCAGCGGCACCACATCATCCGCCGGCAGGGGCGGCAGCGACTTCCACTCCTCGGGCCGGCCGCGCGTATGCATCAGCACGACCCCGCAGCGAAGTTCCGCGCAGGCAGCAGCCATGCTTTCATCCCAGAGAAAGCCGCTGACGTCGTTCACTATCTCCGCGCCTGCCGCTACGGCGAGTCGAGCCGTGGCTGCATGGTAGGTATCGATCGAGATCACGGCAGTTGGCCTAGCCTGCAGAATGCCTGCAATGACCGGCAGAACACGGTCGGCTTCTTCCTCCGATGATGGCCTGGCGTAGGTACCGGGACGGGTCGATTCGCCGCCGATGTCGAGGATGTCGGCTCCTGCTGTCAGCATGTGGAGGCCTGCGGCAATCGCCTGCTGTCTGCCGGCAAAGAGGCCGCCATCTGAGAAGGAATCCGGTGTTACGTTCAGAATCCCCATGATCAGGCTGCGCTCGCCCAGCGCCAGGGAGCGCGTACGAAGCTGCCATTCGGTCGTGGGACGCCGGACAAAAGCCATACCACAGATTCTAGAGCAGTTCTCAAGGTGGTATGCCCTTGCGGGCATCTTGAAACCTGGCCTCTTCTTGGCGAAAGACCAATCGAGAGCCGTCCTCCGGCGTGCACCTACTGTGGAACTGCTCCAGGCGCTACTGGTAAGGAGAACTCAGACGGCCAGCTTCGGCAGCGTCCGCGATACACTCGCGTTCATATGGCTTTTGCCTGCAGATGCCTGCGCCTTCCCACCCTCCTGCTGGCTGTGTGCTCCAGCGCTGCCCTCGGCCAACATCGTGTTGCGCACCGAGCGTCTACGTCCAACGGCACCCTGGCCTCGACCATTCAAAGCTTGCTGGCCGATCCGGCAGTCTCCCGCGCGCACTGGGGTATCTCGATCCTCACGACGGACGGCAAGCAGGTCTTTGCGCTGAACGATGCCCAGCTTTTCAAGCCTGCTTCCAACGCGAAAATCTTTACCACCAGCGCCGCGTTTGCATTGATCCCGCCGGATACCGTTTACACCACCAACGTGGTGGCGGAAGGAACCATCGACAGCGCAGGTACGCTGCACGGCGCACTGGCGATGCTCGGTGCCGGCGATCCGACCATGTCCGGCCGGGCCTACCCCTACGGGCAGCACAATGACCGGCCGAATCCGCCGCTGGCTGCCCTCGAAGACATGGCAGACCAGGTCGTCCAAGCCGGCATTCACCAGGTAGATGGCAGCGTGATCGGCGACGACAGTCTGTATCCGCTGGAGCGCTACGGTGCCGGCTGGACCGTGGATGACCTGGTCTGGCTTTACGGCGCGCCCGTTTCTGCACTCACCGTCAATGACAATGCCGTGTTTCTGAACGTGCTGCCGAATGGCATGCCAGCCGCGTCTGCAAATGGCACCGCATCGGTAACCAGCTCTGCCTGGAATCCTGCAACCAGCTACTACACGCTGGACAATACCGCTGCCTTCGCGGCTGCGGGTGCATCGGCCCATCCGGGGCTGGACCGGCAACCGGGATCAATGGCTGTTCGCCTGTACGGGTCGCTGCCGGCGGACGGCTATCACGTAGGCCTGGGACTGGAAGATCCTGCAGAATACGCGGCGAAGTCTCTCACTGAAATGCTGAAGGCCCGCGGCATCACGGTGACAGGCCAGGCCAGTGCGCGACACCGGCTGGCGAACGATACACAGAGCTTCTTCGCTGAGCGCGACCAGCCGCTTACGCTGCAGCCTGTGACCATCACGCAGATCGCGGCGCCCACCAGGGGCTTCCGCATCCTGGCATCGCATCATTCGCCGCCCATTTCGCAGGACCTGACAGTCACCAACAAGGTGAGCCAGAACCTGCATGCCGAACTGGCGCTGCGGGCGCTGGGACGTCTCTACGGTGCTGACGGCAGCTTTGCACAGGGCACGCGCGTCGTGCGGCAGTTCCTGCTGAACGCGGGCATTGATGCGGGGGACTTCAATTTCTACGACGGCTCAGGATTGTCAACAGGCGACCTGGTCACACCGCGCGCCGCCACGCAACTGCTCGCTTACGACTCGCGGCAAAGCTGGGGCGAGGCCTTTCGCGCCACGCTGCCCGTTGGCGGTGTCGATGGATCGCTGGGAGGGCGATTCACCGGCGCTCTGGTGAAGGGGCACGTCTTCGCGAAGACTGGAACGCTGAATGAGACGAATGCCCTTTCCGGCTATGTGCAGGCTGCGTCAGGAAAGACGCTGGTTTTTTCGATCTTCGTGAACGACCATGCGCCAGACAGCAATGCCCAGATGCCAGTAATGGACGCGATCGTGGAAGCCATCATCGCCAAGAATTGATCATCGCGCTTTTAGAAGAAGGGGGAACAAAAGCAGCTCCTTCGAATGCGCTGCACTTCGCTCAGGAGTGCCAAGTGGGGAGGGCATTCGGGCCTGGCGGTTACAGGTGGCCTGCCAGTTAGCGCAAATTATTTGAAAGTGCCGAGCGAAGATACGGTGGACAGGGGTCTTTTCGCCAGAAAAAGGCCAACCTGTATCGGCCAGAAACACCACAGCATCAGCTCATTTGCTCCAGGTCGTCATTCAACTATCCGGGAACACTCACGGCGTAGGCGGTGTCTATGTAGGAAGTGCCGGCTAGGAAGTGCCAGTAGAAGGGTAGGGCATGGACAGCGCGGCTGATGGGCGGTAGCATCCGAAATGACCATGACCTTACTTGACGCACCGGTTTACAACGAAGCACGCGCGAAGAAACGCCGCATCCTCGTGATCGTTTTAAGCGTGTTTGTCGTCATCCTCGCCGGGCTGGTGTGGTGGTTCTGGACGTGGCCGCAGCAACACAAGGTCAACCAGTTCTTTATCGCGGTCGAAGGCAAGGATTTCCCGAAAGCCTTTGCGATCTGGAACAACGACCCGAACTGGCAGCAGCATACCGATAAATACAAGACCTATCCCTATGGTAAGTTCCTGGTGGACTGGGGCACGTCGAGCGATTACGGCGAAATCAAGAGCCATCAGATCGTGATTGAAAAGAGTACCGGCTCGGGCGTGATTCTCGGCGTAGACGTAAATGGCCGTAAAGTCCCGCTGTACCTTTGGGTAGAGCGCAAAGCCGGGACCATCGGCTTTTCACCCTTCGAGCTGACCTACGGCCAGTAGCCGCCGTTCGGGGATGGGCAGCCCGCTCCCTGCATACCGGTAGAATCAAAGCATGGCTACGCGCGTCCGTTCGTTCGCAAAAATCAACCTGGGGCTTGCCATTGGCCCCACGCGAACTGACGGCTACCATGCGTTGACGACAATTTACCAGACGATTGGTCTGCATGACTTTGTGACGGTCTGGGCCAAACTGGCGACGAAGACCAGTATTCAACTGACCTCGACCCACGAGAAAGTGCCGACCGACCAGCTCAACACGGCCTGGCGGATGGTCGAGACGGCGCTGGACGCCATGAATGTTGCGGCCCGGGTGACCATTCACATTGAGAAACTGCTGCCCATCCAGGGTGGGTTGGGGGGAGGCTCAGCGAATGCCGTGGCGGCGCTTGTCGGTCTCGAGCGCGAACTGGGGCAGTCGCTGCTTCCGGGTGACCGGTTGAGAATTGCAGCGGCCGTTGGCTCGGATGTGCCTTTGTTTCTGATCGGTGGTACAGTCCTGGGTCTTGGCCGGGGCGAGCAGGTCTACCCGCTGCCTGATCTGCCCTCGACGCCATGTGTCATTGCTATCCCGAACGTTGGTGTTTCGACACTGCAGGCTTTCCGCGACTGGGATGCGCTGCATACGCAGGCCTCCGGCCCCGCTTTCGGGCTAAGCCTGGTGCCTGCTGCGGTAGCCGGCAGTGAAAAAGCTTCGTTGACGCGCCGCAACCCCTCCGCTACACTTGAAAGGTTGAGTCGTGCCATCGCTGGAGTCTGGAGCGGGCCGTACTCTTCCGGTGTCTCCACGGCTGCCAAAAGCGCCTCGGGAGACCTGGCCGGGAGTTCGCTCCTCGCGCTTGTCCGCACCGGGATTGAAAACGACTTCGAAGAGGTCGTCTTTCCGCAGCAGTCCCTCCTCGGTGACATCAAGCGCATTCTTGCGGACTCCGTCCATCCGGACGAGCAGGCCATTTACGCATCCCTATCCGGTTCAGGCGCTTCGCTTTTCGGGCTCTATCGCTCGGAAACCGGGGCAAAAGCGGCGCAACAGCGTCTCGCAGCCAAAAAGTTTTCGAGTTTACCTACCGAAACTCTGACGCGCGAACGCTACTGGAACGAGATGTTTGCGTAGAACGATTTGCGGACGGTTCATGCGCAATGGCATGCTCCCTCCCATCTGTTGGGCGATCGACTAATGGTAGGTCAAGTGCCTTTGACGCACTTTGTCTAGGTTCGAATCCTAGTCGCCCAGCCAGTCTGCTTGTAGTCCCTTGGTTATGGAGAACTGGCCATAATTGCAACCCGGTATGCAGGAACCACCAATGCCAACCAGCTTGGAGAGGACCCGACATGAAGAATGAAGCAGCCGTAGCCTTGCCCATTGCCGAAATCACGAAGCAGGAAGCCGTTCACCAGCAACAACAGGCGGGCGCCCATACGCAGGAAGGCCGCAAGCCCCTGCCTGAGCCTCGCAGAAAACCCAGCCGGCTCAGTGAAGATCGTCGCTTCAAAATCTTCTCCGGGTCAGCAAATCGGCCCCTGGCGGAAGAGATTTGCAGCGAGCACCTGGGTGTGCCGCTGGGTGAGACAAAGATTCAACGCTTTGCCGATGGCGAGATCTATTTCCAGTTACTTGAGAATGTGCGCGGCGTGGATGTCTTCGTGGTGCAGCCGACCTGCTGGCCGGTCGACCAGAACCTGGTTGAGTTGCTGATCATGATTGACGCTTTGAAGCGTGCGTCCGCTGGAAGAATCACCGTTGTGGTTCCGTATTACGGCTATGCAAGGCAGGACCGGAAAGACCGGCCGCGGGTTGCGATATCGTCCAAACTGGTCGCCGACCTGCTGACGACAGCTGGCGCGAACCGGGCGTTGTTTATGGACCTGCATGCGGCCCAGATCCAGGGTTTCTTTAATATTCCGGTCGACCACATGTTTGCGTCGCCGGTGATGGTCGGCTACTTCCGCGATCTGAACCTGCCGCACCTGACGGTCGTTTCGCCGGATGCCGGTGGTGTGGAGCGGGCCCGCTTTTTTGCTACCAAGGTCAGCGCGCCGCTGGCGATTGTCGACAAGCGGCGTACTGACATCAACGTGACGGAAGTGATGAATGTGATCGGCGATGTACGCGGGCGTACCTGCCTGATCGTCGATGACATCATTGACACGGCCGGCACACTGGTCAAAACAGTAGATGCCTTACTCGAGCAGGGCGCGACAGAAGTTTATGCCTGCGCGTCGCACGCGGTATTGTCGGGACCGGCAATCGAGCGCATCTCGTCGTCGCGCTTGAAAGAGCTGGTCGTCAGTAATTCGATACCGCTGCGTGAAGAAGCGAAGCGGGTGGCAAAGATTAAAGTTCGTTCGGTTGCAGGGCTACTGGCTGCGACAATCGAGAGCATTCACATGGAGACCAGCGTCAGCTCACTGTTCAA
>CAZZXL010000076.1:0-22096 GCA_964658035.1 uncultured Acetobacteraceae bacterium
ATGCACACCCATGATGCACACCAGCGAGTGCGAGAACCCATGGTCCACCGTCGCGCTTTGCTGCCGGCGCGTGCGCATCGCATTGAGCCAGTCCACCAGGTGCGGTACATCATCATCCGGACCAGGAGAAGTAGGTGCTTCGGGGTCCTTGGCTGCGATCGTTTGCGGCTGGTCCTGCGGTGGCGCCTGCTTATACACCAGCCCGGAGTGCCGCGACTTTAATCCAGGGCAGCAGCTGAATCCGCATCGAGAAACACGGTGACATCCGGATGCGTCCGCAGCAGGGTCGACGGACAAGCGGTAGAAATTTCTTCTGTCAGCGTCCGCAGCATGATCTCCGCTTTACGGCTTCCCGGAACGGAGGCAATCAGCCGGGGCACGCGCATCAATGCAGGAATGGTCAGGGTGATCGCCTGCTCTGGGACATCCTCGACAGCCTTGAACCAGCCCTCCGCGGTCTGCTGTTGGCGGCACGTGGCATCGAGGGTCACGACCTTCACATCCACCGGATCGTTGAAATCTGCAACCGGCGGATCGTTGAATGCCAGGTGGCCGTTTTCTCCAATCCCGAGCAGGCATACCTGCGGCCCCGCAGCGCGCAGCTTCTCGGCGTACCACCGGCAGAACTTGTCGGCATCTTCCGTCGATCCATCTACCTCGAGAAACTCCTTCATCGCAACTTTGCTGGTTAGTCTTTCACGCAGATAGCGTCGGAAGGATGCGGGATGATCAGGCGAAATGCCAACGTACTCATCCATGTGGAACCCGACGATGCGCTCCCACGGCAGGCCGGTCATCGCAGTCAGTGCAGCCAGCGTCTCAAACTGGGACGCACCCGTGGCAAAGATGACGCCGATGGCATCCTCTCCGCCCACATGGATGAGTGACTCTGCCGCAGCACGGGCGGCCGCGGAGCCGGCTGAAGTGCGGTCCGCATACACCTCAACCTTCATTGTGCCCATTTGCATCTGTCTTATTGGAGAGACCTTTACTGGAGAGACTTCGATCGTCATGCAACACCTTTCGCCGCGCTTCCCTGCGGGAAAGCATGCTGTTCTAGAAACTCTTTTACCAGGGTTCTATCACGGAAAGCTTCTGTGCCGCCCGGGCGTAAAGTGGAGAGCGCCCCGGTAGCATTTCCATGAGCAGCCGCGCGGCATGCGGTCTCGCCCCGCAGCCATGAATACAGAAAGCCGGCATTGAAACTGTCGCCCGCCCCGATCGTATCGACTGGCTCCACGTGCACCGGCGCGATCCTCTCGCGGCGACTTCCCTGTTGTACCAGCGCACCGGCCGAACCGCATTTCACCACAATCAGCGGCACCCTCGGCGCCAATTCGTCTAATGCCTCTTCGAGGGTGGCTTTGCCTGCAATGTGCATCAGTTCATCCTGGTTAGGCATCAGGATATCGACCAGGTCAAGCAGCGGCTCCAATGCGCTCGACCATTGATCCTCCGGATCATCATTCGTGTCGAGCGAAATGGTCAGCCCGGCCTTCTTTAACTCGCGAAAAAGCCGGGGCAGACCGGGCTGTAGTGCCTTCTGTAAATAGAGCGACGAAAGATGAAAGTGTCTCGCGGAGCAAAGATACTCCAGGTCGAGGTCTTCCACACGCATCGTCGCCATCGCGCCAGGGTGGGTCAGAATGTGACGGGCCCGGCCATGCGGCAGCAGGATGGTGACCCCGGTTGCCACGCCGGCACGATGGATCGTCCGTGACAAATCAGTGCGGCTCTCTGCCAGGCGCTGCAGCGCAATCCCACCAAGCTCATCGTCCCCAACGCAGCTCACAAACGCCACCCGCGTGCCGAGGACCGCAAGATTGTGGGCCAGGATCGCCGACGAACTTCCCAGCGTCAGTTCGAATGCTGAGGCAAGCAACTCACGTTCAACCGGCATCTGTTCCGGCAAGCCATAGAGGATGAGGTCGAGATTGATCTCACCAGCGATGGCAATATCGAAAGCGCGCTCCAGCAAAGGTTGTTTGCCCAAAGTACCTCCCCTGTCACAACATTACCTTTACTTCTGTTTTGCTTCCTTTTAGATTGTAAGGGGAACGGGGAATGATGCAAAAAGGAAATTACGTGACCAGCCTACTGGATATTGTTCAACTCCCGCGCGAAGAACAAACAACACGCGGTTTGCTGCATACACCGAAAGAAATCGCGCAACAGCCTGAAACCTGGCAGACCACATTTGCGATCTTCGAACGCGAGCAGGAAAGGCTGCGCCGCCTGCTGGAAGGTGCCGGTGTCACGGGTACGCCGGAGCAGCGGCCTGCCGTCATGTTGATTGGCGCCGGAACCTCCGATTACATCGGCCGCTCCCTGGCATTACTCCTGCGGCAGAAATGGGGTTGTGAAGTCATTGCCTGCGCCAGCACGGATCTGCTGCCGAACCTTGACGACTATGTGGTGACAGGTCGCAATTACCTCTGGATCTCATTCTCCCGATCGGGCGACTCGCCTGAAGGCGTTGCCGTACTCGAGCAGGCGGTAGAGAAGTATCCGGATATCGCCCATCTCGTCATCACCTGCAACCCCAAGGCACGCATGATTGAGATTTGCAGCAGGCACCCCCACGCGGAAGTAATTGTTCTGGATGACGCCGTCAACGACCGCAGTCTTGCCATGACCAGTTCCTTTACCAACATGGTTGTCATGGGGCATTGCCTCGCGCACGCCTGGTCGCTCGCAGAGTACAAGGCGTTGCTACTCCGCCTGCAGGCAGCGGCGGATGCCCTGCTGCTCAGCGGCTTCATCCTGGCTGAGAAGCTTGCAAGCCTCGATCTCCCTCGGCTTTGTCTCGTCGGCACAGGCCCACTGGCAGCGGTTGCGGCAGAATCCGCGCTCAAGGTACTCGAAATGTCGGCAGGGCAGGTGAAGACCATGTCTGAAACGACATTGGGACTCCGCCACGGCCCCATGGCCGCGCTCGATCCCGGTACAGTCTTCATCTGCTTCGCCTCGAGTGACGCACGACGTCTCGGCTATGCTGCAGATCTTCTGCGCGAGATTGACAGCAAGCAGATCACTGCAACGCGCGTCGTCGTGGGACCACAAAGCGCAAGCAGAACACTTCGTCCGCTTTGTGATGAATATCTCCCGATTGAAGCTGAGATCCCGGATGCCTACCGACCCATCGTCGATGTGCTCTTCGGCCAGATGCTGGGGCTCTGCACCTCCATGCACCACGACCTCAAGCCGGACGCTCCTAGTCCGGGCGGCGTCATCAATCGGGTCGTACAAGAGTTTGCTATCTATCGGTAAGGACGTGGCACGAAGCATGCATCGCTTACAAAGCTATCTCGCGGCATCATCGAAGCCGAGCCTGCGCGGTATTTGCTCTGTGTGCTCAGCGCATCCCTGGGTACTGCGCGCGGCAGATCAAGAACGAGCCAGTCACACTCATCGTCGATAGGTTTTGCGATGTACACCGCATCTATGTGGCCGCGTGTTCAGGCCTCTAGGCTCTCTCCGCGTCCCTGCCTCATGTTGTATCTCGACCGCAGTGGCGAGGTCTGCGTTGCTGATCCTGCATGCATCCAGCCGTAGCACCGCTAAATCTCAGTAGACGAAAGCGGATCCATATCCACCGCATGATGCTTGCGGCGGAACCAGTAGAGACTCAGCCCGATTATGATCCAGGCAGCGCCGAGCACCTGCGCATTCCGACCAAGGTTGAGCCAGATAAACGCACTCACCAGCAGGCCAAGCAGCGGTGCCAGCAAGGGCAAGATCACCTTCTCCTGCGAGCGGAATTTGTAGTGAACCAGCGCAGCAGCATTCACTCCCATGAAGGCGATAAAAGCGCCGAAGTTCAGCAGTTCGGCCCCTTGTCCATACGTGAGTAAAAACACGCCGATCAGCGTGCACGCGCCCACCAGCAGAACATTGTTACGGGGGATCGAACTCTTCGCACTCAGCGCACCGAAGAAGCTTTTCGGCAAAGCATTCGCCCTGCCCATGCCGTAGAGCAATCGCGCTGCTCCGAACTGCGCCGCGATCCCCGAGCCGACATTAGCAATCAGCAGCGTAGCATTCAGTACGTGGAAGAGCAGTTTACCGCCAATGCGCATGGCCACTTGCACGTAGGCCGTATCCACCATCGACTCTGGAAAGGCCCCTTTGTACGGCCAAGCCAGTTGGGCAACGTACACTTCGATGGCAGAGAGCACACCGATCAGCAGGCAGGTGAATACTGTGCCCAGCATAATGTTCCGGCGCGGATTCTCAACCTCTTCCGACATCGTAGAAATACCGTCGAAACCGATGTAAGTAAGCACGGCAATCGATGTGCCCTGGAAAAGCCTGGATGGTGAAAACGTGGTGGGATCGTAAAAAGGGACAAGCCATTGACCGCCGACCGGGCGGGCCACGAAGGCCAGGTATTTGACCGCGTACGCAAGGAAAACTACCACTACCAGGCTCATGCCAATCGCCAGGATCGCATTCGTATTTCCTGAAGCCTTGACGCCGCGCAGATTTAGAAGCGTGAAAAGTAGGACAAAAGCTATCGCCCACGCCGCATAAGGGATGCTCGGGACAATGTTCCGTGCGGCAGCGCTGCACCAGATCGCACAGATAATCGGGTTCAACAGGTAGTCCATCAGCATCGACCAGCCGACGACATAGCCGGCAAGCGGGTTCAGTTCCTTGCCCACGTAGGTGTACGCGGACCCGGCGCTGGGATACACCCTTGCCATGCGGCCGTAGCTGATGGCCGTGAACAGCATCGCGACCATCCCGATCAGGATAGTGGTCACCACGTGGCCGCGCGCCACGTTGCTCACCACACCGTAGATGCCCATCGGCGCCGTCGGCTGAATGATAATGATGCCGTAGACGATGAGGTGCCACAGCTTCAGCGTGCGCTTCAGCTGCGGGGCATGCGCATCGGTCTGTACCTGGTCAGTTGCCGTCACTATTTACCTGTCCAATGCAACAAAGCAGAAAGAGAGATGCAGAGCCACCTATTCATCATCTGCATGCTTACTGCCGATCGTTCGAAGACTCACCCGTGTAGCGGCGAATATCCTCAGGAGTGAATTTGGTATTCACAGAGCCCGTAATGGTCACGGGGAACGTCTTGTCCGCGGCCGCCCCACTGATGCCGACGCTATGGGCGTGCACGGTGTAGCTGCCACTATGCGTGTAGGCGTGCTCGACAGACATGCCCTCGACACTTACACCGTCACCAAAATCCCAGGTCAAGCGCAGCACGGGTTCGCGTTCGTCAGCGGCCCTGGCATGGAAGGTGATGATGTCGCCGGCCTTACCGCTGGAAGGCGCTGATCCATCCATTGCAATCGCCGGCTGTGCCAACGCGACCCGGCTGTCGACCACCTTGAACATGCGCGCAGAATGTGCCGGCAGGCTGACGTCCAGGCTCGTGCCGATTTTCTTTTCGGCTTCGCCCCGAGCCAGCACTTCACGAACGGTGTAATCGCCATGCGGATCAAGACCCAGTGCTTCACGGGTTAATGAATGACCGCGTGTATCTTCTGTCCAGTTGAAGATCGTCACCATCGACTGCCGGGCATCTTCGCGCAGCATGAAGATCGAAGGCTGTTTGTCGGCCGCCGCGTACGTCATCAGGTCGACAGGGATCGAAGACTTGCCCAGACGCGCCACGTCCAGCAGGTCAGGATTTTCTACCAGCGCAAGCCGGTCAGCGTCTTCGCCCAGTGTCGGCAGGTCATCGCCAATCTCGTACATGCCACCCGAAACTGCCGTAAGGGCAATTGACGCCTTGGCCTCATCTAGCGTCAATGCATGTTGTCCGCCATGCCAGCTCTGATCGTCCACGGTCTGCTTGGAGACAGTAAATGCATCGGGATCGGCCACGAAGTAGTTGCGGTTCATGTAGTAGCGCGCTGCCACTCCAGGGGCAGCATCCCTGGTCGATGAGAACGTGTGGCCGGTGTCCTGCGAGATGCGGCCCATATCCACGATGCCCACTGGATTCAGCAATTCACTGCCGTCCTTATCAAGCAGCACGTGCTCCCCGACAGCGTTGCGGATTGTCTTCAGGCCAATGCGTTGCGCTTCGAGCGCAGTGGTACCCGGCACATGGTAGAAACCCTCAACCGCGCTGTCTTCCATAAAGTCCATCTTGATGTAGCGAACGCCCCAGTCTTGCGTGAGCGTCGTATAGGTCTTGCGCAGATACGCTTGCGCATCAGGATGCGTGGGATCAATGGCGTACAGCTGCTCTTTGCCATCAGTCACGGTACCCAGGTGAATCGGCGCACCTTGCGCGTTGTGTACCAGCCAGTCAGGATGATGCTGGAAAACCCATGAACGCTCCGAAACTTCGAAAGGGGCGGTCCAGATTCCCGGTGTAAGTCCCTGGTCGGCGACCTGGTGCTCGAACTTGCTGACACCCTCCGGAAACAACGTGGCATTAGGAGTTGCATACTCCCCGCGCGCATATTGATAGCCTTCATCCATGTGGGCAAAGGTGAAGCCGAGCGGCTTCAGGTGCTGCGCCAGCCATTGGACATTGGTCAGGCCGGTTCCCTGGTTCAAGCCGAAATAATAGGCTGTCCAGCTCCACCATCCCAGGGGCGTTGGAGCGGTAACACGGGCATGATGCAGGTCGCGGATCAGCCGGCCATAGGTTTCGAGCTGATTATGGTAATCGTCACTGACGCTGAACAGCATCCGCTCTGACGCCAGGGTACCGCCAGGGGCGAGCGGCAGGCTCAGTTCCACCCGATCTGCCGCGGGGGAGTCGATTAACGAATTTTCTTCTAATAGCTCGGTAGTGCCGGTTGATTCGACCTCGTAAGACTTTGTAGCGGCGGAATGCTCTCCTGCCATGTGCAGCCGCAGAACACTCAGAAACTTGTCCGAAGTCAAGGCACCAATAAACCAGCTCTGTTTTGTCTGCTGGTTATAGATCAGCTGCGCACCCACGGCGCGATGCATCTGCTTCTCTGCGTCAGATAAGTCATGCAGCTGCATGCCCGGCCGATCTTCACTGAAGCTGTCGTTCAAAATGCGATCGGAAGAAGGGTTCCCGCCAAGATGAATCACTTCACTCCCGGAGGCTTCGATCAAACGGAGAGCCTGGATCTGGATCGGCTTCCCCGTTGCATTGCTCGCAGTCAACTGCACTTCGCCAAATGGCTTGTCGTGGTACCGGCGAATCCGCAACTGCAGGTCAGGCGCGTCCGGCAATTCGGAAAAACGCAGCGTCTCTTCATCCGCGGCGCCCAGTTCCCCCGTCGCGGATGAGTGTTCTACGGCGCACGAAGGATAGCTCCTGGCGGCGATCCACTTGCCACCTACCCGAACCGCGGGCCGTGCCTGCAGAACCGCGCCTTGAACCGCCGGAGAGGAAATGGTGTAGCTGCCGCTTTTGGTATCCACTGCCACGGAAAGAGCAGTCGTAGCAGCCAATGCAGAAGAAGCAGCAGCGACAGAGAGTAGGCACACGACAACAACACGCCGGCTAAAGTTCAATGCGAAAGACCCCCGGAAGAGAACGGCTTTGCCCCGGATGAGTTCCCGGAATAGCCTTGGCATCCAAAACTTTCGTATTGTTTCGAATGATTATGTGTATCGTCGACTCAAAGCATTGTCAAGACGCTTGTTCCGGGCGACCAGGCCTTAAACTTCGATTACCTTGATCCCAAGCTTTTGCATTTGCTCGCGATACACAGCGGGAAGATCAGTATCTGTAATGACCGTGTGGATCTTCTGCGAGGGAACGATCAGGGCCAGGCTGTGCCTTCCAAACTTGGTCGAGTCGCACACCACAACCACCGTCTCCGCGGAACTCACCATGGTGCGATTGACGCGTGATTCCGGCACGTTAGGCGTCGTCACTCCCACTTCCGGATCAAACCCGTCCACGCCAAGAAAAAGAATGTCCGCATGGATTTCACGCAGCACTTCTTCCGCCAATGGACCTACCAGCGAGAAAGAGTTTTTCCGCAACGTCCCGCCTGTCAGGATGACCTCGAAATCACTACTGCTCAGTTCCGCGGCTATGTTCACCGCGTTGGTAATGACGGTCAGCCGGCTGAATGTCCGCAGGGCACGGGCAATGGCAGTCGTTGTCGTTCCCGAATCGAGGATGATGCAAGAGCCTTCCTGGACGAGCTTTACAGCGGCGGCAGCAATGCGCTCCTTTTCCTTGGAGTGGACCTTTTCCTTATCTGGCAGCGACGGATCAAAGAGCGTGCTCGCCTGCACGGCGAGCGCCCCGCCATGGGTACGATGAATCAATCCTTTTGACTGCAGGTACTCGAGGTCTTTCCGGATCGTAATGCGGGAGATGCCCAACTGGTCAGATAACTCGCCGACAATCGCGCGGCCATCACGCTGAATGCAAGCCAGCACATGCTGCCGCCGCTCCTCGATCAACATCTCGCTACCGGCTAAATCTCTCTTCGTAACAGCAATGGGCTGCATCGGCGACTCCTCAAACACATCGAAACGGATTGTACTTCCGATTCATACTATCGCGCCCGGTACGCAGCTATACTGGCAGCTTTGCGCGCGCCACGTGTACCGCACCAGCATCCAAAGACCAGCGTAAACGCCAACAGGGACCTGCCGCGGTGCAAAGTCGCACACCATGGCAGGTCCCTGTTGACTAGTTGCACCCCCTGCTTAGAACGTCAGCTTGAGCGCTCCCTGCAGTACGCGTGGGGGAACCGCGCCAATGCTCGTGATCTGGCCGAAATTGCCGGAGCCGGTATTGTTGTTCGGCGTTCCGAAGCTGGGATGATTCAGTGCGTTGAACGCTTCCGCACGGAACTGCAATGCCCAGCCCTCGCGGATGGTCCAGTTTTTATCAGCACCGAGGTCGGCCGTCACCACAGCGGGGCCAATCAGCGTGTTCTTGCCGATGTCCCCGAAGGTGCCGGGGGCATTGGCCGTGAAGGCAGCTGTATTGAAGTACTGGTTCAGCCAGTGCTGCCGGCTGCCTACATGTTCCTGCACGGTCTGGCCAGGAACATAGTCGGCCCGATCGCCATACTGCAGTGAGCCGGAATTGTTATTACTGCCGCTGACGATAGTAAACGGTGACCCTGACTGCGCCGTGACGATTCCCGTCGTTTGCCATCCGCCCAGTACTTCGCGCACCAGGATGCCATGCTCGCCCAGTGTCGGCGTCGTGTAAACAAAGTTGGTGATGGAGATGAGTGGAACGTTCAGATACGAGACTCCGCGATTGAACGCCAGGTTGAATGGATTCGGCAGCTCCGGACTACCAAAGGCAATGTTGCCGCTGGCCGCAAGATCAATCGTCTTCGACCAGGTAAAGTTGGATTGGAACTGCAGGTTGTGCGAGATACGCTTTTCCAGCCCGACCTGCAGTGCATGGTACGACGCGTTGCCATTGCTGAAGTCCGTAAGTATCTGGCCGAAGTTGGTATAGCGGAGGCGTTGTCCGCTCAAGTCAGGATTGGCGTTGTAATAGCCCGGGTTCTGGTCGATCGCCTCGGTCTGGTGATAACTTTCGCTGCCCACATAAGACAGGTGCAACGCGAAGTTGGTATAGAACTGCTGCTCGAGAGAGATGTTCCAGCTCTCCGTAACACCGAGACGATAGTTATTGGCAAATACCGTCGGCACAGTCGTAGGCGTGGTAAACGTGCTGTTAGCCGCCGGCTTGTTATTCAGTGAGAAGAATGGCGGGAACGGACTCTTGCCACCTGTTCCTGAGAAGGCAGACCACGGATCAGAAAAAGGAATGGGCGTAGCGCCGGCGTAGAAAGTGTACGTCGGGCTGAAAGGCTCTACTTCAGATACGTGGCCGTAAGCTGAGTAGGGCAGCGGGGCATCGAAGAGGCCGAAGCCTGCGCGAACAGCCGTCTTGGGCAAAGACTGCGGCTGCCACGCAATGCCGATCCGGGGCTCATAGTAGCCGTAGCTTTTCGGCATCAGGCTGTTGGTTACGCCCGGGTCTCCGGGAAAGTTCAGGCCAGTCGGCGCATTGAGAAAGATCTTGCTCTGCTGGCCGGGGATGAACATCGATCCCAATCCACCAACCACTGAAGGGGCCAGGTTGGGGTCCCAGCGCAGCCCGGCAGTCAACGTCACATTCGGCCGCAGCTTGTATTGGTCCTGTGCGTAGAGTCCCAGCTGCCAACCATGGATACCCTGCACCAGCCCGGCACCCTGCGTAAAGCCGCCGGCATCGCCAAGCAAAAAGTCTGCCAGGCCAAAGCCGGTAAAGTTGCCATAGAAGCTGATGATTGGTTCCGCCGGGTACTGCGTCACCTGCTCCGAGAACTGGTGCCACGCATTCACGCCGAAAGAGAGCGTGTGGCCACCCACTGTCTTGGTCACGTTATCGACTAATCCATACGTCGTGCGCAGTTCGCTCGATGGCTCGGTATAGCCGGTGCTGAAGCCGTTGGTCACGCTCAGCCCTTCAATGTAGCAGCCCGGTTCACTTACATTGATGAGCTTCGACAGGCAGAGCGGATTCCCGCTCGAATCATTGGTCTGCGCTGAACTGTGCGAAGACATCTGCGCCCAGAAGCCCGTAACGCTGTTCAACAGCGTCGGACTGATGGTCCAGGTGTGCTGGGCGATGTTGTTGTAGTACTCCATCGGCGAGTTGAAGATATCCGCGTAGGGATTCAATTCAAGCACAGAGAGGATATTTCCATTGACGTCTCCTGCCGGCTGCCGAAAATAATCCGTGAATGAGCGCACGCTGATCCGCTGGTTCTGGTTGATGTCATAATCCAGCCGGCCGGTAAATTCGTCGAAGTTGTTAGTGATCTTGCCAGTTGTGTAGTTCACCTGGCCCGTCGAAGCGACCTGGCCCAGGGGCAGACCGGTTCTCGCGAGAGTGAGAGCTGCTGGATTCAACAGCGCGGGATTCACCTGATTCGGCACCCCATTCACGGTTGCGAATGGTCCACCCAGCGTTTTGGGCACTGCACTGAAGTCGCCCCTGAGCATGGCAGCGGTGGGCGTGTAAGTGGTGTTCGAAGCACCGTTCGCCACGGAGCGTGTGCCCTGGTAATTCGCGAAGAAGAAGAGCCGGTCGCGGAGAATGGGTCCGCCAACATAGCCGCCAAACTGGCTGCGCTTCAAAGTATCCAGCTGGCCGCTGAACCAGTTCTTGGCATTCAGGTCATTGTTGCGAAGGAACTCGAAAACGCCGCCGTGGAACTGGTTTGTCCCTGACTTGGTTTCAATGCTGACGACCGCACCCGGCGAAAATCCGTAGCGGGCATCGAAGTTATTCGAGATCACGCGGAACTGGCTGGTAGCGTCCGCGTTCGGAAAAGGCGCAGCAAGGCCAAGGTAGGCATCTACGTTCGGCACCCCGTCAAGCAGATAGTACGTGCTGCCCTGTCGGCCGCCATCCGCGGATGCGCCGGTTTCTGTCGGAAATGAAAAGCCGCTTTGCAGATAACCGCCGCCGGTGTTCAGGACATTCGTTGTCCCGGGCGATAACAGCACCAGGCTCGAGGGATCGCGGCCGTTCAATGGCAGCTGCGAAATTGCGCGCTCGTTGACGATGTTACTGATTTCGGCTGTCGTCGTATCGATGACAGAAGCATTCGCAGTCACAGTGATGGTGTTCGACGAGGTGCCGACCGGCAGCGTCACATTGGCCGTTGCCTGCTCACTCACCGTCAGCACGATGCCCTTCTGCTGGTAGCTGCTGAAGCCATCCCTGGTGACGTTCAGCGTGTAGTCGCCGGGTGGCAGCGAAGTCAACGTGTATTCACCGTTTCCATTGCTGTCAATCTGCCGGTCAGCGCTTGTACCTTCGTTATGCAGGACAAGATGCGCCCCGGGGATCGCGGCGCCGGTGGCGTCTTTGATGGTGCCAGTGAGCGTGGCGCTGGTGGTCTGCGCATAGGCCGTCGGCGAGTATTCATCCACAACAATGGCACCGGTCACAAGCAGGAATGCACCTGTGATCAGCGAAGGTGCGAGCTTCCTGTGTGTTCGTAAGTAGCGACTTGGCTTGAGAATCTTCATGTTACCTCCAAAAACTTTGTTATTCCTTTGAAACTCGGTCAATCCTGCTGCTCAGCTAAGTCCAGGCTCCTCGTTTAGGGTCCTGATGAGCCCTCTGCGACCTTGATGCGCAACTGGTATTCCGGAATGGCCTTAATACTTTTTACCTCTGCACGCTGGCCCTGCTGCGGCAAGGCCGCGCGGGCATCGTCAGAAAGATAAAGCGGTGCATCTGCGCGAATAGGTAACAACTTTAATTGCATATCTGGGATAGAACCGCCGGCGGTCGCGAACCGGCGCATGCCAATCAACCAGGGTTGGCCATTCCAAAAATCATCTTGAAGTAATGTGCCATCCCGGCTAACCAGCCGGCCTTCATCGCCGACGTAATTAACCCGTAAAAAAACATTGCTCACACCAGCCGGAATCGCTTGGGGATTAAGCTTCACCCGCCATTCGCCCGCAGCGGCTGACCAAACCTGGTCGTCCGGCGCCTGCGCTACACCAACAGGCCGCCATGGAAGGGGCGGACCAAGATGTACCGGCGGCACCATTGCAGCAGCGCGCTCCTGCTCAACGCTCGCCGTCAGATGTACTGGCGGCAGGAGCGCGCGGAAGCCGCCTTCGTCCTTTTTGAGAGCAACCTCCGCAGATAACTTCGCTACTGTTGCAGGGTAAACAGAGAAATGGAAGACGGGGTCATCAAGCTGCGCCAACGTAAGGCTGTCATTCTCCGCCCAGACGTCCGCGCTGGTACGTACCAGCTGCGCAACACCGCCAGTCTTCACACTCCATGTATCCTCAGCTGCTTCTGGACTAAGCAGGATCAACCGGATCTCAGTCGTCCCGGAGGTTTCCTTACTGTGAATGGTGAGCACTGAGAGCGCAGGTGCATCCTTCCCGCGCGTGAGCAGAGTAGTATCTCCGGAGCGCGCCATGCTGATCCCGCTCGGTGCCTCTACCGACAAATTGCTGCCACCGAGCGAAAGCTCACAGCGCACATTCCGCAAGCAGAACAAGACTTTTGCTGCCGCGGCGCCATTGGTCATCTCGCTCATCAATTGAGCGGTAGCGTAGCGGAGTTCCACGTCGCCGCCGAGGGGTAAACCAAACGGCCACGCAAAGAACGCGCCGGATGGAATGTCGATCGGCTGATCCGGAATTTTCGCAGTCCGACCCTGCGGCAGGTCCACCGCAAACTGGACCCCTTCTTTAGCCGCCATGTTCACGCCGCGCACATAGTTGTTCAAAAAGATGAAGCCGGTCTTTCCGTCGGTACGCACACTCCAGCGCAGCACACTCAGGTCCTGAGGGTCGCGAGGCCGCACTGCTGGCGCAAAAGTGGACATAGGCGCGAGCAGCGGACCGTAGTCCTGCATAAAATAATCCCACTCCTTCAGCAGGCGCAGCGATCGCCGCTCCAATCCAAATTCGCCAATGGGCGCCTGGAAGTCGTAGCTCTTTACCGGCACGTCTGTGGGATAGCCGGTGGCTTGCGATTCTTGAAAGGTTGACAGCTTACCCGAAGCATCTTCGCCGCCGACCATCATGTACGTGCCGTAGCCATTGACACCGGAACCCAGCATCACCGGCACCATGGCCGCAATATCGTCAGCGCTCATCACAGGGCGTCGATGATAGGTGTCTTCAATCCCTCCACCGACCTCCGCTGTGAGGAAAGGCGTGGCAGATAAATCAGATGATGCAGCTGTCGGGTCAGCACCCTGGGCAGGCGGCACTGCGCCGATCATGCCCATGTTGCCACTTACGCGATTATTAAAACGGAAAGCGTAAACCTCCTGCGGTGGAAGCTTGGCCGTTGTCCCGCCCCAAGGCGCTGCCGGATAGCCGCCAAACACCGGCAGAAATGCGCTCTTCGGCACGATCGCGTTGTCCCAGCCCGTCACTGTGTAGAGCGGCACATCCAGCCCCGCGTTCAGTGCCAGCGCCTTCAGCGCAAGAATGTACGCCGCACCCTTTCCTGGCCCAGTCTGTCCATACTCATTTTCTATCTGCACCCCGCTAACCGGACCGCCATCCTTCCACAGCAGGCCACGCAACTGCATGCCAATCTGGTCGTAAAAGTCCTTCGTCTCGGCCATAAACTTCGGATCCATCTGCCGCACCGGGCCCGCTTTCATCACCCAGTCCGGCAACCCGCCGTTACGTGTTTCCGCATGTGCCCATGGCCCGACCCTCACCATCAGTAACAGTCCATGTTTCTTACAGAGTTGGGCAAAGTGGCGAAGGTCGCGGTTGCCGCTCCAGTCCCACTCTCCCTGCGCTTCTTCGTGATAGATCCAGATGATGTAAGTGCTCACCACGTCAACGCCGGCGGCCTTCATCCTGGCCAGGTCTTCATCCCATTCTGCTTCCGGCACGCGCGAATAATGCATCTCGCCCATCACCGGAATCCATGGCTTGCCGGCAAGGGTCAGGTAGCGGTCGGTAACGCCCAGCACCTTGCCATCAGGAGCGTGATCGCTACCGCCGACATAGTCAGCAGCCTTGATCGCCGCAACAGGCGCACGGGCATCTGCGCGCAGTACCTCACCCGACGCCCCGTATGCCTGCCATCCACTCAACAAACCAACACTCACCAGCAGTGACCCTGATAAACCTTTCCGCACATACCCTTTCATTTACTTACCCGACGAGATAGCAACCGGTAGGACTGCCCATTCTGCGGAAGCAGTTGCGTTCGTCATCGGAAGCGTGTTTACAGCGTCATTGCTGCTGTCGTTCAGCACCAAACCGCTGCCCTGATTAACCAGGTAGAAAAATCCACTTCCGGCAGTCTGAACATCCCACTGTTGTCCGGATGCGCCGTCCGCTGTTGCATCCACCACCGTGCTCGCAGTGCTGCCATCCAGCACAGTCGCGCTTCCGCTCGAAGACGCATGCACATTGGCGAGGCTGAAGGCGCCATTGCCATTACTCGCAATGCGCCACTGGGCACGTGTGTCAACGGAGCCATCAATGCCGCTCAGGATCCCGACCAGCCCGGTTCCAACTTTCCGGCCAGACGCAGAAAGCAGCAGGCCAGTCTTCCGGTTCACCAGTTTGTAGCGGAGCGTCGCGTCTTCCTTACCCCCTACCGCATCCAGACCCGGCAATGCGGTCGAGTAATTCGGAGCATTCGGATTCGTTAAATAATTAGGATCGGCGCTATCGAACAGTCCGAGACCCTCCCAGGCAAACAAGGCATCCGGCGTCGTATAGTCCTTCTGAAACGTGCTGTAGGGACCGCCGCCATCCGGCATTTCGACATCGTTGGGCGCCCAGTATTCTATGCCCATCGCCAGGTTGTTCGGCAGGCCGTGCAGCACGCCCTCCAGATCTAAAAGGAACTGCCGCTGCGCCGGTCGCGTCGGCGCATACCACGGGTCATTGGACTCAAAGCCATTCTCGTAGTGCTCGGCTGTCTCTAGGATAAAGATTGGCTTGCCGATAATCTGTGCAGCCTGGAGCAGCGTGTCTGCCTCTACCGGCTGGTTCTGCGGATTGGTCGCTGCCGCCTGCGCAGCTGTCAGCGGGCCGTGATAGATGGGATAGTAGCTCTGGCAGATAGCGTCATACTGCAGCCCGTTGGCATTCGCGCTCTGGAAGAAGCTCGTAATATTGTAACCGGGCGTAATGTGAATACAGGTCAGTGGTGAAGGCAATGCATTCCCCAGCGCGGTGTCCTTCGCAGCATCCGCAACTGCGTTCAGACCGGCTTTCTCAAGAGCGGCAAACTGGGCGAAGTTGTTATACGGATATACCCCGGGACCGCCCAGGAAACCGGTATCCACTTCATTGCCGATGCTCACCAGGTCCGGCATCAGCCCCGCCTTGCGGTACATCTCGATTTCGGCCTTGGTGTAGTCGTAGACACTTGCTGCCAGTTGCTCCTGCGTCTCACCGGCCCATGAGCCGGGAATCGACTGCGAATTACCGCCATCGAAGAAGAGGGTCAGCTCCAGGCTGAAGCCAAGCTTGCGTGCCCGCCGGGCAAGATCCAGTTCCTGCGCATCCGTCTCGATGTAGCAGGAATTCCCCGTGCACGTGTCCGGATTCTGATTCGGGTAGTAGGGCGGAATGGACGTTGGGCGCAGCCGAATAGCATTGAGGCCGTGGTCCTTAAGGATCTTCAGGATGTCCTCTGGCTGCTCGGCATCCTTCCACCACGGCAGGCCGGTCTTGAGGCGCAGCGCCTCCATCTTTTCCTGTTCAGCAATGTCCGCAGCCCGCCAGAACGCAGGCCTGAACTGCCAAAGCTGCCCCTGCCCGGGAGTGTCGCCACTATTCTTACTAACCCCAACCTGCGACCCTGATGTGCTGTTGAGCAGAAAGCCAGGCCAGAAGCCCTGCACTGTCCAGTAGCCGTCTGCCGCTTCCGTCAGCTTCCAGTGCTCGAAAGGGGAAAGACTGCAGGGCTCAGCTCGCACTGATCCCGGCAGCAATCCTTCTGCAAGGCACTGGCCGGATGAAACGTTTGCCAGTTTCCAGCCGCCGTCATCCAGGCGGGCGAGGGCCCACCGCTGTGAAAGATCACCCAGATTCCTTACGGCAGCATCCACCTGGGAGGCGCGGGGTGTGGCCAACTGCATGCCAGTCGCCTGGCTCATCAGCGCATATGCCTGGCCGTCCTGCAGCGTCCGATCAACTGGTTCTGCTGGTTGCTGACTGAAAGCGGCGAAAGATGCCGCGAACAAAATCCCGATTGCAAACCCTTTTCGCTTCATCCCCATGCCCGTCCCGGACCACCATTGCCGGAGATAAACATAGACACTCAAAACAACCACGCGAATCCGTCTAAAGTCGGACTGGCTCTACTTTTCTGCTTCTGCCCGACATTTTGTATTGATATAGCGCATCCGCAGTTGACCGGTATCGAACCGGCACTGCTTCTGCTTCACAAATGGGCCAGACCGCGCTGTAGAGCGATCAGGACTGCCTGCGTACGGTCGCTGACATTCAGGCGCATCAAGATTACGCTGACATGAGATTTCACAGTCGCCTCTTTGATGACAAGTTCATCGGCTATCTCACGATTGCTCTTGCCTTTCACCAGCAGCGACAGGACCTGCTTCTCCCGTGAACTCAGTTCGCCATCGGGCATGCGGGAGGCGAGCGCCCGCGCCACCGGGGCCGGCAGAAAGCGGCGTCCGGCATGGACCTTCCGCACTGCGCCCACCAGTTCTTCATGCGGCATACCTTTGATCACATAGCCCATGGCACCGGCTTCGAGCGCCTGGTGAATGTCCTCGTCACCTTCATACGTCGTCAACACCACGATGCGCGCTTCAGGCGACGCGGCACGAATGTCACGGATGGCGCTGACACCGCTTCGGTCAGGAAGGCGCAGGTCCATCAGCGTGATATGCGGCCCCTGCTCCATATAAAGCCGCACTGCCTCGTCCGCTGTGCCTGCCTGGCCAATGACCTTCATGTCCGGTTGCGCCTGGATTATCGCAGCGATGCCGACCCTCATAATCGGATGGTCATCGCAGATCAGCACTTCAATCGTCTGGTTTGCATTCATAGTGTTTCCGCTCGGTTATTGGCCATTGATTGAAGCTGCGACCGCTGCACCATAAAGCGCACCAGCGTGCCCTGGCTGGGCCGGCTGGTGATGACAAGTTCGCCGCCCATTCGTTCGATGCGCTCCCGCATCCCGGCAATACCATAATGCAGACGATCGGCTTGCTGAAGAGCGGGCATAAAGCCGGCTCCGTCATCGTTTACCGAGACTGTTACAGCAGCGCGAGTGAATGCCACCGCTACGTCAATCCTTTGCGGCCGGCCATGCAGCGCAGCGTTATAGATCGCCTCACGCACCACCATCAAAAGTTCCCGGGCGGGTGGACCGGGGATGGTAAAGGACCGTCCCTCTTTTCTGCATTGGACGACTATGCCCGCCTCCCGTGAGGCATTGTCCCCCAGCGTCGCAATAGCCTGGTAAAGATCCGGCATCGAGTCGTCCTTGTGACGCAGGTCCCACACCGCTTCCCTCGCCTCCTGCACGGTAGTGCGCACTTGAATGCGAGCATGTTCGATCAACTCCTGCTCAAGCTGACTGCTCTGCCGTGAAAGGCTGCTCAGTCCCTCGAGCAAAGCGGAGACGCTGGTACAGCCCTGGATAATCGTGTCGTGCATCTCGCGCGCAATCCGTCCACGTTCTTCAATCACTGCCTTGAAGCGCAGACGTAAAACCCGGACGCGCGACCGGTAAATAATCCAGATCAGCAGTAACACTGCCGAGACGGCCAGAACAGCAAACCACCATGTTTCATAGAAGTAGGGATTTTTTCCTAGAGAAAGAACTGTTTCAGTGAATACATCCGGGTGGCTCAGCTCAAAAGCCTGCACCGAAAACGTGTACTGGCCAGCCGGCAGATTTGTATAGCTGGCAATGCGGTCCACCCCCGCATAATTCCACGTACGATCAAAGCCGTTCAGTTTGTAGCGGAAGCGCAATCCCTGCTGGGAGCGCAGCATCAATGGCGTAAAACTGATCTCCAGCCTGCCGGCTGAGGCGGGCAGCACAATCTGCGATGCCGGCGGCATAACCCGTCCATCCACAGCCACACTCAGCAGGATGGCGCGGGGTGGCGCAACATCTACTTCAGGCCGCGGCAAGATGCGCAGAGCACCTTTGCTGCTGGGGAACCAGATACTCCTGTCCGCGCCAATGCACCCCGACGGCTGACGTCCACCGTAAAGCAGCGCGCCTGCAGCTTCGTAGGGCAGCTCCCAGCTCTCAATGGCCAACTGTCCCACGCTGGCCGGCTCCCGGATCTGGCTCAGGCGCAAGGAGGAGATGGCGTTCGGCCCGCTCATCCACAAGGACCCGCCCTCTTCCAGCAACTGGTAGATACTGTTGCCGATCAGCCCCTGGGCGGTCGTGTATTGAATCATGCGACCCTGCACATAGCGGAACAGGCCGTGATTGCGCGTGCCGAACCACATTGCGCCGGTAGAGTCCTCGAGAATGGACCAGACCTTTTCACGTGCCAGCGATTGCGTCGCTCCGTCGGATACGAATTTACCTGCATGCATATGGCTGACGCCTTTTTCCGTCCCCACCCACAAATCGCCATGACTGTCTTCGACCAGGGCCCGCGTACTGAAGTAAGCCAGTCCATCCTGCATTCCATAGTTGCGCACTGAGCCGTCGGTACGAATTTGACTAAGCCCGTCATCAAGACCCAGCCAGATGGCGCCATCCCTGTCCTGAACAATGGCGCGAACAAAATTGTTTGTCAGCGAAGCCGGCGCCGCAAAGTGACGCGCCGAGTGCCCCACCAGGTGATACACCCCGTCACCATCGGTCCCGATCCACAAGCTGCGGTCGTGGGCGCGAAAGATCGTTCGTATCGGCACGTCCGGGATCTGCGGGAAGCGATAGCGCCTCGCAGCTCCATTGCGAATCGCAAAAACCCGGGAGAATGCCGCCCAGATCGTTCCGTCTGTATCAGCCGAGATCGTCGCGAAATCCGGGTCTGACCCTCCAGGCAGGGGCAGCAGTGAGACCGGCGTCTTGTTCAGCCGCACCAGCCCTTCCTGCGTGCCCGCCCATACCTGTTGTGACGCATCCTCAAAAACGCACAGCACCGTTCGGCTGGGCAGCAGTCCGCTGCTGTCAAAGTTTGAGAAAATGCCCTTGCTGTATTGCCACAGCCCGTGGCCTATCGTGCCGATCCAGAGTATGCCGTCGCTGGTCTGATAGAGGGAGCGGACAGTGCCGGCAATCTGCGGCACGGGGGAAAAATGGCCATCCGTCATCCGGTCAAGACCGTTGACCGTGCCCGCCCACACCGTCCCGTCTGCAGTCTGCAGCAGCGCCTTGATTCTGGCCAGGCTGTCGCGTCCCGGCAGGTGAAGCAGATGCACCCGGCCGCCCTGCACGCCACCTTGCCCGGCACGTTCCCCGCCAGCCTCACCCGGAGCCTGATCGGAGGGCTCAAAGACCAGCAACTGGGAACCGCCTACCCAGATGCGATGCGCCCGGTCTTCCATGATCGAATGGACGGCCAGCGCCGGAACCAGCGCCGAGGTGTCGACGCTTTCAATGTGGTTGGCCTGCAACCGGAAGAGACCCTTGTCGGTACCCACCCAGATACGGCCCGCGTGGTCCTCAAGCAAAGCCCTGACAAACAGATCGTTGAGTCCATCGGCCGACGCATACAGCCGGGAACCGTGCGCTCCTAGATGGATCAGGCCGCTGCCCTCCGTGCCCAGCCAGGTACTTCCATCACGCGCCTGCAGTGCGCAGAAAATGCTCGCATCGCCGAGCGGCAGAATCGGCGTCTGCCCATACAAGTGAAAATGGGAGCCGTCAAACCGCGCCAGGCCGCCAGTCGTGCCGACCAGCAGATAGCCGTCCGCCGTCTGCGCCAGCGCCTGGATCGTGTCCTCTGGTAAACCATCCGCCACATGCCATACATGACGCGTGTAATTTGCCGCTGCAACTGCATGCCCGCACCACGTTCCAGCCAGCATCAACAGCAGCGCATGGATCAAGAACAGAGGCAGCACCGGCCGACCATCTTGCCTGCCCATCCTTCTCCTTCTTCCAGCCAGTCGAACGATCATCAAACTACCGGTTGCTCAGCCATGCTTATTTAAGGATGCACAGGTTCTATGCTCGCACGAGCCTTGTTCACCCAGGCCGGAGGACCCACCGCTGCTTTCGAGCAAATTACCTGAAGGTGTAGAGCGAAGATACGATGACCACGAGTCTGTTCGCCAAGAAAAGGCCAACCTGTATCCAGCCAGAATCACCGTAGCATCAGGTAATTTGCTCTAGAATAGTCCAGTCAACTTCTTCTCAACGGCATCCCCTCAACTCGCCTCAGTATAGGAAAATGGTATCAATGCTCAAGCGCTCCTGGCTCCGCTCATCGCTTCTAACCGCCGCCGTTACGTTTTCAACCACGGTCGCTTTCGCCGCTCCGGCACAGCATTCAGGCGAACGCTGGTCGACCGAAAAAGCAAACGACTGGTATCAAAAACAACCCTGGCTGGTGGGCGCCAATTTCATTCCATCGAACGCCATCAATGAGCTCGAAATGTTTCAGGCGGAAACTTTTGACCCGCCCTTGAATGACAAAGAGCTGGGCATGGCCGAGAGCATCGGCATGAATACCGTTCGTGTCTTTCTGCAGGACCAGCTTTGGCAGCAGGATCCCAAAGCTTTTACCCAGCGGCTCAACGCATTCCTCGACATTGCCGCCAAGCACCACATCAAACCCCTGCTCGTGCTCTTTGACTCCTGCTGGGAAACAAACCCGCATCTTGGTCCGCAGCATCCTCCTATTCCCGGCATCCATAACTCGGGCTGGGTGCAGAGCCCCGGCAAGGCGCGTCTCATGGATCGTGCGGCAACCCCCGAGCTCAAGGCCTATGTCGTGGGAGTAGTCGGCGCCTTTGCGCAGGATGATCGCGTCCTCGGCTGGGACCTCTGGAACGAGCCCGATAACAAGGGCGGCGATGTGGAGGAAGATCTCCCGGCAAAGGTAAAGCGTGTGGACGAATTACTGCCTCAGGTTTTTACCTGGGCCCGCTCCGCGCATCCCATACAGCCGCTCACCAGCGGCGTGTGGAATGGCAATTGGAACGACCCTGCCAAAGAAAGCGAGACCACGCGCATTCAATTGCGAGAGTCCGATGTCATCAGCTTCCATGACTACGGCTGGCCCGAAGAATTTGAAGCTCGCATCAAGAGCCTTCAAGCGCTGGGTCGCCCTATCATCTGCACGGAGTACATGGCACGTGGCGCAGGCTCTACCTTTGACGGCTCACTTCCAGTAGCCAGGCAATACCATGTGGGCGCAATCAACTGGGGATTAGTCGCAGGTAAGACTCAGACCTATCTTCCCTGGGATTCCTGGAAAAGGCCCTATGTCGAGTTACAACCAACCATCTGGTTTCATGAAGTCTTCAAGCAGGATGACACGCCCTATCGGCAGCACGAAGTCGACCTGATCCGGCAGCTTACCGGGCGTGGAGATGCTCACACCACGTTTGCTTCCGGCGCATCAGAATAAGATCGGAACCTGTCACTTCCGCCCGCGAAGGCCATGCTGATTAAGTCTCCGCCTTGAAGGAGCATCTCTATCTTGAAAGGGCGGGACTTCAGGTGAAGGGGCGCGACATTAGT
>CAZZXL010000077.1:0-21774 GCA_964658035.1 uncultured Acetobacteraceae bacterium
ATCGATCGACAGATCTTCTCCTCATCCCACCTCTATGAACAGACACGCGACCCGGAAGGCCTGCTGAGCACCATTCCCGCGCTCGGCACCGCCCTGCTCGGCATGCTCACCGGCATCTTCCTCCGCTCCACCCGCACCATCAAACAGAAAGCCTCCGGCATCGCCATCGCCGGCGCCAGCTGCGTTCTGCTCGGCTACCTGTGGAACTTCAGCTTCCCCCTCAACAAGAAATTGTGGACCAGTTCTTTCGTCCTCTTTGCCGGCGGCCTCAGTATGCTCCTGCTCGCACTTTCAATCCGGGTCATCGACATACCCAGCGCCACCGAACCAAAACCGGAGCGCTCGCGCAGGTCCCGCTACTTCACCCCGCTGTTGGTCTTCGGCACCAACGCCATTACCGCTTACGTCCTCTCGGAACTGCTCGCTGCCGGCCTGCCCCATCTGCATGCTGCCGGCAAGCCCGACATCCTCCAGGCTTTCTATCACCTCGTCCTGAAAGTTGTGCCGAATAATCCCGCATTGTCTTCCCTGGTTTACTCCCTGTGCTACGTCCTGCTTTGCTGGATCCCGGTGTACATCCTCTACCGCCGCAAGATCTTCATCAAAATCTAGGAAGAAGTTCGTTCCGCGAAATCAGGACGTTCAAACTGCGCTGCGATCGTCCCAAGGCGACTCAGCGCAGAAGCCTTCGGCGCTTCCAACCGTAAGGCATGCCGCACCCCCATCAGGCATTCAGGCCGGAACCAGCCACCAAGTCTAATCGCACACCAGGAGTTGGTCCCCAACCCGCACCAGGCATCGCCCGCACTCCCCTGCCGGAAGTTCCAGGACGCTCTTCGTTCGCCATGGAAACAGCGCAGCGCGTGCCGGCCCGAGATCGGCTCGAATCTTAACCACCCGATCGTCTTTACCCAACGCAACCACATCGATACTGAAAGCCATACCAAACGTATGCACCGCAGCCGACGGTCGCAACAGCAGTCCCTCACCCGGCTCGAAGCTGCGCCTCCCAAGTAAGCCGATAAGCCTTGTGCGTACACTGGCAGCGAGCATCGTCCGATCACAGATCACGCGTCCATTCTCCTCGATCTGGATGCGCACCCCGCTCCCCCTTTCTGCACCCCAACCGGCCTCGCTATCCGCACAAGCATGCAACACCTTGCCGGCAGCGCTGCGCTAAGAATCCTCTTAATAAAATCAGCTGGCGGCAGCCGGCCAGGGGAGACAGGCGAATCCTACCCGCTCCACCATCCCGCACATTCACACACCAGCATCCAGGACACGCATGCAATCGTTATCGTTGCCATCAGCAGCGTCGTTGAAACGTCCACAGGGATCGTCCGCTCCATGGGTCGGATAGTGGGCCCAACTGCGATTAGGGGCCCAACTTGCAAGGAAGCTCACCTACTTCGCACCATCGTTCAAAGCATGCATGATGTTCAAAACAGCCGGACCCAGCAGCACGACAAAGATCGCCGGGAAAATGAAGAGGACAAGAGGAAAGATGATCTTCACCGTTGACTTGGCAGCCATTGCTTCTGCCTTCTGCCGCCGGCGTATCCGCACCCCCGTGGCAAAGGTGCTCAAGGCCTTCGCAATGGGCGTCCCGAAGCGCTCCGTCTGCAACAGCATATTTACCAGGGCATCCAGTTCTTCGATCTTCACGCGCGCGGCCATCGCCTGCCATGCCTCGATGCGCGGCCGGCCTGCTCGTTGTTCCCGGTTGATATGCTGCAACTCATCACTGGTCTCCGGATGACTGATCGAAAGCTCCTCTGCAACCCGCAACATTGCCTGGTCAATACCCAGGCCGGCATCGACGCAGATCACCAGCAGATCGATCACATCCGGAATACTCATCCTGATGCGCTCGCTGCGGACACGGATCATGCGCACCAGGATCACGTCGGGCACCAGATAGGCCAGTGCCGGCAGCGTGGCTATCCAGAAAACTCTCGCTTCAGGGATGACCGAACCGATCACCAGCGCCAGCATTGGCCCCAGGATCCGGGCCGAATGGTACAGGTCGCCCGGCTTTGCACCCTTCAATCCCGCGCACGCAAAGCGGGCCCGCAAACCGGCGTCCTCTGTCAGCCAGAGATGCGCCCGGAACCAGGCGGCTGCCTTGCCCGAAAGTTCTTCAAGCTTTTCAGAGCCCGACACCCTAACGACCCGCACAGAGCCAGTCCTCGTCACTTCAGACAACCGGCGCAACGCCTTGGGCGCTTGCCTCGGCATCAGCAGGTAGCCACCGAGCAGCAGCATGGTGAACAAGGTCAGCCCGGCAGAAATGGAGAGAGTCAGCATCATCTCAGAAGGTCACCTTCACCATGCTGCGAATCACCAGCGCACCCGTGAGCATAGAGGCGGCTGCCGCGTAAAGCAGCTTACGGCCAAGCGGATCCGTAAACAGGACGCCCGCATAACCAGGACAAAAGAAACTGATGAAGGCCAGTATGGCCAGAGGTAAAGCAGACAGGATCCAGCCCGTCAGACGACCTTGCGCAGTCTGCACCCGCACCTCGCCCTCTACCCTGATCCGTTCCCGCAGCGTCTCCGTCGTCCGGTCAAGAATTTCCGCCAGGTCGCCACCCGTCTCCCTCTGCACCAGGATGGCGGTCACCAGAAAATGCAGGTCTCTCGAAGGTACCCTCCGACTCAGATCGATCAACACTTCGCGCAACGGGACCCCCAGCTTCTGTTCTTGAAAGACCCTGCCAAACTCCGCGGCCAGCGGCGGGGGAGCCTGTTCAGCCAACGCTTCGATCGCCTGGGTCACAGAGTGCCCGGTCCGCATCGCCCGTGCCATCAGATCGGCGGCATCCGGCAGCCCACGGGTAACGGCCTTCAGCCGTTTCAATCGCTTAGCGCGAAGACGCGCGACCGGAAAAGCAGTCAACACAGCCCCGACGACAACCGCAGCCGGGATCGAACGCAACAGCAGGCCGCCCAGCGCAAGACCGACGGCCAGGCACCGAACACTCTTCACAATCACCATCCCGAGGGTGTCCGAACTGTCAGCCTGCAGGAGCAGCAGTTCAATCTTTCCCGACATCAACCCCGAGAAGGGATATCCCTTCAGGTAGCGACCCAGCCGATCACTCAACTGGGCACTCTCCGCCGCGGCCAGGGCCGCCTCCCCTCCTTCGTACCGAAGGATGCGCCGGGGGTTGCGAATGCTGGTGATCCGGTCCTGAATCGCGCGTTCTTTCGACGACGGCAGGCCGGCGAAGATCAGGATGATCAGGCACAAGCCGAAGGCCATGAAAAAGAAGATCGTGAGCAGACTCATGCGTATTCCTATACCTCTACAGACTGGTCCATCAGGTTCAGCGAAAGCGGAAAGCCTGCGGCCGCCAGCTTGTCGGCAAACTTGGGGACAATGCCGGTTGCTAAAAATCTGCCGTTGACTTTGCCGTTGATCCCGAGCCCCTGTCTCTCGAAAACAAAGATGTCCTGCAGACTGACAATGTCACCGCTCATGCCGGTGATCTCGGTGATATGCGTGATTCGCCGACTGCCATCACTCATGCGTGATACCTGCACAATCAAGTCAACAGCTGAAGCAATCTGCGCCCGGATGGCCCTCTCAGGCAGGGTGACGGCGCCCATCAGGACCATGGTCTCGAGCCGCGCAATCGCGTCGCGCGGTGTATTCGCATGCACGGTCGTCAACGACCCGTCATGGCCGGTATTCATGGACTGCAGCATGTCGAGCGTTTCATCGCCGCGTACTTCGCCGAGGATGATCCTGTCCGGACGCATGCGCAAGGCATTGATCACCAGCTCCCGCTGCCGGATCGCACCCCGCCGTTCCAGGTTGGGCGGCCTGCATTCCAGCCGAACCACGTGGGCCTGCTTGATCTGCAGCTCTGCCGAATCTTCAATCGTGATGATGCGTTCATGCGGCGAAATATAGCCGGACAGTACATTAAGCAGCGTCGTCTTCCCGGCGCCTGTTCCGCCGGACACGACAATATTCAGCCGCGCCTGCACGGCCCCCTTCAACACTTCCAGCATCTGCGGAATGAGCGTCCGGTGACGCAGCAGATCGTCGGCAACCAGCGGGGTCTTGCTGAACCGGCGGATGGAAAGAATAGGTCCATCAATGGCGACCGGCGGAATGACGATATTCACGCGCGACCCGTCGAGCAGCCGGGCATCCACCATGGGCGACGACTCATCAATACGACGGCCGACGGTAGAAACAATCTTGTCGATAATGTGCATCAGGTGTGCGTTGTCGCGAAATGAAATATTTGTCTTCTCAAGTACGCCGCGCCGCTCCACATACACCGTGCTGAAGGTGTTCACCAAGATGTCGTTGATGGTCGGATCGTTGAGAAAAGGCTCAAGCGGTCCCAGTCCTACGACTTCATCCAGTACTTCTCCGGTAACCTGGTCACGGTCCGCGGCACTCAGTGGAATCTGCTGTTCCCCAACCAGTTGCAGAATAATGGTCTGCAGCCGCTGCCTGCCGCCTGCCATATCTGCCTGCATCATTGCCAGCTTTTCAAGATCCATGCGCTCGAGGAGCTGCTGATGGACCTCCGTCTTCAACAAGTGCCGGGCCTGTTCGCTCAGCGACGAGCTGCCTCGTGTCTCGAGCTTGTCGGCCGGCCGGTCACGCGGCGTCAGGTACATGCGAACTTCAGCCATTCATCACTTCCCCGTCTTCCTTCCGGCCGCAGGATGCTTCGCGTCCATCTTGACTACCTACTAACTTCCACGCCGCTTGATACGTAACAGCCATTCATGATTCTCCGGACATCGAGGCGCCGCCGGTCGCGCCGGTTAGCGCCAGAAGGCGAATTTGGTACGTTCTACCTTCCCCTTGGGCGCGCTGCTGTCAACCTCCGGCCCACTCTCGTGAAGAATCTCGCGCGCAATCTCTGCCAGCGCCTGGTTAAAGCCGCAAGGGCGCAAGGGCGAGATCGGTTCGCCCTGGTTGATCGACCGCAGCAATTCCGAATAGTTGTTCGGGACGGTGTGCGTCACGGGAAAACGGACAGCCTTTTGGATCTGGGCCGGCGTCAGCGAGTCGTCAGCAGTCGATCGATTGATGATCAGATGGAGCTTCCCATTTGCATCCGGACTAAGACCGATATGTTCGACCAGCCGCGCAAGGTCCCGCAGTGACGCGACATCGGGGGTTGATACTAGGAACACTTCATCCGCCTCGGCAATGATCGACATCTTGGTGTCCTGGTATTCCACCGATGAATCGATCAGGATGTAGTCGTATTCACTCTTCAGAAAATCCATGGCGCGTTCCAGTTCATCCAGCTTGCCCTGGTGATACGCGGTAGCAATTTCAGGCGAAGCCATCACATCCAGACCACTCGCGTGGCGTATCGCAAATCCATTCAGTAATTCCGTGTCGAGACGATCGACATTCTTCAGCAGCTCGTCAAAGTAGTACTGCGTATCTTTCAATCCCAGGTAGAGCGCCACGTGGCCAAGCTGATGCTTGTGATCAATCAACAGAGTCTTCTTGCCTTTGCACACCACCAGGTAGTTGGCGAGATGGACGGCGAGCGTCGTGGTGCCAACGCCCCCCTTGGCGCCGAAGAAGGCAAGCACCCGGCCGACACTCGCCTGACTCTGGGGCTGCACAAGGCTGCACTGTTGAAAGCGTTGAAGAGCAGCGGCCATTTCCTCTACATTCACCGGGGTCTGCAAATAATCAATGCACCCCGCCCGGACCGCCCGCAACAACTGGTCTGCAGGCAGAGGGCCGCCGCTGCCGATGATACTGATCCGGCTGAGAAAGATCTGGCTTAGCCGTTCCACCGTCTTCAGAGCCAGTTCAATGTCGCGATGAACATCGACAAAGGCCAGGCACGCCCGCGCTTCCTTGATTGCCTGCGAAAACTGAGGTCGCTTTTCCAGGGTGATATAGTCGCGAAACTCTCCCGCAAAGAATGTCTGCGGCGCCAGATCGGACGCGGCTATGGCGGCATTGAGTAATTCGGGCGTCGGGCAAACACAAAAAACCGCGTAAGTAACATCGCTCGTCCTCGGACGGGTCGCGCTCATGGCTGGTCCTGCTTCATCACGGCCCCGGGAGCCGTCGCTCCAGTGGCGGCCGCGGCCGTCCCCCGGGAGCTCTTCCCGGCGGCCTTTCCGGCGGCCATGGACTGGTCAAAGGACTGACGGTCAAGGTTGGGCACTACCATGTTCGGAATCGCGATGGTCCCCTGGACAGTTCCAGACGAGGCCGCCAAAGGTGGAGCCAGGGAAGGCGGGTCGAGGGGATCGACGATGGTTGCTGTCACCAGTACGATCAGTTCGACGATCGAACGAGTTATGCCTTTCGAACGAAACAGCTGGCCGAGAATGGGGATGTCGGCAATGCCCGGCATCCGCGACAAGCTGTCCGAGGTCCGGTTATCCAACAGTCCGGTGATGACAAAGCTCTGGCCGTCTGCAATCTCGACCTCGGTCTCAGCACGGCGGGTCGAGAGCGCCGGGATCACGAATCCAGAGACGGTCACAGAATTGGTATAGTCAAGCGCGCTTACCTCCGGAGCTACCTTCAGTCGGATACTTCCGTCAAGATTTGCAGTCGGGGTGAAATCAACCTTCACGCCGTAGGGCTTGAAGATGATGGTGATGGCCGTCGAGTTCCCGGTTCCGCCTTGCACGACCGGCAAGGGGAATTCACCGCCCGAGAGAAATCGCGCCGGTACGCCGCTCAAGGTGGTCAACGTGGGTTCAGCCAGGATCTGCAACACCTGCTTCTGCTCGAGGTCCCTCACCGTCACACCGGCGTTTAACTTGGCACTGTAGAGCAGCATGTTCAGTGGATCACTCACACTGACCGCGGTATCCCCGGATGCACTTGCGGGAATCGCTGTACTGGCAAACTGTCCGGTCGTGCTACCGGCAAGCGTGCTGCCGCCAAGGGCGAAGAAGTTGACCCCAAACTGCTCCAGCCGGCTGCGATCTACTTCGACGATGCGCAGTTTCAGCTGAATCTGTTTGCTATGCACCGGCACGACCTTCACGCCATTGACCACGTCCTTGGTAAAGGCCAGCGCCATTTTAGCTACTGTATCTGCCGCTGCATCATTAGGTACCGTCCCGGTGAGGTAAATCCGCTCGCCACTGGTCGTCACAGAAATCCTTGCACCGGGTACGCCGTCTTCAAGCATCCGCTCAATCCCTCCGGTTTCGAGATCGGCAAACACAGTAAAAGCTTTCCTCCGTCCTGCCATATCCCAGAGGATCAGTGTGCTGACGCCGCAGCTCCTGGCTGTAATCACTTCTTCCTTCACGCCGGAGGAGAAGGACTGCAGCACTTTCGGATCACCGACATACACGCGTCGCAGTTCAGATCCTGTGGAGAGTACCGTCGAGTGCCCGAGGGTCAGATGGATCGCTTCAGCAGTATCTGTTGCCGTCACGCTGACCCCGTTTGCGATCGGCGTCCAAATGGCATGAGACAGCGTTGCAGATTTTGGCGACGG
The DNA here is from genome assembly GCA_964658035.1 of uncultured Acetobacteraceae bacterium. Classification (GTDB taxonomy): domain Bacteria; phylum Acidobacteriota; class Terriglobia; order Terriglobales; family Acidobacteriaceae. The sequence continues at coordinate 7,473 of CAZZXL010000077.1, forward strand.
ACTGTGCTGTACCATCTTCGGCTCAACATACGGAATGGCCATCGGGTAAGGCGACCGGCCGCCACTATCCTGTGCCGCCAGAACAAGCTCGGCAGCAAGGCTCAAAACAGCGAGCAGGAAAAATTTTGACATGCTCCGAAAATCACGCGTCATGGCTGCTTTGCGTCCTCCGCACGGTCACCGCCGAGGATTGTTTCAACGCGGCTTGTTTGCCTTGGGAGTACCGGAGGCGTAGCAGCAGGCGGGGCGAAATCAGCGTTGAGCGATGCGCTTTCCCTTTCGGAGCGATCAAATGCACCCGGCATTCTCCCGACACCGTCGCTCGAGGCCAGGCTGGCCATCGAAACCGGCGAGCGTACCGTCTCATCCCGGTCCAGTGCATTCCGCAGGATGAAGTGCACTGTTCCCTGGGTACTTGCAAGCACAGCCCGCTCGGCTTCAAGCGGCGAGAGCAACAGCGTCACCACCGTCGCACTGGCCGGCTTCCCGGAGGGGTCAGGCTGCAGGCGCTGGCCGGCAGCAAGCACTTCCGCGTTTGCCAGCACAGTTGCGGTCACAGGCTCGTCGCTGTTGCTGGCCCGATAGGTCACAAGTACGTCCAGACGACAGCCCGGAGTCAGAAAGCCGGCCACCCCGACGACATCATCAGACCTGAGCGCGAGAGCGCGCATGCCTTGTGGAATGCGACTGGCCAGCCCGCCCCCGGTGCCCGCATCAGCAAGATCATTTTCAAGAATCGGCTGCCCCTTGCCCAAAGGATAAAGAACCACTCGCCCAAGCACGACAGCAGCATTCACTTCCGCGCTGCTGATCGGGCTCTCTTTCGGCCAGTTGATCCAGTCAAGATCTTCCGCCTTCAGCACCTCACCGGCTTCTAGTGCCCGTGACGGCGCCACGTACCGCAGCAGCTGACCATTACGCGCGGCAGAGGCGAGCTTCAGCTTCCTGCCCAGCAGTAACGTGCAGCATGCCGAAATGAGACAGGCCGCCAGCAGTGCAATCACGATGCGACGATTCACCGTTCACCCCTTCCACATCTGCGCGCCCAGCGCCAACATGCAGCCTGCGGCGATCGGAACAGCATAAGGAATGCTCAGCCGCTCATTCAAATCTGTAGCCGTTGTTGCATTTTGACTTTTTTTAATATCTAAATTAATGACTGCATTCGTATCTATTATTGTTTCTATACCCATGGTCGTCTCTGTACTCATTGTCATTTCATCGAGGGGCCAGTCGTGATCAGCCGCCTCCGGTCCATGCCCAAGCAGCAGCAGCGCCTTGCCGAACACGTGCCTCACTCTGCGGTGATAGACAGCAAGCGCAATGCCAAAGAGTGCCCCGCCAAGAAAGGTTCCTATAAGAATCAGCCGGAGCGATGAGGATCCTGCCAGGCAGCCCACCGCCGTCATCAGCTTCACGTCACCTGCGCCCATACCTCGCGCCATATACATCAGCAGCAGGAGTATGCCGGCGCCCATGCCGGAAAGAACGGCATCCCCGAGACCCGTCAGCCCACCCAGCGACAGGTGAAGGCCGAGGCCGATCAGCAGGGAGCAGCCGGTCAGAAGATTTGGTATCCTCCGACTCTTCACGTCTTCACGCGCCCCGAGCAGTGCTGCAGCGGTAGCTGTGGCCAGGTAAAAAATTTCCTTTGAAGCATCAGTCATGCGCTCAGCCTAGTTGCGTTCAATGATGGCGCACCTGCGCGCGCCGGGCACAGAAGGGCCCGGTGGCCAACCATGCGCACCCGTGGCCTTCCTCCGCCCCTCGCCCCTACCGTGCTCCTTCGAAGCACGGCCGCATTCATTTCATCGCGCTGGTGAGCTGGGTGCCAATTTTTGAAAAGGCTGACGAAATCTTGGTCCCGAGCGAAGTCAGCGCCAGCACTGCACCCAGACCAATAATGCCCGCCACCAGTGCATACTCAATCAGGCTCTGGCCTGAATCATCACGCATAAACGACTTCAACGCTTTTCCTGCATCGCGCATCCGGCTCTCCCGTTCCCGCTCAAATTGTGCCTTGCGCAAGCTTCAACTACAGAGTGCACAGAACACTTGCTGGCTTCATCGGACGCGGGCCGTAGAACATGAGGATGCGCCTCGATGCCAGCCTCCCCAAAGCAAAAAACCACCAGTCATCCCGACAGGAAATCGCCGGCTCCCTCTGCTTCGAACGGACCCCACCATCCAGCCTGCTACCATGGCGCACAGGACCCCGTCGCATCCTCATAGCTCTTGGAAGAAAGTGAGTGCAGAAAAATGGGATCCTTGCGCGCTCCATCACGAATCGTCCTCGCCACGTTTTTCGCAGCCTTGTCCCTGCATGCACAAACCGTTCCGCCTGCCGCGCTGGTCACAACACAGATCGTGCACGCCGGCAAGCTGCTCGATGTGCGCACCGGCCACATCACGCAGGATTCCTACATCACTATCAAAGGTCAGCGCATCGACTCGATCTCCACGCACGCACCCACCGACAATGCTGCCATCATCGACATGGCCCGCTTCACCATCGTCCCCGGCCTGATTGACGCGCATGCTCATATCCTCTCCGACCCCACCACGCAGTCGTCAGCCGCCTTCCTGCTCACCTCCGCCCCTGAAGCCACGGTGCGCGGCGTCGCGAATCTGCAGCTCTGGCTCAAGCACGGCTTCACCGTGGTCCGCGATGCCTGCGAGTCTTATCCCTCCTACCCGCAATTCGCTTTACGGGAAGGTGTAGCGAAAGGCCTCATCACCGGCCCGCGCATCGTCGCCGCCGGCAGCTGCGTCTCACTCACCGGCGGTCATGGCGATGCCGACCGTCTTGCGCCCGACAAGCCCGGCCTCAACCAGCCCAACCAGGTCGATACCGTCGACGATGTCAGCCGCATCGTGCGCCGCGACATCAAGTACGGCGCCGACTGGATCAAGCTCATGGCCACCGGCGGCGTCATGGATCCCATCAGCGACTACCGCGTCCAGGAACTCAGTGACGCCCAGATGGCCCGCGCCGTCGAAGATGCGCATCGTGCCGGTCACAAGGTCATGGCGCATGCCGAAGGAACCATCGGCATCAAAGCTGCCGTACGTGCCGGGGTCGATTCGATCGAACACGGCACCATGCTCGATGAAGAAGGCGCAAAGATGATGGCGGAGCGCGGCACCTGGCTCGTGCCAACCCTCTACTGCTTTCAGCACGACCTGCAGACCGGGCTGTCGAAAGGCCGCGAACCCAGCAGTATGGCCAAGGGCATCGCCATTGTCAAAGAGCAGGGTCCCGCCTTTCAACGGGCGCTCAAATACCACTTGAAGATCGCCTACGGCGTCGACGACGACGATGTTGATGAATCAGTATCGAAGGAGTTTGGCGCGCTCGTGCGTGGCGGCATGACCCCCCTGCAAGCACTCCAGGCCGCCACCATCAACGGCGCACAAATCCTCTCGCTCGATCAGGACCTCGGCACCATCGAGCCCGGAAAGTTCGCCGACCTGGTAGCCATACCCGGCAATCCTCTGGACGACATCACCCTCATGGAACACGTCGCCTGGGTCATGAAAGCCGGCACCGTCGTCCACCCGATCACCGCCCCCTAGGGACACCCCCAGGGACAGACGAAGCGCAGTGGAGGGACCTGCATCTCTCTCCTGGTCCCGCACGAAAATCGTTCGAGGCAGCGCAATGGCACGCAGGCAACAAAAAACGATACCCTTCCTAAGACCACACTAAAAATGTCGGCCCACTGGAGTCCATGCGCGAAACCATCCTCATCCACTTCTCCGGTCATGACAAACCTGGCCTGACTGCCTCACTCACCTCTCTGCTCGCCCGGCACAATGTCTGCGTCCTCGATATCGGCCAGGCCGTCGTGCATGAAGTCCTCGCCCTCGGCATGCTGATTGACGCGCCGGGCGGCGAAAACTTTTTGCCCCTCAAGAGTGAACTGGTCACAAAGTGCCGCGAACTCGACCTGCAGCTCCGGTTTACGAACATCACCCCAGCCGCATTGGAACATTGGATTGCAACCCAGGGCAACAGCCGCTTCCTGGTGACACTTCTAGGCCGCTCCATTTCCGCGCGCCAGCTCTTTCGCGTCAGTAAGGTGATCGCCGAAAACGGCCTGAACGTCGATCGCATCGAGCGCCTGTCCACGCCTCTTTCGCTGGCTTCGCACATCGCCAATGCCAACGCGTGTGTTGAACTGCGCCTGAGCAGCCACGCAGACAGCGAGGAAGAGCAGGAAGCCTCCATGCGTGCCTCACTGTTACAAATAGCTCAGGAAGAAGAAGTCGACATCGCTTTTCAGCGCGAAAGCATCTTCCGGCGCAACCGCCGCCTCTTCGCCTTTGATATGGATTCCACCCTCATCCAGGGCGAAGTCATCGATGAACTGGCCAAGCTCGCCGGCGTAGCCGACAAGGTTGTCGCCATTACTGCCGCAGCCATGCGCGGTGAACTCGAGTTCAAGGAAAGCTTTCGCCGGCGCGTCGCCCTGCTGAAGGGCCTGCCCGCGGAGAAGGTCCACGGCCTGCTCAACACCATTCCATTAGTCGAAGGCGCCGACCGCCTGGTCAGCACTCTTAAACTTCTCGGTTACAAAACAGCCATTCTTTCCGGAGGCTTTCACTTCTTCGGGGATCACCTGCAGAAACGTCTCGGCATCGATTACATTTACGCCAATCAGCTCGACATGGTCGACGGAGTCGTCACCGGTGAAGTCAAGGGCGTCATCGTCGATGGAGCTAGAAAAGCCGAACTGCTGCAGGATCTCGCTCTGCGGGAACGCTTCTCACTGGAACAGGTGGTTGCCGTCGGTGACGGCGCGAATGATCTGCCGATGCTCAAGCTGGCCGGCATGGGCATCGCCTTCCATGCGAAGCCACTGGTCCGCGAAAGCGCAAAGCATTCCCTGTCGCACCTAGGCCTCGACAGTCTTCTCTACCTGATAGGCGTCCGCGATCGCGACCTGGTCATCCCCACGCCACATTGAAATTGTCATCCCGACGCCTGATCGAACGGTTACCGATGGCTCATAGATAATTGCACCCCGGCCGAAGCGCATGCACCAATCACGGCGCCATGCCGTCGTAGGTTATTGGCGCAGAGTAGGGCTTTGTCATCCGCGCGAAGCAAGGTGTGGTGGAGGAACCTGCGTTTCCGCCCCTCAATCCACCAGCAATGCCAAAACAAAACGCCAACAACGGGTGCCCCATATCTCGCTTCTGAGATGTGGGCCTCCGCAAAGACACCCATCACTTGTCACCCGAAAGAAGCGCAGCTAAGTGGAGGGACGACGTTTTCATGGCTGAGTCACTGTACTCAATCCACGTAGAACATCACCCACTAACACTTGTCATCCCGATCGAAGCGTATGGCGCAGCGCAGTGGAGGGACCTGCATCTCTCCAACCAGCGAACCGTTAGAAGTAGAACGCCAGACCACCCCGGATGGAGCGGTCCACCTGCGCAAAAAACAGCGTATTCCCGTCACTCGTCAGGAAGGGATGATACCCCTCTGCCAGCAGGTTCTTCACATCGATTACCGCATCCACACCACCCGGAAAGATCCGGCCATGATGCAGGGGCTGTCGCAGAAAAACGCTCAGGTAAGCGTCCGCCATCCCCGCTTCAAACAAGTCGACGGCATTGATAGAATCACCCGGCTGCAACCGGTAAGACGCTCGCCAGGTCGTTCCCGTATGCGGCGTCTTCCCTCCAAGCAGCAAGGCAAGGGACTCGGCATTGGCCACCCGGAAGCCCGGGCCCTGCGGACCAACCGTCCGCTGTGGAGCAGAAAGGGCACTGCCCGTCGCAAACGCAAGCGTCTCGTAGAACGAAGAAGCGCCATGATGCGTTACCTGCATCACCACGCCGCGCGAGGAATAATCATCGCCGACCACCCGCGAAATCTCCGTCACCGGATCAAAAAGATAGTTGCCGCTCGCGAGTTCAGCCCCGTCCACCAGCCCCGAAGCATCAAGCACAGGATGGTCGACCCGGTCCTGGTAAACGCTGGCAGACGCATCGAACGACGACCCGGCATACGCCACTTCGATTGCCTGGTGCAGTCCATGTTCCGAGCGCACCATGCCGTTCTGTTCACCGACAAGGCTTCCTGACGAACCATCATGGCTCCCGGCAAGTTCCGCTGCACTACCGCTTCGCGGCAAAGTAGCCACCGCATAACTCACCGTCGCGTTGCCCTTGTTCCAGGACACGTTGGCAAACGGACGCACCGCCGTCGCTGACTGGCTGCCAAGCCCATACACATCGATCTCGCTGCCCGCTTCTATCACCAATTCCGGCAGCAGCCGCATCGTATCCGCACTGCGCAGGGAGATGGTCCGCAGTCCCACACCATTCCCTCCGCCTATTCCCCCACTGATCCCGGGATCACTCTCAACCGCAATCACTGAAGTCATCCCACTGCCAACCATGTTCTGCTGCGAAAAGCCGGCAGTCAGTGCCATCGGGCCCCCGGGTGTATCGCTCACCCGGCCACGGACCATCGTCTGCGAACCGCGCTGCTCCTGGTGCTGGAACTCGACCGTCTGCTGCACTCCGCCTTCTGCGAAAGCGCGGGCGCCGCTCTCAATCAGGACGCGGCCCTTCTTACGCGAAACAGAACTTTCGGGAGACTCGATCGTCTCCAACCCGTCCGCATCCACATACCGCAACAGCGGCCGATAGGCAGCCGATCGCAGCGTCCAGGTCCAGTCATCCTGCGGCTCAGCAACATTCCGCTTGTGCGCCGGTAGCCAGCTCAGGGCTTCCATCAGCGTGCTCAGCGTCAGGTTGGCCTCGGTCCAGCCTTTCCCGCTGACATGAAGATTTTCCCGCAGCGTCGGCAGGAATGAAGTTTCGATAGCTTTCAGCTGGTACACGCCGGGCAGGATCCCCGCCATCAGGTAGCTTCCCCGAGCATCCGTCCGCACTGCCTGGATGATGCTCGAATCCTCACGCATCAACTGCACCAGCACGTCCATCTGCGGAGCGCCGCTCGAGTCGCGGACCACACCGGCAACCGTCGTCTCCGCGAACATCGGGGAAAACGGCGCCGCGGCAATCAGCAAACCTGACGCCGCGAGCAAAGCGGATTGGACATTCCGTAACTTCACCGGATACTTCGTCTGTGCCTCTTATCCCGCGGATCACATCTGCAGACCATCGCGCAGGTGGTTACCCTGTACACAAGAAGATACTACTATTCCACCGTAAACGGCACCATTCGGGCAATTTCCTGTTTGGAGACGCTGTCGTTGATTTTGATCTTCACCTGGTACTTGCCAGGCTGCAAAGCGTCCAGCGGCACTGATTTTTCCACCGTCAGCTGGTCAGAGTTCGGTCCCAGCGTCTTACTGTTTTCTGACGTATCCAAAATCAGCTTATTCGTCGCCATATCCGTGATCTGGTAGGAAACAGACGCCGAATTCTGCTTCGTCTTCTCGTCAATCCCCAGGTTATAAACCTGCATCCAGAAATTCAGCTTCTGGTTCTGCTTGAACACCACTGGCGTCATCACGTTCGCACTCACCCGCGGCCGAATGAACGTATTGCTGATAATGAACTCGCCCGTACCGATCTGCTTCGAAGCCACCCGCTCCATCTTGTCCGCCAGGATCAGCGAAGACGCATCCAGCTTCTCATCGTCGTACTTGGGAACAATGATTCCCTGGGCCCACTTGCCAATGTGGTCCGGATTGTTGACGTCCTTGATCGCGATGTCGACGCGATAACGCCCTGGCCGTAACGGCAGCGCCTTCCAGTAGACCTGCGAAGTCTCAAGCGTCTTCGGCAACAGTTCGCTGGGCTGCTCGACCTCGAGCGTTTCTTCAAAGGTCTGTACTACGTGGTCCGTAATCGTCGCCACGCGGCATAAAACGTTGACGACACCCTTTGAAACTCCATCTTTGGTGTTGAAAGTGATGTCTTTATTGCGAATCTGGAGGGTGATAGGCACCAGATCGGTATCTTCTGTCACCTTTACGTAGTCCACGCGGACGTCGAACGGGAAGATTGGCCCGGTCAATACCTTGTGGTCCACCAGGAATGATTCCAGGTCCTTGAACTTGACCGCAGGCGCTGCCTGCAGCTTGGCATACTGCTCAATCCGGTCGAACTCCTTGCTTTGCTGGCCGGAAGACATGGGACCATTACCAAGGTTCTCCATGCCGCCCTTGAAGCGGTCCGCCTTCTTTGACATGCCCATCTGTTCGTACATGGTGGCGCCTGCCCCCGGTGTGTGCAGCAGGGCGTCTTTTTCAGAGCGATCGATCGTCATGTGGTAATCGCCGCACTGGCAGGTATCCACAAACTCGATATCGATGTTCTCGCCAATGCCTTCCAGGTACCGGTAATGCCAGGTCTCGAAGGGGAAGGTCGAGGTCTCGCCGCCGCCCTCTTCCATGGGCCGCTCGTAACTGCCGCCACTGGGGTGGGACTCGATACTGTCCGGTTTTCCAAACGAAATATAAATGTGGCCGCGGTCTGACTTCCATCCCGGCTTGCCGGCAGCATAATGGTCGTTTGCGTACGCAATACGCCGGTAATGCTCTTCTTTGAACTCGTTCTCAGGCGAATCGGGGCTGGGATTCCGCCGCTGCCAGAAATTCTCGATAAAGTTATCGCGCTCTTCATCATTGCTCAGGCTCTTGAAAGCCTTCAGTTCCTGGTCAGTAATGATCCAGCGAACGTCCTCGTCGACCCACCGTTTATAAGCCCCGTGCAGCTCGTGCTTCAGCTCTTTCTGCTGCTGGAACTTCTCTTTGTCACTCAACTGCCGCTGCAAAGGATCGCTCGTCGATTGGCTCGCGTCCGGCTGCTGACTGGCTGCCGCGTCCTGTGCGCGAAGCATCGGTACCGTCAGGAGCAGCGCGCTGCCTGCAAATGAAATGGCCAACACCGTGCCGGCCAGACTTCTACTGAAAGATCGAGGAAACAGCGATCGATGGCTAGACATATACAGCTAGGACTCCTGGGGACAACAACGGTCATTCTAAGGGTTTAGGTCAACGTTATACAAGGAGTGAGCATCTCAGCGACGCCCTTGCTATCCGGTAGTCACCTGATATCATCTGGGACACTGTTACTCTCCGGCATCTGCGGCGGTCGAACGAGCTTTCCTGGTCCACCTTTACCGGAACCAGTCGGAACAACTCTACGTACTAGCTGCTGACAGGCCGGGAAAACGACTGGGAGCGCGACGACAACCTCGATGAAAGCCAAACAAATCGTAATTATTGCCGTCATTGTGATTGTAGCTGCTGGCATCGTCACCTTTTCTGTCATGCGCGCCCAATCCGGGTACGTGAAGGTAGTTACCGGCAAGGTACAACGGGGTACCATTGTCGCCACTGTCAGCGGGACAGGCGAAATCAAGCCGAAAACCTACGTCAACGTGGGCGCAACCGCCTTTGGCCGCATCATTAACCTCGACGTGCATGAAGGCGACCACGTCAAAAAAGGCCAGGTCCTCGCCACGGTCGAAAACGTGCAGGCCAAAGCCGGCGTCGACGCCCAGCAGGCCACCATTTCCTCTGCCAAAACCGACGTCAGCTCCTACCTCGCAGCCGAAAACACGGCCGAGGCAGTCATCGCCCACGCCAAGGCTGACCTCGAACAGAAGCGACTCGATTTCGATCGCGCCCAGCAGTTATTCAACGAGCAGCTCCTCTCCAAGCAGGATTACGACTCCAAGAAGGCTGCCTACGACACTGACGTCGCCACCCTCGCCCAGGACCAGGCCGCGCTGGCCCAGGCCAAGGCCCAGACCGCTTCCGCACAGGGCAAAGTGCAGGAAGCCAACGCCAACCTGCGCACCACCTTCGACACTCTGAATAAAACCACCAGCGTCGCCCCTTTCAACGGCATCGTCACCAACCTGCCTGTCCGCCAGGGCGAAACCGTTGTCGTTGGCCTGCAGAATGCCGAAGGCAGCACCCTGATGACCCTTGCCGACATGTCCGTCATCACTGCCGAGGTCAAAGTTGACGAAACCGACATTGTCGATCTGAAAATGGGCCAGTCCGCCGACGTCACCGTCGATGCCCTTCCCGGCAAAATTTTTAAAGGTCATGTCACTCTTATCGGCGACCAGGCCATCCTCCGCTCAACCGGCATTGCCACCAGCCAGAGCACTACGGGCACAGAAGAAGCCAAAGACTTCAAAGTAGTCGTTACCCTCGACAGCCCCTCGGACGACCTGCGTCCCGGCCTTTCAGCCACCGCGAAAATCACGACAGCCCAGCAGCCGAATGCCGTTTCGCTGCCCATCCAGGCGCTCACTATGCGTAAGCCCAGCGAACTGGTCAAGAAGGACGAAAAGGGTAAAGTCAATGCCGCCACCCAGCCCGCAGCCGACGATACGCCGGCCCAGGGAGTCTTCGTCGTGCATGACGAAAAACACAACGGTAAGCTCCGCGTCACCTTTGTTCCGGTTAAAACGGGCGTCACCGGCGCCACTGATATTGAAGTCACCAGCGGCCTCAAAGAAGGCGACACCATCGTCACAGGACCCTACAAAATCCTGCGCACCCTTGAAAACAACAGCCTGGTCAAGCTTGATACGACTGGCGGCGTCGGCGACACCCCCGCTTCCTAAGCCCCGCAGCAACAGAAATGCATTAAGAGCAGCATCCCGGCGATCCGGATTGGAGTAACAAATGGCGCTTGAGACCGCAATCCCCACGCAGTCGCTCACGGCACCCGTAGTGCCGCAGGGAGACGTCATTGTCGTTGAAGACCTTTGGAAAACCTACGACATGGGCTCCGAACAGCAGGTGCAGGCACTGCGCGGCGTGAGCCTGAAGATCAAGCACAATGAATACGTCGCCATCATGGGCCCGTCCGGTTCCGGCAAATCGACGCTGATGAATCTGATCGGCTGCCTGGACACGCCCAGCCAGGGCAAATACTGGCTCAACGGCCACGTCGTCAGTGAACTGAATGACGATGAACTCGCGCGTATCCGCAACCGCGAAATCGGCTTTGTTTTCCAAACATTTAACCTGCTGGCCCGCGCTTCCGCTCTGCATAACGTGGAACTGCCGCTCATCTACAACGGGACGCCTTCAGCAGAACGCCTGGAACGCGCCAAGGCCGCGCTTGCTGCCGTCAATCTTGAAGCCCGCATGAACCACAAGCCTAATGAACTCTCCGGCGGTCAGCGCCAGAGAGTCGCGATCGCGCGCGCCCTCATCAACCGGCCATCCATCATCCTGGCCGACGAACCCACCGGCAACCTCGACTCCAAAACCGGCGACGAGATCATGGCACTCTTCGACACCCTGCACAGCCGCGGCAACACCATCATCCTCGTCACCCACGAGCCCGACATCGCCGAATACGCTCATCGCGTCGTCACCATCCGCGACGGCGTCATCGCCTCCGACCATAAATCCTCACGTATCCGACAGGTCGAAGTCTGACAGGCAGGCATCAGCCCGCGATCATTATCGGGGAGGGTAGCTCGCCCATCGGTAAGCCGCTACACTGAACCAAGCGGATTGAACCAAGCCGAAAGAAAGCCTCGCCCGATGCGCCTCAGCCTCATCCTCGTCACCCCCCTCCTGGCCTGCAGCCTGGCCCATGCCGCTGACGTGCCACAGCCAGCCACCCGGCGCGCCGCCGACCTGAATAAAGTTTTCGCCGACTACTGGGAAGACCAGCTCAAGCACAATCCCGAGGAGGCCTCGCAGCTCGGCGACAAGCGCTATGATGACCAGCTCAGCGACTATTCGGTAGAAGCCTACAACGCCGCGCTTGATCGCGGCCGCGCCTTCCTCGATCGCCTTGGCGCCATCGAGACCGCCGGTCTCAGCGACCAGGAAAAACTCAGCAAAGACATCCTCGTCCGCGACCTCGTCGAACGCCAGGAAGAAGCCCGCTTCAAACGCTGGGAGATGCCCATCAACCAGATGAGCGGTCTCCACCTCGACCTGCCGCAACTGGTGCCCCAGCTCAGCTTCGACTCGCAGAAGGACTACGACAACTACATCGCCCGGCTCAAGCAGGTCCCGACGGCCTTCAACCAGATCACCACCAACCTGATGACCGGCGTCGACGACAATCGCGTTATCCCGAAGTATCTGATCGACAAGGCCATCGTGCAGACCACCGCCATCGCCACCCGCAAGCCTGAAGACACGCCTTTCGCCCTGCCGCTCAAGAAGTTCCCCGCAAGCATCTCCGCTGCCGACCAGGCGAGTGATAAGCAGGAGATTCTGAACGCCATTACCCGCCAGGTCCTGCCTGCTTACGCCCGCTTCGGCAAGTTTCTGCAGGCGCAGTATGAACCACACGGCCGCACCGATCCTGGCATCTGGTCGCTCGCTGACGGCAAAGACTATTACGCCTTTCTCGTCCGCGAAACGACTACCACCGATCTGACACCGGAACAGATTCACACCATCGGCGAACAGCAGGTTGCTGAAGACGAAGCGCAGATGCTCGCCATCGCGCACAAACTTGGCTTTGCCGACCTGAAAGCCATGCAGGCTTCCATCAAGACCAACCAGAAACTGGTGCCGGCCTCCGCGGATGCCTTACTGAATGCCTATCGTGGCCACATCGAGCAGATGAAGCCAAAGCTGCCGCAGCTTTTCGGACGCCTGCCAAAGGCTCCCTTCGAAGTACGCGCTGTCCCCGCCTTCATGGAGAAAGACAGCGCCACCGCTTACTACCAGCCCGGCACGCCCGACGGGAAACGGCCTGGGGCAATCTTCGTCGACACCTACAATTTTGCCGACCGCTCACTCACTGATGTCGAGGCCATCGCCTATCACGAAGGTTTGCCCGGCCACCATCTACAGATCTCCATTGCGCAGGAACTCACCGACGTTCCCGAGTTCCGCAAGCATGAGTTCTACATCGCCTTCACGGAAGGCTGGGGACTGTACGCCGAACACCTCGGCAAAGATGTCGGCTTCTACCAGGATCCGTACAGCGATTATGGCCGCCTGCAGGGCGATATCTGGCGTGCCATCCGCCTGGTGGTTGACACCGGTGTGCATGCCGAACATTGGAACCGGCAGCAGGTGGTCGATTATTTCCACGCCCATTCCTCCATCGGCGAAACAGACGTTCAGTCCGAGACCGATCGTTATATCGCCTGGCCCTCGCAGGCACTCGGCTACAAAGTTGGCCAGCTCAAGTTTCTTGAACTCCGCGCCAAGGCAGAAAAAGCACTTGGTCCGAAGTTCGACATCAAGGCTTTCCATGACCAGTGCATCGATGCCGGCGCACTGCCGCTCGATGTACTCACCCAGCGCATCGACACCTGGATCGCCACGCAGCAATCCGCCAAATAAACTATTCGCAACAACGCAGGAGACATTCTTGAGCACGCCACCACTTCCAACTCCAACGGCCCCCACCGTACGCGATCCAGCCTTCAGCAATGTGCGCGTCGCCATCCTCGGCGCCGGCAAGATGGGCGGCATCCTGCTCCAGGCCTTTCTCAAGTCGAAAATCCTCGAAGCCGATCAACTCGTCGCTACCGTCCAGCATGAAGAAAAAGCGCTCGCGCTCTCCGCGCAGTGGGGCGTAGACGTCACCACGGACAATGCCGCAGCCGTGGCCGGAGCAGACCTGGTACTGCTCGGCGTCAAGCCGATGCAGATTCCCGACCTGGTCCGGCTCATCGCTCCCGAGCTCAAGCCGGGCGCGCTCATCGTTTCATTCGCTGCATCCGTAAAAACCGGCGCAATCGAAGCGTCCTTAGAACAAGGCTGTGGAAAGCAGATTGCCGTGGTCCGCGCCATGCCCAACACTCCCTCAGCCCTCGGCGCCGGGATCGCCGCCCTCTGCCGTGGCCGCCACGCGTCTGCCGAACAGCTGCAGCTTGCGACCACCCTGTTCGACACCATCGGCCGCACCGTCAACGTGGATGAAAAACATATGGACGCCGTTACCGGCCTCTCCGCCAGCGGTCCCGCCTTCATCTACATCATTCTCGAATCGCTCGCCGAAGCAGGCGTGAAAGTCGGCCTGCCGCGCGATATCGCCACCCTGCTCGCCGCACAAACCACCTTCGGCGCAGCCAAAATGGTGCTTGAAACGGGCTACCATCCAGCCTTGCTCAAAGATGCCGTCACCACGCCGGCCGGCTGCACCATTGACGGCATCCTCGAACTCGAAGAAGGCGGCCTGCGCGTCACGTTGATCAAAGCTGTTATGCGCGCCACGCAGCGGGCCAAAGAATTAGCCAATACAAATTAGGTACTGGCCGTACGGGCGCCGGTGCCTGTGGGCGCAAGAGCATGCTCCCGCTGGTCGCACTCTTACCAGCCCGCACGTCCACCAACCTCGACCGGTGACCAACCTC
>CAZZXL010000078.1:0-21637 GCA_964658035.1 uncultured Acetobacteraceae bacterium
GCCACGATCGCAATGCTGAGGTTGGCGCAGGTTGTGCATGATCCTTTCGGACAATGAGACAAAAGTCGATCTACTGAACAACGAACCGATCGCGAAGACGATCGTCGCACTGTTGCGCCAGCGGTCGGAACATCCGATCACCATCGGAGTTCACGGAGACTGGGGGGCGGGGAAATCCAGCGTGCTTGAGATGGTCGAGGCATCGTTGGCCGGTCAGGATCGGGTGCTCTGTCTGAAATTCAATGGATGGCGATTTCAGGGCTTTGAAGACGCCAAGATCGCGCTCATTGAAGGCATCGTTACAGAACTTCTCAAAAAGCGCCCCGCTATGACGAAGGCATCGGCTGTGGTGAAAGATGTCTTTCATCGTATTGATTTGCTCAAGCTGGCGAAACGGGGCGGCGGTTTGATTGCCGCTGTTGCCGGCTTCTATACCGGCCATTATCAGCTTGGCATGTTGGGGATGATGGCAAGTCTCGAAGGTTTGGTGGCGAATCCAGCAAATCTTACGAAGGAAAAAATAGGCGACCTGCTCGATGGAGCAAAGGATCTCCTAAAAGAAAAGGGCGAAGAGAAGTTCAACAATGTGCCCGAGGAGATTGCGGAGTTCCGAAAGTCGTTCGATAAGCTCCTCGACGAGGCAGAGATCGACCAACTCGTCGTTCTCGTAGACGATCTCGATCGTTGTCTTCCTGAAACCGCCATCGAAACATTGGAAGCGATTCGTCTCTTCGTGTTTACGGCACGCACCGCCTTCGTCGTCGCTGCTGACGAGGCGATGATTGAGTACTCGGTTCGCAAGCATTTTCCAGAGTTGCCGGACAGTACTGGGCCGCAGGCCTATGCGAGGAATTACCTTGAGAAGCTGATCCAAGTTCCATTCCGAATTCCCGCGCTGGGACAGCCGGAAACACGCATCTACGTCACGCTCCTGCTCGTCGGCGCAGAACTGGGTGAAAACGATCCTGGTTTTAGCAGCTTGATAAGCGCCGCGAGGAATCTACTGACGAGGCCATGGCTTGGAGGCGTACTCGATTCGGCAACGACGAAAGCTGCACTCGGTGAGAAAGAGAAGAAGGCTCACAATGCGCTTCTGATCTCAGATCAGATTGGCCCATTGCTCGCCAGTGGTACGCGCGGAAATCCTCGTCAGATTAAGCGCTTCCTGAATACACTGCTGCTGCGTCGCGCGTCCGCAGAGGCTCGGGGTTTCGGCAGTGACGTGAACTTGCCCGTATTGGCTAAGCTCATGCTGGTTGAGCGATTCAATGGCCGCGTCTTCGACCAGATCGCGATTGCATCTGCTTCGGCTCCGGACGGTATTTGCCGCGAACTGGCCGCATTGGAAGGTAAAGCGAAGAAATTCGCCCAGCCAGTCTCAGAACCACCGGCGAAAGATGAATCGGAGACGAGCAAGCCTGCACAAAAGAAGACGGCGACAAAGTCTGATACGAGTACAACCGAGAGCGAGCAAAGTGCGATGCTCGCGGAGTGGGCTGCATCGCAGATCACCATGGAATGGGCGCGCCTCGAACCTTCACTTGCTACGACTGACCTGCGCCCATACCTCTTCGTAGCCAAAGACCGGAAGGATTACTTTGGCGCTGCAACCGCATTCGGACAGGTCGCGGCCATTGTCGAACGCCTGCTTGGAGCAAAGTTGGCGGTACAGGCCGAAGAGCCGAGCTTGCGGGGACTTGCCCCACCAGAAGCCGCACAAGCATTCGAGATGTTGCGTGCTCGCATTATGGCGTCCGGCTCCTTCGAGAAGATGCCGGAGGGTGTCGACGGTTTGGCAGTCCTCGTCCGTGCGCAGCCGACCTTACAGCCCAATCTATTGGATTTCCTGGAGGCACTACCTGCTTCACAACTAGGCCCATGGGTATGCAGTGGATGGACGAGCACCTTGAAGGACGCTGGTAGTACGAAGCGCTTTGATGAACTTCTTCAAGTCTGGAGCACCACCGGAACTTCGTTCTTAAAAACTGCGGCTGCGAGTTCATTACGGATGCGCTCCACGGGAGGGCGATAGTGGGCACCTCGAACTCCTACAAAGGCGCTGGTGGTGGCAAGCCGCTAATTCCATCTTGGCTTGGTGGAGGTGATGAAGGAGGGAGTCCTACGCCGAATCCAGCAGTTCCGAATCCGCCCTCCCCTGCCGATGGAACGGGTTCGCCTCCTCCACTTCCGGGAATAGCCCCCAACATCGGAGGGGGAGCTGCCCCCGGTTCACCACCGAGTCCTGCGACCCCGCCCGCAGGCGATCCGAAGCGTTACACCGCCGCGCGGAATAGCTTCACCCGGTTCTTATCCTCTGGAGGAAGTGACCGTCGCAGTCTTGGGCGTGCTATCTCAAATTACGTTTCTACTTCATCCGGCGGTAGCCGCAATGCCGCCCGCAGGATGGTCGTATCTCGCGGATCGACATCGCGTTTAGCAAATGTTCTAAGTTCGACGCTTGCAGGAAATGCACCGGCTGTTCTGCGAGCACTCGGTCTGGAACGACTCGCAGGCCGTCCAATTGAGGAAATCTTCCTCGGCATGATGGAGGTTATCTGCCCCGACGGTGGATCTATTGATGACAGTATCGCAAGGGAAGCTTTCGTGGAAACGATCGTTGATTTGACGGAGAATGGGATCACCGATTTCGATGCTTTAACGGTCGCGCAAGTCCAAACGATCTTGGAACTGAACGTCGCGCATGCGATTGAAGCGCGGCTCTGTAACGACATTGGGGCACAAGCGATCTCTTTACCACAGGATGCGAAGCAGGCAGAGGCGATTCAGTCGCAGTTGTTCGAGTTCGTCGAACGGGCTGTAGCGGATGCCTTTGCCACGAATCAATTGGGTTCGGCCTCGCTCACCCAAGATCAGGTGACACGGACGATCGACACCGTGTACGAACAAAGCTATTCCATCCTTACAAGCATGGCGGAAGCGGAGGTTGATAAACCATGAGCCGTCATCTCATCGTCGGGCGATTCGGACTGAAAGACACAGCCGCTATCGAGCTGCGTGGAGAAGAAGTAGTCACCTCCATCGAATTTGTTCAGGCGATAAAACATCTAGATTATGGCGTGGGCCGTGCACTGGATGACCTGGCTGCGATGAATGTCTATCCGTCAGAGATCGGTGTTGATTTACTCGTGCTCGCGGCACAGGTCTATGCTGCCGATACGCGCATATCCCGTAGGGCGGAATCACAAGACAACTGGACACGGGAGCTTAGGGTCGTGGTGCCCGTCAGTGATCCGAGCCGTTGGAATGGTGTCTCCGGCATACTTCAACGGATGCTGAATTTCCTAACCGGAGATCGCTGGGAATTTGGATTTCGACCTAGGCCGACCGGGTTCGAACAAATTGTCCAGACCGAGCCGCTCATTTATCCGCAGCCAGCGTTTGACGAAATCTCGCTCTTCTCAGGAGGGCTGGATAGTCTTATCGGGGCCATTGATGCTCTCCAAAAAAATGGAAACCCGCTCTTTGTGAGCCATGCCGGGGAGGGCGCTGTCAGCGCCGCCCAGGAGACATTGTTTAGGCGTCTGGAGACTGAATATCCGAACCGCCTGTTCCGTCGGCTACGTGTCTGGATGAGTTTTCCCAAAGACCTTGTAAAGGATGTGACGCCTGAAGACTCTACGCGAGGACGGTCCTTTCTCTTTTTCGCGGCAGGTGCTCTGGCGGGAAGCGGCTTGGGACGGTCTTGCAAATTGAAGTGTCCAGAGAATGGGCTGATCGCATTGAACGTTCCGCTCGATCAGCTCAGGCTGGGCTCGCTTAGCACGCGCACGACACATCCGTTCTACATCGCCCGTTGGAACGATCTTCTGCGAAAGCTCGCTATATCGGTAGAGATCGAAAATCCATACTGGGACAAGACCAAAGGAGAGATGGTAGCTGCGTGCGCGAACCCTCCTGTGCTGAAAAAGGCGGTCCCAGAGAGTCTTTCCTGTGCCTCGCCCACCAAGGCGCGTTGGAAGGGTCATGGAACGGAGCATTGTGGCTTCTGCTTGCCGTGTTTGATAAGACGAGCGGCAATCAAAAGAGGAATTCAAGGGAACGATCCTACGACATACACGCTTGCGAACCTCAAAGTATCACCATTGAACTCCTCCGAGGCCGAGGGTGTTCAGGTGCGTTCATTCCAAGTCGCTATTGGGAGGCTTGTCGAAAGACCTAGTCTCGCTCCGATCTTGATCCACAAATCTGGTCCATTAGTTGATGAGAATGCCAGCCGACAGAAAGCCTTGGCCGAGGTGTATCTGCGTGGCATGAACGAGGTGGGTAGTCTATTGAAGGGCGTCGTAACAACTCCTCATTGAGATTTCATGCCTACACACTTCGCTGATATGCATTGCCATCTCGACCTTTATGAAGACTTTCCGTCGGCGGTCCGTGAGGCCGAGCGGGCCGAAGTCTTCACGCTCACGGTAACCACCACTCCTAAAGCATGGCCGCGTAATCGGGAGCTAACAGAATCGACTCGTTTCGTTCGCGCAGCACTTGGATTGCATCCGCAGCTTGTGCATGAACGGGCCGATGAAATCTCCCTGTGGGACGAATACTTATCGCAGACCCGGTATATCGGTGAAGTTGGAATTGATGCTGGACCGCGCTACTATCGGTCGCTTGAAATGCAGACGGAAATCTTTAGGCATGTGTTGCAAAGCTGCTCACGCTCTGCTAATAAGATCTTGACGGTTCACAGTGTCCGTTCAGCGAAGCTCGTAATTGAACTGATTGAGCAACACTTCGACCGCTCGAACGGGAAAGTGATTCTTCATTGGTTTAGTGGCTCGAAGTCTGATGCACAACGGGCAGCAGAACTGGGATGCTACTTTTCAATCAATGCGGCGATGTTGTCTAACCCGCGAGGACAACAACTCGCCTTGTCGATGCCAGCAGATCGACTACTTACCGAGAGCGATGGCCCTTTCACGCAACTCCGCGAACGCATCGCTCACCCTTCAGACATCCCGTATACCGTTGAGATGCTAGCGACCCTTCGCGGTAAGACGCCGGAGCAGATGAAAGATGAGATACATAGGAACCTCCAGAAACTACTTGCGTGACAACTGAACGTGTGGTGCGCAGATAGACTCGTCAGTAGCTAACGTCCACGGCTGAAGCCTTCAACTAGAATCTCCGGCCTCGCAACGATGGGACTTGGCTTCACACCGGGCTGTAGGGCCAGTGATGCAACTTCGACGGCGGGACTAGACTTCTCCTGCGCGAGTCCACGGCCATCCGAGGTATAGATGGCAAGGTCGCGTGTCTGGCCGGAGAGCTTTGCAAAGTCCTTCTGCATGGCGGCAAGTTGCGCAGCCTCACCGCTCACGATGACATGATCCACGCCACGATGCGGCATCCGGTCGGCAACGTAGCCATAGTCGATGTTGTGGGATTGTTCTTCCGAGAGTGCGATCGACTTGCCTTGGTCGTTCCGTATTGTCAATGAACGACCTTCGCTAATGCGCTCGACGGTGGCGAAGTCACCTTTGCGGTGATGGAAGTCCTGGGCGGTGGCGGTGAATCGGATGCGCTCACCCTCTGAGATATCGCGCACCTCTTCTCGAAAAACATTGCTTTGAGAAGTGATATTCTTGAGCAGAGCGGGGTTGTAGCTGACCTCGTTGCCATCGCGTGTGGCAACCGCAAGACGGTTCGCTTTTGTATCCACCGACAATACCGTGGCGGTGCCGTTGTCCAAAATGCCATGCTCAAGGCTTCCTGCCTTGTAATGAATTTGATCGCCAGCGACGTAATTAGCGGCGAGGCGCGGATTGCCGAAATTCTGTTTCACCCATACGGACAACGTATGGCTTTCGGGAGACAGCCGCCCCTGCTGGCGCAGTTCATCACGGATAAGTTGCGTCAGTTCTCTTCGTTCGGCTGCGTCCGGTGCAACGACTACGGCGCGATCCTGATGCGAAGCATACGCGAGTGCGACGGCGGCAACGCGGTGTTCCGCGCTGGCGTATTCATGGACACGGCCATCCTGCTGAAGGATCGTCGTGGCCGTAGCGGGGTCGTTCTTTCGGAAGGCCGAGACGGCCCGCTCTACCTCGGACTTCGTTGGGGGATGCGAGAGGTCGATGGCCGCCGTCTTCGATACATCGGTGGCGAGGCGTTTCCCGAGATGAGCAGCGTCGTTAGTGTAGATATGGGCGTCGTGGGAAGCACGCGAGATGGCGACATAGGCAAGCCGGTTATTTACCAATCCGCGCGGGCCTTCGGTGTCGAAGTGGGCCAGTACCCGCTCTGCGGTGAGTCCCTGCGAGCTGTGCGAGGTCACGGCATAGCCGTGATCGAACTGCCGCACTTGCTCCGTATCGAAGGTGATCGTGCGCTTGTTCTTGCCATCCATTACCACCGTCATGCGGCCATCTTCGATCCGCTGGACGGTAGCGAGGTCACGGTTGGCGACGCCAAGCTCCTTGAGCGGAGCAACGAACTGGAGCCGATCTCCAGTAGCAAACTCGCGCTCCTGTTCGCGGAAGACATTGACTCCACGCAATCGGCGCGGATCGTAAGCAACTGTTTCGCCATCGGCACGTTGAACGTTCAGCAAATTCGCCTTCGCATCGACGCCTTGAACCATAGCAAAGCTGTTGCGGTCGATGCCAAGCTCTTTGCTGCCGGTGCTGTACTGGATCACGTCGCCAGTGCTGTATCGCGCTGCCCAGGTACGGTCAGCTCCGGTCATGTCGGAGCGATGGAAGAGCGTCCGAAATGTCTGACCATCATTCTGCAATTTGCCAGCCTGTATCAGCTCCGCGCGGACGGCTTCATTGATCTCCTGACGGCTCTTGTTGTCGGGAGAGACCACGATTGTGTTCTGGGGCCGCGCTGCATAATCCCTCGCAATCGCTGAGATGCGTTCCTGCCGGTTTGATACCTCAGTGATGCGTCCCTGCTCACGTAGAAGGGCGATACCCTCACGGGTTTCGTTCTTCGCCAGATGCTCGACGGCCTGCAGTAATTCCGGGTCGCGCTGCCTCATGATGCGATCAAGCTGGGCAGTCCGCATCCCGGCCTCTTGCATCTGCTGGAACGGACGGCCAGCGTCTACGCCCTGATGCTGGGCGGTATCCCCGATCACCAGAACACGGTCGTTGGGCGTAAGCTTCTGGAGAAAGTCCCGCATCTGCCGGGTGCTAGCAAGACTCGACTCGTCGAGCATATAAAGGTGTCGGGTGGCAGGCTCCGGGCCTGCGCTCTCGGTGCGCCGCGCAAGAAAGCTCTGCAACGTGCTGGCGTTAATTCCGGCCTCACGAAGCTGACCGGCGGCGCGGGATGTGGGGGCGAAACCCTCTACGGTGAGACCACTCTTTTCCGCCCCTTCACGGATGGAAGAAAGCACGGTCGTCTTCCCGGTCCCAGCTTTTCCCTGTAAGCCTTGGATACGGTCGGTGGAATTCAGCACCTGTTCGATTACAATGCGCTGGGAGTCGTTCAGGAAGTCGCGTGAGCGGGCTTCCTTCTCCGCCAGTTCCGCCGACATGATCGGCGGAACTGTGTTCTTTCCCGCCTGCACCTGGGCGATGTTGACTCGTTCAGCGGCGATCGTTTCCGGCGTGGTGAAGCTACGGCTGGAAGCATACTTGTGACCTTCGACAGAGAGAAAATCGCCGCGTTGCTGTCGCGTCTCGAACTCCGCGCGAATCTGCGCGTAGGTGGTTTCCCCCATCCCGCGTCGCAGCGAATCCCGAAGCAACAGGCGTTCGTCCAACACGGCTTCACGCTCGAACAAGCTGCTCCGCGCATAGGTGATAGCTTCGCGTGCATGGGCTACGCGGTCGGGAGTGTGCTGATGCGCCAGTGCCCGTTCGCGGGCTTCGGCAACGACTCGCTGCGGCTGGTTGCCATACTCGGCGGCGACCTCCCGATGGGCCGCCAGTACCTCAGCGGGCGTCAACGTGTGTTTCTTTTCGCGGGTAGAGCGTGCGGCGATCTCCGCCGCCTCCGGGCCGGAGACGCCGCGCCGTTCCATCTCTTCCTTGATCTTCTCGCGGCGCAGGCTGGAGGCTTTCAGGTAGTCGGCGGAATAGGACTTGATTTCAGGCGCACCGCTCGCGCCCGGCTCGATCTCATAGCCGAGGCCACGCAGGCGATACATCAACTCCGACTGATAGACCGCCGTCACAAAGTTCTGACTTTCGAAGAACGGCTGTTCCTGCAACGCCCGCGTCGTGCCATCTGCACGCTGAGTCACATTGAAGATAACGGCATGGGTGTGAAGTTGTGGAGCGGCGTAGCCGTCCACCGGACGGGCGGTGTCGTGCTCAAACTTGGCGGCCAGGAATTTGCCCGTCTGCTCGGCGGGCTTGTTGCCACCGAGACGGGCGTGCGTGTACTTCTCCAACTCATCCAACGCGATCGTTACCGCTTCACGATGCGCCACGCGGATGCGGTCATCGCCGCCGACCAACGCAGTCAATGAGACGGACTTCGCGGGTGCAAACATCGCATCCCAACCGGCACGATGGGCGACGGCCTTAGTCGTCGAGCCATCGGGATTGGTGTACTCCGTGGAGATGCGATGCCGCACCATCTGCGCGCCGGTGACCGGATGCTGGCCTTCGGTGAGCCGCGAGAACTCCAATGCGGAAACCTCACCGGAGACCCCCATCGACTCGGCGAGCCCGCCCTGCCATTCACCCTTCACTTGATCGCCTTGGGCGTAGTAACTCTGCGTGGGCGAAGTGTAATCGAGCTTGTGATAGCTCTGCGCCTGGGCAGCATTTAATGGTTTGGAGATGTCGAGCATTGCCTATGTCTCCCGAATGAGCGCAGGTCCATGTGCCTGTTCTTCTTCAAGCTCATCTTGCTGCTCTTGAAGCGTGGGCTTTTGCTCTTCTGATTGCTGCACGGCGGCTGGCGTAGGCCACGCAATCGGAGCGCGTTCCTTATCGTGCGGGCCGTCACTCTCAGTTGAGGCCTGTGTCTCACTGATCTGCTCCGTGCCATCATCGGGCGCAGGAGCCGGCGGAATCTGATCCAACGTATCGGGGTTGAAACTAAGGCCACCACCGGTCTTCCGTGGAAGAAAAGCGGGCGTCAGCGTAGGTAAGTCCATATAGTCAAAAGCAAACCGCGCCACGCTGTTACCCAGCTTGAGATAGGCGTGACGATCGTCCAAACCGCTGATCTCCGAACCCATGACCAGCGGCTCGATCTGGCGCTCGACAGTGAAGTTGTGACCGGAGCGGGTGCCGTCGAACTTGGTCTCTTTCAGCCGCTCGATCTCGACCTTGCCGATAGCCTCCGATATCCACTCGGCAGCCTTCGGCTCAGCCGTCTTCATGAAAATTTTCGTGGCGGGCTGGGAGAGCATGACCTCCGCCAGATGACCATAGATGACTTCAAGCTGCGCCTTCCCCTGGAAGCCGAGGATGAGAGGATTCTTGGACTTTCTGTTCTCGGTGATGGCGGTATGAAGTTGCGGCAATCTCTGTAAGCTCGCCAGCTCATCAATGACGAACCAGACAGGCTTCTGTCCGGGTTGCGGAGCAGTGAGCAGCCGCATCACCAGCAGGTCGATCCAAAGCGAATGCAGTGGACGAAGCGTATCCCGCTCCGGTGGACGCGAGGTGATGAAGATCCACCCTCGGCGCGTCTTCGACCAGGTACGGGCATTCCAGACGGCACGATTCTCGTCCCGCTCTGGCAGCATGCGGAAGGACTTTGCTACAAGCCCGAGTGAGGACAGGACACCGGCCCGCTGCGGCCCTGCTTTCCTATCTATATAGAAGGCCATCTCCGTCCCATCGACCATCGTCATCAGCTCTGTGTCACTCGACATCCACGCCGCAAGCTGGTGTGGCGTCGGGCCGCGCTTCAGGAGGTGAGCGAAGATTTGAGCGGGTGTTTCGTGGAAGAACTCATCGACCTTATCGGTCTTGGGAGCGTACAAAGACGTGGCAATCGCATAGGCTTCATCTTCCGATTCCAACTCCTGCGCCGGGCCCCAATAGGGGCAGCGGGCGTCGAGAGGATTGAGCACGATGTCACCGCGTTCGCTGTCATAGAATCGCTGGATGTACTCGCAGGCGGGGTCGTAGATGATGGCAGAGTCACCCCGTCCTCTGATCTGGCGAAGGCACTGCATGATGAGTTGAGTTTTTCCTACGCCGGTGTCGCCCATGAGTTGGAGATGTTGCGCTTCTTTAGCCAACGGAATCCGCATCATGCTGCCTGACTCGGTCGTCTTGAAGCCGAGACCGTCACCCTTCTGAGCCTTATTGAATTCAGTTGGATCAAGCATCCGAGGACCACGCAAAACACGGCCATACTTCATCTCTTTGAACCGCCGAATGTCCCTCGGGACTGCCAGTGCAAGCAGGAGTGCGAGGCAGACGCTGCCCTCGATGAAGCTGACGGAGAACGTCCGCCAAGGACTCACGCCACCGTAGATCGCATCGTGCAGCCAGCGGTACATCGAAGCGTCGGCCAGCTTTACGGCTGGGCCGCGAAACGGAAAACTGTAGGCCTGAGCCTGAGCCAGCTCCGACAGTGTGAACGGCATACGATTGCCATCCGGTAGCGTCATCGTGCCGTCCACAAAGTCCACTGGTAGAGCAGGACGCGCCTTGGCTTTCGAGCCTCCGAGATAGAGAAGCCGGTAGCTCTGATGAGCACGGAAAGTGCTGCCAACACCCGCGCGCACATAGTCCGTCAAATACGCTTTCTGGAGCGGCGAAACCTGGAACGCATACGTCTGCCATGCAAAGAACACCGTGAGCAGAAGCGCTCCGGCCACAGCACAATAGCTCATCAGCGGAACGTGCGGCGGCCAGATGATCGATTCTTTTCTACCCCATTGCGTTGCCATCGAATTACTCCTTTCCTGCGGCTTGTGTGTACTGCTGCATCACTTCCTGCGCGGCTTTGTGCTTCTCTTTGCGGACCATCGTCATCGCCTCTGTGATCCACGCGGGTGACACCTTTTCGCCAAGTGCGAGCGGCTTCAACAGGTTCACAAGCAGCATCCGCGTAGCGATAAGTTCGGTGAACACGGCATCACCCTTCGATTGCCGCGCCGCGCTCATCAGTACATCGCGTGACCACTCGCTGATGTTGCAGCCCGCATCATGGGCAGCCGTCATCAGTTCTTTCTCTTCGGAAAGCGTTACGCGCGTACCCACTGTTTGAGTACGCCGCACGCCGGTCTTCAGGCGGCGGTCTATCCGATCTACAACTGTGCTCCTCATATGAAATACCTCCCAGACCGCGTTCACTAAGGTGAACGCGATGTTTACAACGGTGAACGACGCTTCGCTATGTGGCTGCCGTACAGCGTGTTCACCGTTGCTAACCGTTTCTGCTCAAAACACGCCCATCCGAGGGATGGAGTGTCAATGTTCTTCCGGTGCGCAGCACCGTTGTGGTTCTGCCACAGATATTGCAGCGGGATTATGCCTTCGATCCCGCCACTACCGCCTGTGTTTGTGCAGGTGAAGATGCCGAGGAAACAGGCTTGCGTGCAGGCCGCTCCGACGGATCGCTTCCGTTGCCCCGACGAACACGGAGTGTCGGCGTAATCCGCTGTGCTTCCGGGGTGCGCAGAAACTCCTGGAACTCACGGTCTTTGGAGAAGACATACGCTAGCGCCTGTTCGACCACATCGTTTGCGGATGCGTGGATGAAAGCGGCGTACTGATCGACCTGCATAGCGGTCGAATCAGTGAGCCGGATGGAGGCGCTGAGGTGTTTGGTTTGGACGACTTCGAGTAGTGGCATTTGGTTCTCCTTCTGGTGACAGTTCAAGCAAACGTTTTGCGAGAAATCATGCGCTGAGCCGTTGCCGCAATCTCCCGCGCACGAGCGGAGCAAAGTGCAGCGGGAAGCTCGGCATCACGGCGAACTTTGAGCATCGTGATGACATCCTCGATGGGAGTTCCTTCGAGCAGCCATTGATGGGCGGAAGCCACGTCGATGGTGCGTTGCGCGTAGTAGAGAGGACTCGGCTTATCCGAGCGGCGGAATGCCAGCACATGCGTCAGCTTGCCCGCGTCTTTGCTCTGGGCAAGCTCATGACAGGCCCACGCCCAATCGTGCTCCGAATGTGTGTCTTTGTGAGGAGACTGGGGCCGCGCGCTTCCGCGAAGCGGTAGTGCGGCAAACTCCGTCATCTCCGGCAAGCGAAAGTCCGCAGGACTGTAGGTCGCATCGGAGGGATATTCGACCGTCACGGACTGGGCGGGAGAATACTTCCGATTCAGGAAGCCGGGGATGCGAAGCACCCGGTTGCAATCGGTGCAAGCAGGATCGCCGCCGGAGACGATGGCGAGCCGCTTGAGCATGATCTCCTGGGTGGCAACGTCGAAGCCTTCCACTTGCCAAAGCGTCTGATACTTGCCGGGCGATGTTGACAGGATGGCACTCGGAACGGGAAGGCCATCCGATGCTCGAACCGCAGCGAGCCGGGCGTCGCCATCGTCATCGATATCTATATAGAGATGGCGTACGGAAGCGATGCACTCTTTGGTACGCTTGCGGCTGCCGGAGCGAAGCGGATTGGCAGCAACGTAGATGTTCGCACCGTTGTGATTCTGATACGCAAGCCAGCCGAGGTAACGAGGTGCTAGAGCCTGCTCCAGCGTGACGATGCGCTGGATGGTCTTTGCAGGGCTCTCCGTGCGTAGCAGGAGAGCAATCGTCGATCCCGGCGCGAAGCAACGAGTGAGAAAGTCTTTGGCTGTTTGTTGCATCTGACTACCTCCTTTGCAAGCGCGATCCCAAGGGCTTTAGCAGGCGAAGAAGCCCGGTGGTTGCCGGGCCTCTTTGCAGTCACGTAAGAGCCTATGCGGCCTCATCCTCGGTGACTTCTTCGTCGTCTTCCGCCGCTGCTTTCTGGGCACGATCCAGCATTAGAATCGAGTTCACCCGAATCTCCCAGACGGTCACTTCGGTGTTGGTCTTCGTGCTGTCGTACTTGCGGCTGCGCAGCTCGCCCTCGACCTGGATGTGCGCGCCCTTCTTAAGCGTGGCGGCGAACTCACCGAGCTTCCCGAAGACGACGCAACGGTGCCATTCAGTGTGCTCGATGTACTTGCCGTCCTTCTTGTAGGAGGACTTGGTTGCCAGTGAGAGAGTGGTAAGGCTGCGGTCGTTGTTGGTGCGAACTTCCGCGTCTGCGCCGATGAATCCGATGAGGGTGACTTTGTTTGAGTACATGGTGGTGATCTCCGTTTCGTTGAATTTCCCGTATCCTGCTCGGGTCACACAGGCGAAGCCAAGCGAGTGGGCCCGGCTCCCAAGTGCCAAGGAGTGCTTTCTTGGCGGGGCCCGAAAGAAGTTTGTGCAGCGTTCGTTGCTGCGGCGTTCAAACTTCTTTTGGGAGGAACCGAGACCCGGCAAGGGCGACGTAGTCGAAGCAGAACGACGCCGAGCCGCAGGGCGCCGGTTTGGCCCTGAAGCGTGACCCCGAGCAGAGGACGGGATACGAGGCGGAAGGCTCCCCTTATGCACCGATGTCATCCTCTTCATCTCGGCTCTGGAAGTTTGCTCCAACCGCAGCCTCATTCGAAGCGGCAAGGAGTTCACAAAGGTCGGCAATAAGCACACCGTCCCGTGTGTCTGGAACCTCACGGACGCCACGCTGGGCGCTTTCTGAGACGAGTTGGGCTGTGCAGCCGTTTTGGCAGCATGTTCGACCATCGAAGTGACCTCGATTCGGGTTGGGACTCTTAGCGGTGTGCCTGCGGTTCAGGCGGCGGAAGCACGATAGATGTCCTCCGTCTGGAAGCATTGCTCGGCGTGACTGTAACCAGCCACGATAATCAGCTCGCGCACACGGCGGCGGCCCTTGGCATCGCGCTCGCAATGCAACACAAAGTCCACGGCTTTGCCGGTCTGCGACCGGACAAATGCCTGGTCCAAATTGGTCCTCGCACTCAGGGCCATGTCCGCGAGTCTGTCGAGGGCATCCACGGCGGAATCGGCGTGCAATGTTGAGAGCGTCCCACCGTGGCCGGTGTTCATGGCCTGGAGCAAGTCGTAGCCGCACTCATCGCGTATTTCGCCCATGATGATCCGGTCCGGACGATGGCGGAGAGCAGCCGCTACAAGCTGGCTCGGCGTGATGGCCACCTGACCTGGGATCGCGGCGACCGCCTCCCAACGAACGGCATTCGGATGGGCGATCTTCAGCTCGGCCGGCTGCTCGATCACCACCAGCCGTTCATGCAGCGGAACATGGTCTAACAAGGCTTTCATCAACGTGGACTTTCCCGAGCCAGTTCCGCCGCTGATTATGCCATTTTTACGCCTCGCAATTAGGTCCAGCGTCGCGTCCCTTGCACGCATGTCCAAACTGCCGGCTGCTACCAGCTCATCCGAGGTAAACCAACGATTGAATTTGCGGACGGTCAGGGTCGGCCCATTAATGGATGATGGGGAGCCCACGACAGCCACACGCGAGCCGTCAGGCAAGCGTGTATTCAGAATGGGATTCTGGCTGGTCAAATCCTGGCCAAGGATGCGGGCGACACGCTCAATGGCGGCTGTGAGGCGGTCATTGGTGTAGGGCGTGGAGAGCGGAATACGCTCGACCACGCCGCCGCGATCCGCGAACACTCCCGTCGTCCCGTTAATCATCAGATCGGAGATCGACGGGTCAAGTAGAAGGGCCCGGAGCTCCTCGGGAAAGAACGGCAATATGAGTTCGAAACTCATCGCGCCGCTCCCGTCGCAGGCTGGACGATCCCATTAGGACTCATGCCCGGCGTCAAGGCATCCACGGACACACGGTTTTCGTGGAACTCCGTGATGGCTAATCCCAACGGATTGATGAACTCATACTGCGGGTAGATGCGCGATTGGTCGGATACCTGCTTAGGGTTCAGGTAGTACGTCACCGAGGCAAGCCAATGTTCCGTGCGCGGCTCGTGTGAGTGTTCTTCGGAGAAGATCTTGTCGAAGGTCACAAGAGCCGTTCCACGCGCAATCGTGAGACCTTGTACCGTCTCCTCTGACATGGAAGTGATGGTGACATTCCGAACCTGAACGTCGCTCGATTCGACCTGACCTCCCGCAACTTGAGAGACAAGATGGTTCTCGTTATCTGCTCCCATAAGACGCGATGCAAGCGGCCCTGCGAGGAAGTAGTAGTTCAACGGATATTTCTTCGCAATCACGTCCCGGTTGATGGTGTAGCGGTAGTTCGCCCAATCGGTGAGATACGTACGCACTTCACCCTCTCGTGGACTGTAATTGAGGTCGGTGTACTGGATCGCTTGTGCTCGTCCCATCTCATCGATACGGATGTAGCGGTCTGCGATTGGCCGGTGGGCCAATGAGAAGTTCAGCCACATCGAGCCGCAGAGTAGTACGGTCCCACAGCCGACGATGAAGCGGTACGCTTTGCGTTCGGCGTAATGGGAGGAATAGACCTCGTTGCCGATCTGGTCGGCGAGCAGGGCGTGCTTGGGCGTGAGCGTGTAATCAATGGGTGCTGTGTGGGTGGACATGAGGATGCTGACTCCTTTCCGAAACGGCATGGAAGACGATAGAGGCGTAAATGAATCCAGCGACCAAACACCCCAGCAAAATGACAAGTGCTATGGCGAGAATTGGCTTTGCCAGTCCTAAGCGCTTGATCGAGAGATATTGGAGATAAGACCAGAACATGACGTTAGCCTCCTGTGGCCGCTACAGCCGCCATAGAAGCGGCTTTGCTGATTGCCCCGCCCATACTTCCTGCCATTCCAGCAGCTCCGCCAAAGATAGCCTGCGTCATGCTCGGAATGAACAGCATATTGATGATGAACGCGACGAAAACCATTAAGCAAGGGATCAAATTCGCGATCCACATATCCATCGAATAGTTGCCGTTGAAGGTCTGCTGAATGAAGCCGTTCATAAATCCCGCCCACACGTAAATGAACGCAGCGGCGACAGCGCGGATCATCGCAAAGCTGATGAGCACATCGAGGAACTGGAAGAACTTGGCTTTGAAGGTTTGGGTCATTAGGAGAGGGACAAATACTGGTCCGAACAAAGCTGCTACGCCATAAAGAATGAAGGCGCTGCAATTGATAACAAACAGGATGGCTGAAGCCAGTCCAAGCATGATCTGTGCGAGCACGTAGCAGAGTATCTGAACCGGTGCAGTAAATGACGGCATCGTGGTTCCGTCGCCTGCGGTTTTGAGCAGGTTAAGAAGCTGGTCTAGCGAGTTCTGGTCGAAGGCCGCAACCATCGCCTGGGCGATGTAGCTGAAGAAGTGGTTGATGCCAAAACTGGCACCGGGAAAGGGATTCACCCAATAGTTCAACAGCAGACTGCACACAATGAGCTTGAGCAGGAAGTGCGTCAGATCACCGGCGCGGACGGGATGATGGTGTAGCCGGAAGGTCATCGTGCTGGTGTTCCAGTTGATGACCATGTTAATAAGGGTGAAGAGCGCGATACAGCTCAACTCTGTCCAACCTAGCTGGGTCAGTGCGCCGCCGTTCTGCGTCGTGAGATTGGTCAGGTTGTTGGTGAACTGGTAGAGCCAGTCCATGCCCGACGATGCGGATGGCAATGCTTGTGCGAGAACGATGACGGCGCTCATATCAAATCTCTCCCTCGTGGACTACGGGATATAGCTCTTCCAGGTCTTACCTTCATCACCGGCGGCGGAGCTATGCCGCTTCTTGTCTTCCTCGACCTTCTTGCGAAACGTCTCGTCTTCTTTTCGGCGTTGCTCCGCGTCACGCTGCTGCTGTTCGAGGATGGCTGCGGCCTTGGCCGCCTCATGGCGTTGGTAGATCGCGGCGCTGGCGATTGTCACCAGCACCGCAAGGATCGCAATCAGCAGCTTTGTGTTGAGGAGCTTCAACATGGTTCTCCGTTTATGGCAAATACGTCCGCCAGGTGTTGCTCTCGTTCGCGGCGCTTACATCATTGGTGGCGTGCTGCTGTTGCACGAAAGCAGCGGTGTTGAGGTCGGTCGCAGCGGCGTTGCGACGTTCCATGTTGGAGACAGCCATCTGCGAAGCAAGACACGCTTGGAGTGCGCCCTGGTTCTGCATCTCGGACATCTTCTGCACTTCGGCGGCGTTCAGAAGATTAAGCTGCTGAACCTCACTGTTGGTCGCGTCTGTGTCGTCGAGCTGGCTGAGATTCAGGCTGGCGTTCGCGCTTGAACCTTGGCTCCTGGCAGTCCGGTAAGCACCCACTGCGGTGATGCAATCCGGTGAAATTGCATCGGACATCTCAACCATTGCGAGTTGAGACATCTGCGGGCTTCCGAGTGCCTGCCCCTGGAGGTAGGTGGAGACATTCGAACTCATCGGAGTCGTGGCCGTCTTCCAAGCGGTAATCGAAGTAGACGGCGAGTTGCTATTGAGGGAGACCCTGAACCCAACTGACTCGCCGAACATATCTGCGACGTTCAGGTTTTCGAGAGAGTGGAGGGCGGTCTGCCATTGTTGCTTCGCAGAGAAATGCGTGATGTTGTTCTTGAGCATGTTGTACTGCGATTCAAGGGTGGTGAGCTGCGATACAAGGCTGGCATAGCTGGTCGGGTCGAAGACGATATCTCCGATCCCGAAGAGCGCGAAGCTGGGCGTGGCAGTCAGCAGGAGCAGACTGCCTCCGATCAGCCATTTGCGATTCTTTGGGTTGAGTTTCATGGTGCCTCCTGTGTTGGGTTTGGTTACATGCACTGAGGGCAGGTTGGGTCCAGCCTGTCCAGCGGAAACGGAAGATGAAAGGTGTGCTCGATTGCCTGGGTGGATTGGAGGTAAATCCACGCCAGTCCATTGCGCCCGGCAGGAGTCGCAACAACCGCAACGGCAAGCAGGACGGCAAGCATCGTTCCGAATACTTCGAGACGTTGAGCCTTATCGATGCGCATGGCTATGCGGCCTCATCTTCAAGTTGCCGCGCGACTGGCGGAATGATCGAAACCCACTCGGCACCGCTGCGCTCAATGGCCTCTGGAATCGTATAGTCGATCTCTGCAAGCCAATCGGCACGATTGAGGACAAGTGCAACCGCAACTCGCTCGCCGGTGGATTGCACCGACCATGCCGCATGGCCGCCGCGCTTTGCGTCAAGCGACTTTCGGAAGAGATGTTGATACTGGTCACTCATCGCAAAGCTCCTAGAGGGTGGGATCGACACGATGCTCCGCGTAAGACGGGATCAGGATGTCTCGCCCGATATACACGCGGGCGCGGGAGCCTTCCTTGAGGGTGATGATCGGCAGCCTATTCAGGAAGTGATTAAGTACCTGTTCGCCTTCGGCTGCGGACTGCTCCGAGATGCCACTGCGAATCTGCGAGGAAGGATCAAGTACCGTGCCACTGTTGCCAATCTGGGCAAGGCCGCCAAGCCCGCCGATGGCGGCAGCAGCGCCGAAGGCCATCAAATAGCCGTGGTCAACCTTTGTCGCCAGCCCCGTTGTCCCGATCTGATCGAGACCAAGGTATTTGTCGAAGTCGAGAGAGAACCCATCCGGGCAGACGGCACGGTGAAAGGTGACAAACATCTTGCGCTGCTGGGCATTGCCTACACTCTGCACAGTGCCGATGAGCCGCGTTCCCTGCGGCATCAAGAGTTGCTGGTGATCGTGCGAGTAATAATCCGTCGTCAGCATAACGAGGATCGGGCCGGACAAGCCTCCGTCGATGTGGTTGGTCACAACACCCTCCAACACCGTGCCCTCGAAGATCCGATAAAGCTGACCCTGATACAGGTCGAACGGGTACTGCCCCATTGGGTTCGTCTTTGACGTGGGAAGAGAAGCTGGGTCAACTGCGGCCGGCTTCGCTGGAGCGTCCTCGCCCTTAGCCGAGTCGGAGGCAACTTGCTTTTCCGACAATACGGCGACCGGAGAACCCGCACCTGCGTGTGAGAAATCAATCGCGACAGTATCGCTATTGAGTGCGTCCTGCTTTTGTTTTTCGACCGCAAGGCGTTTCTGTTTCGCCTCTGCCTGTGCCTCCGAGACATTGGAAGTGCGCTGCGGAGCGTTTGCACTGCCACCATAAATAGAGTCACGCTGCGCCGCCGTCATCGCTGGCGTCGTCGTGGACTCGGGGCCAGGGACGTCCTGCTCCTGCTGGAGCTGCTGCATCGCGGCGGCCAGTGCTTGCTGACGCTGCCGCTCGTCCGCATCATGCCGGGCCTGCAACTGCTGTTGCGTCTCGAAGCTGGATACCTGTTGGGCATTCGGCGTCGTCGGACTCATCGTCAGCGCGCTCCTTTGAGCGGCCTTCTTGTTGCCGCTGAGCAAGCTGGAGATGTTCGCTATGCCGATC
Source organism: uncultured Acetobacteraceae bacterium (assembly GCA_964658035.1). Lineage (GTDB taxonomy): Bacteria > Acidobacteriota > Terriglobia > Terriglobales > Acidobacteriaceae. The sequence continues at coordinate 19,257 of CAZZXL010000078.1, forward strand.
AAGCCGATAATCACGACCAGGGCGATCACAACAGGCATACTCTTCCGCAGCGGCGGCTTCGACTCTGGCTGCTCGGGGACGGTGGCAGGGATGTTCTCATTCGGCTCGGGCATGGCTATCTCCCTTCCGTGGCGCGGTGAAACTCCACCTTCTGCTTCCCGATGGAGAGATACCCGTTTTCGAGCTGTTTGGGAACGGTGTAGAGACCATTGGCGAAATCGAAGTTGATGAGCGAAGGCTTCTTCTCCTTCACCTCGTAGAGGGCAGGCGTCTCCTGAAATTGCCCGCGAAGATAGGTGAACTTTTCGTCATGCCAGATCTGCTGCAGGCCGAGTTCTTTGCCTTTTTTCTCGTCCCACACATAATCGAAGTGCAGCGAACCCGGATACTGGCTTCGGTACGCTTCTTCCTTCGTCTGTTCAGCTTTAAGCGTGGCCGCCTGAGCAGCCTGCGCGGAGGCCGCTTCGAGCTTCGCTTTATCGAGGTCAGCGGCGGGAACGAACACTGGCAACTGTGTCAACTTGTCTTTGGCCGATTTGTCACCGGGCTCGATTAGCACCTTCGAGTCGTAGTGGGCGTCAATATCATCCGAAATCTCCCGAAGCTGGAGCGTGTACTCGTTACCGTGATCGGAGACGATGTGGATGTCCGTCGATCCATTGGCCGTCTTCGGCTTCACGCTGATAAAGCGTGAAGCGACATGTCCGCCGTCAAACACCCAATCCACCGTGTCTCCCGCGAAGACGTTGGCAACCTTCTCTTCTGCGGGAAGGACAATGAGCGTAGATTGCAGCAAGCCCGCACGAATCACGGGCGGCGTCTGCGATTCCAAGACAGTAACGGTGCGCGGAGCACTGGGCTGGAGCGGGTGCGCTGGCTCAGACGCGTGCAACGAGACTGAGGCCAGAGCGAAGTTGAGGGCAACGGCGATGGGGATGGGCGGCTTCATGGTTTTGTCCTTTCTGGAATTACTCGGTCTCACCCTGGGCAAAGCGTGCGATGCCCTCTGTGAGGCCGTACTTGGCGATTAGCTTCGACCGGCGTACTCGGTCCTTCGGCTTCGTCGAGAACGCGGCATAGCTGCGGCTGTCAAGATTCAGCTTGATAACTTTGGTGAGTCCATCGCGGCGCATGTACAGCGCCTCGCGATCCTGCAAGCTCTCGAAGAGAGCGAGCTGCTGATCGTTCATCTTGAACAACTCGGCGTAACGCTTACGATTGAACGTGGCATCACGCAGGAAGAGGAAGGACGTGCAGGAGTTCACAATGCTGTCGGCGTTGGCTCCCAAATCCTCGGCGGACTGGCCGATCATGGTCACGCCGCCAAGGTTCTTCCGCACCGTCTTGATGGAGGCGAGCGCACCGTCAAGAAGCTGCTTGTTCTTCATCGAAGAGAAGATCTCTTCGATCAGGATGTGCTTGGGTACACCGAGATTGGCGGGGTTGTAGAGCACATCGTTGATGCGCCGCAACAGCCACACCATCAGCGGCTCGATCAGGTCGGCATACTGCGCATTGTTGACACCCTGGAAGTCGAAGCACTGGATACGAGACAGCGAAAGACTGTCCTCCACGTTGTCGAAGATGGCGTTGTAGACGCCACGGCCCACCCACTTCGACAGGTAACGGTCGAGCTTCTTCGGCAGAAACAGATTCGAGAGGCGGCGGTTCGAAGCATCGAGCAGGTACATATCCTGCACCGCCTTATGGATCACATCGTCGTCTTCCGGCTCCAGCTCTGCTCCACCGTTAGTGAGCAGCAGCTTGATGAAGCTGTAGAGAAACTGGATGTTGCTCTCAGTCGGCTCCAGCGCGAAGGGGTTCACACGCGGGCCATCTTTCCCGATGCGGTCTACCCGCCCGCCGTACAGCTCGACTACACTCTCGTAGCTTCCACCGATGTCAAAGATGTACGTGAATCCACCGTATTTCTGCTCGTGGGCGATAGTACCGTTGCCCATCACCGATTTGCCGCTGCCCGTGGGACCGAGGATGAGTTGAACCCGCACGCCATCGACATACGCATCTTGAAAGAACGGCGTCCCGGTTCGCGTTTCGTAGACGTTCAGGTACTCGGCATCGAGATCATCCGAGTGTAGATGGCCAGATTCGGCGCGTAGATGGAAGACAGCCGCGCGTGGTGGTCCTCCGCAAGCCACATCGGGAAAACATTGAACTTGGCGTTGCCGGGAAACATCGCATAGAACGCCGAGAGATTACCCAAGGTCTCTTCCATGATCTGCGCGCGTGCTTCAACGAAGACGCGATGCACTGTGGGGGAGATGGAGTGGAGTTCTGCCACGCTGCGTGCTGCAACGAGCAGACGCAGGGAGAACTCACCATGTGTTTTCTTGTCGAGAGCGCGGATGACATCGCTTAGG
>CAZZXL010000079.1:0-4377 GCA_964658035.1 uncultured Acetobacteraceae bacterium
GACGCACCAGGAGCTGCCAGTACAAATACCGACCATGCCGAAGACCAGAAATTCTGAGACAGTCCGCGACCACCTTCAGAGACCGCCTACTGGCAGCCCCGCATCAAGCCCAGGTACACCAGCGACAGCACAATCGACCCGGCAATGCCGAAGGCAAACAACGGAAATCCGCGAGCGGGCGAAGCGAACGACTTATTATTCTCAGCCGGCTCCAGCGGGTTATACGAAACGGTGATTGTCTCGCCCTGGCCAATCGCTACTGGCGAACGGAACGAATCGAAGAAGTCTTTGCCATGCGCGTGGTAGGTGAAGTCGATCGTAAAGTGGTTTGCATCCATTGGAATACCAAATGCCAGTGTCCGCAGCCCGCCAGCTTCGTAGCGGCAGCCCGTTACCTTCGCATCCGTTTCCAGCCAGTCCGGTTCATAGCCCTTGGGCAGCCCAGTCGAAGCTTTCATCCTGTCGTCACCACCGGGCCTGCCTACGCCCATCATAGTCGGGCCGCGCTCTTGCCTGGCTCACTCATTCTGACTTTTTTCCGAAAGGGTCTGTAACCTTTGCTGACCATTTCCCTCTAACGCGCTCCTGACTGGTTCCGTGGCATGGCATGAATACAAACTCAGAGCGACGGAGAGACTTATGACGAAGAAGATCGCACTCTCAAGCATGGTCGGTATCGGGCTGTTCAGCGCAGCCATCCAGGCAAAGGCTTACTGCGCAGCCCATGAATATGTCTACGTGTTCAGGCCTGGGGAATGTCCTGCCGTTCTCCCTGTCGAGCGATGAAAAGTATCTCTACGCTTCATCATCACGCAGTAGCGCTGCCATCCCTGAGTGCCAGGGCAATGTACTTCACATCCTCGCGATTGCGTACGATGGGACTGTTTCGGAGACGGCGTCGCCAGTAGTCTTCACCTTACCCAGCGACAACCGGCCCAAGGGAGCAGCCGTCGTCGAGGCTCGCTAAACTTACCGGAAGCGCAATAGAATGACGGCAGGCGATTAGCCCTGAAAGCGCGCTTATCGCCTGCCCTTTTGCTATGTTCTTCGACAAATCCTGTTGCTATAACAGCATCGAGCCGGCCATCGCGTTGCGGGAGAAGCGAAACAGTTCGGCGCTAACTCGCCGAAGCTTTCTTGCCAACGGCTGCCTGGCCGCCTTCGCTCTTCAGACACGGGGACTTTTGTCGCAGGCCGGAACGCCTGTCGTCAGGACGACAGCTGGCCTGCTGCGCGGCGAAACCAGCAACGGTGTGCGCGTGTTCCGGGGCGTCCCTTTCGCCGAGGCGCCAATCGGCCCGCTGCGCTTTCTTCGAACGCAAAAAGTACGGCCGTGGCAGAACGTCCGCCAGGCCACACAGTTCCCTGCAGCGCCCATGCAGCCCACACAGTTTGAAGTACCGCACAGCGAAGATTGCCTTTATCTCAACATCTGGGCGCCGGAAGGCGACGGCCCCTTCCCTATTTTCGTCTGGGTCCACGGCGGCGGCTTCACCGGCGGCCATGCGTTCGAGCCGATGTATGACGGGACACAATTTGCGCAGGACGGCATCATCAGTATCTCCGTTGGTTACCGCCTGGGTGTCTTCGGCTTTCTCGACCTCGAACCACTCCTCGGCGCGGCCTATGCCGGCACCGCCAACGATGCTCTACATGACCTGGTCACTGCACTTGCGTGGATACATGAAAACATCAGCGCCTTTGGCGGCGACCCGTCCCGCGTCACCATCGGCGGCCAATCCGCCGGCGCCAAGCTCTGTGACATTCTCATGGGCATTCCAGCCGCCGGGCCGCTCTTTCACCAAGTGATCTCGGAGAGCGGTGGTGCGGAACGTATCTGGCCGCGCACCATCAGTGCGGGCGTCTCGAAAGGCTACGGCGAAGTCTGGCAGAAGCAAGCCGGCAGCAGTACGGCCAGCATCAAGACGGCCGCTGGCACAGCGCTCATCGAGGCGCAGCAACAGTTCCTGGAAAGCTGGCCACAGCACTTCCCTCTGCGCGCAGAGATCGATGGCAGCTTCATTCCCCGGCTGCCCATCGACACCATCGCTGCCGGTTCGACCCGCGGCAAACGTCTGCTCATCGGTACCAACCGTGAAGAGAGTGCCTTCTTTATTGGTCCCCACCCGGCAAAGGACGCTACCGCGTACCAGCTCGGCAACATGAGCGTTACTGCCTTCGATCCGATTTACCAGCAGTACAAAAACATTTATCCCCAACTTACCGTCGAGCAGCGTCGCGTCCGCGCCGTGACCGCCGAAGAGTACTGGGTGCCGTCCATACGAGTAGCGGAGAGCCATGTAAAAGGTGGCGGCATCGCCTTCGTCTACGAACTGGAGTTTGAAGAAACCAGGGGCAAACTACAGGGCAACGCCTACCACTCACTTGAAGTCGGCATGGTCTGGGGACATCCTCATAAGCAGATCGACGACGCTGATGCCGAAGCACTACTGGGCAAGCAGATGCATGCAGCGTGGGCCAGCTTCATTCGCGGCGAAACGCCTGCAGCTCCCGATCTGCCGCCATGGCCGCAGTATGACGAACACACGCGGGCAACCATGATCTTCGGCGTCAACGGCAAGTCCAACTCGCGCGTTGAACAGGCCCCCCAGGCGCTCGAACTCAAGCTCTGGCAAGGCGTGTTGTAGAGCAGCGCAAAAAGTAACCTTGGCCAATGCGTATTGCGGGCGCACTATAGAAGCAAATGCCCCGCGTTCCCTCTCTCCGCTTGCGCCTGTACCCGTACGCGCTTGCTGCCATGCGGCGCCTGGCACTGAGTAGCGGCCGCGTGGCCCCGCTCGCACCCCACCTCGAAATGGGTGAGCAGGGAGAACTGTTGGCACTCTTCTATCTTCGGCAGAAGGGCTACGTGATCGTTGCGCGTCGCTGGCAGACGCCGCGGCAGCGCGGCGATATTGACCTGATCGCGTGGGAGGGCGACATCCTCTGCTTCATCGAGGTCAAGACCCGTGCGACCCATGCCGTGGCTACCGCTGAATCGGCAGTAGACGAAGACAAGCGTAAGACGCTGCGGCGTATCGCTCGCCAATACGTCAAAAGCATTGACCCACCACCCGAGGCCACACGCTTCGATGTCGTCTCTGTGTACCAGGAGCGGCAAGCTGCTGTGGTAACCCTGTACCGGCAGGCTTTCGACTGGTAAGTGCGACGTAAGCACCCACTCGATGCAGCTTCAACTAACTGGGTCCTACCGGGCAACCGGCTCAGGAGAATCTCGTTCTGCCTAACAGCACGTGGCGTGAGAGCAAATTACCTGATGCTATGACCTTTCTGGCTTGCCTTCGCTCTATCCGTACAGAAAATTTGTTCTAACTCCAGCCAAAAACTTTTTGCGCATTTGTCCGATAGATCTTTGTCAGTACGTCGCTGGGCAGGCCTATACCGTAGATCTGCCAACGCCCTTGCCGCGAAGCATGTGAGGGATAGTCGAAATATTCATCGAAGGTCTCGAAGAACCTGTAGTGCAGTCGATACATGTGGTCGTCGGGCAGCAGGTCGGTACCAAACAAGATGCGGTCCTGAAAACGCAGAAAGAATTCGCGAGCGCGATACGGTTGACGACCCAGCTCAGCCACGCGGGCACTCATGTCAAGACACACGTTCGAATGGCTCTCGAGCATGGCCGAAACACGCGCCAGGTTTTCTCCACTTTCGGCAACATGGGCCGCGATGAAACGCGTGCCGGGATGCCGCGCAAATACCCTGTCGCGTTGCTGCAGCAATTCATCTTTAGAGAATTCCGCACTGAGAAAAGCCCAGTCAGGATGGGCTGCCAGTTCTTCGTAACGTTCATTGAAACGGTCGATCGGCCGAAAAAATGCATCGGGATCGGCAGTATGAAACATAACTGGAACATTGAGCTCGGCCGCTTTTTCAAACAGCGGCGCGAGCCTCTCGTCATCAATATGCAGCAATTTGCCGGCAGCATCACGAACGCTTAGCCCGAGGTCTTTCCAAAGCTTCAAACCACAGGCGCCATGCTCCACCATGCGTTCGAACTGGTCCGTCAACTGGCTCCAGAAACTAGCGTTTTCAACGCCGTTCCAATCCATCCAGGCAATGGTCGAGAAACGCTCGGGCGCGGCCGAATGGAAGCGATGAAGGCTCTCTAAGCCGGCATCGCCAGTCTTCATGGTGATGTTGATGATGCGCTCAAGACCGCATCTATCCATGATTGCGAGAACCTGCGCCGGCTGCATCGAGTCCAGATGATTGTGGGCATCGATAGCATCCACAATAGGACGCTCAGGTAGGTGCACCGGCGTGGCGAGTGAGGACGAGGGTTCGAAATCGCTAAGGCGCAGGTCAACGCTGGCCTTGGCGCGGTCAACGAGTTCGCGCGTGTCGATGGGGAGA
>CAZZXL010000079.1:4387-21177 GCA_964658035.1 uncultured Acetobacteraceae bacterium
CTCGCTACCTGCTGCCATCCAGATTCCTGCCTTGATCGAGTGGGATAGGAGTGAAATGTTTCGTTTTGCTTCTACCACTCCCGTTTCACGATCAATTTAGACGCACGCTGCCCTATCGTCAAGCATTCCTTGCTGGTCAAGACTCGCACAGGATGCCTCAGTTTGTATGTGCTTAAGCCTGCCTTACAGCTGGATAGCGTTGGGGTTTGGACGAGCGGGGTTTGCGCTTTCCAAGGGGGCGTCGAAGCGAGCGCAACCTAGGTCACGGCCGAGAGGCAGGCTAAGCATCCCGGCTGAGTTTTCAGCAAAAAAAGCGAGCTAGAAGATCTCAGGAATCACCCTAGAACGTGAAGTTGCCGCTGAGCCGCGCCGGCGCCAGCTGCCATGGTCTACTTGGCGGCGTCCTGAAACTCTTCATACCAGGCCATCTGTATTGCTTCGAGCCGGCCTTCGTTTGATTTAGCTGGATCGTCGGCAAAGCCTTCCAACTCGGTTACGTATTTATGCAATTCCGTAAACCGCACCTTCAATGGATCAAGGTTCGGGTATTTTTCCTGGAGTTGGATGCCAATCTCTTCCGAGTCGGACCACATAATCTCTTTTGACATATTTCCCTCATCCATCGAGGTGCGAACACGGCACACCGGCAGGACATGTTGAACTGAAAAAGCGTTTTCTAGAGCAGATTACCTGATGCTATAGTGTTTCCGGCTGGGTACAGGTTGGCCTTTTCCTGGCCAAAATGCCGGTGTTCTTCGTATCTTCGCTCGACACCTTCAGGTAATTTGCTCTAACGAAAACTTCAGCGTTGACGGGCGGCACTCGTCAACGCTCGTTGCAAGCTGCTTATTTGTTCTCGAAGGTTCTCTCTGCAATGGCGAGCGCGTCCCTGGCCGCTATCTGTTCGGCCGTCAGCGGCTTGCCTTCCTGTACGTAATTTTTGTTCCACGCAGGAACCTCAACGACGTACGTTCCCGGTCCCTTGATGACGGCCTGGCAACCGAGCCGGGAATTCAGTTGAAGACCCGGCGAAAGGTCGACACGGTCCATCTCGTCATCGTCGGCTTCTGTCAGATTGGCCGCGCCCTCTTTTACGTAGAGATGGCAGGTGGTGCAGGCACACACGCCACCGCAGGCATGGTCGAGAAAAATATTGTAATTTTCGGCGACATCGAGGAAGGACATTGGCTTGCCGTGGTGGTCATACGGCAACGTGCCATACTCGAATTCTACAGTCCGGTTCTCCGGTTCAAAGGTCACGCGCACGATGTTAGGCGCGGGTGGTGTGGCGAGGTCGATCGTAGGCTGCGTAACTGTTTGAGACATGTCTTCGTTTCTTCTCTTTTCGTTTCTCTAACCTTACTTGAAGTCAGCCGGCGCAAATGGGTGAGGAGCATTGGGTGCGTGGCCTAGGTTGTCACTGGCCTCATCCATGGTCTGGCCGCCGATGGCGCTGGTCACTGCCGAATCCATCATGATCTCCGCGAAGCGGGTCGTTGCCTTGTCCAGCGCGGCCGTTCCGGCGCGGATTGCATCCAGATCATCGCCCTCAACAATGCCGGCGAGGTGGTGCTGCGCTGCGTCCACCGCCCCTTGCTCGCCGGCTGTGAGCTGCTGCCACGCGGCATGCTCATGGGCCTTGGTGACGGCGTCCAGGATGGTGTGGGCTTCGTTCTTCGCTTCAATCAACTGGCGTTCCGCGAAATCCTGCTCGGCATAGTCAAACGACTCGAGGATCATCGACTCAACCTGTTCGTCAGTCAGTCCGTAGGTTGGCTTGACTTCGATTTCTGCAGCCTTGCCGGAACGCTGCTCAGTGGCTGATACGTGTAGCAATCCGTTGGCGTCAATCAGGAATTTCACTTCGATGCGCGGCAGTCCTGCGGTCATCGGCGGAATACCCTTAAGATCAAAACGAGCAAGCGAGCGGCAATCCTTTGCAAGTTCACGCTCACCCTGCAGGACATGGATAGCTACATTCGTCTGCCCATCTACACCGGTAGTGAAGTGTTCCGTGGCCGATGCCGGAATGGTCGAGTTGCGCTGGATGATCTTGGCCACTACGCCGCCGAGTGCTTCGATGCCCAGCGAGAGCGGCGTGACATCGAGCAGCAGCATGTCTTCCGTCGCAGCAGAACCGCCGCCGAGAATGTTCGCCTGCACTGCCGCCCCAAGCGCAACGACTTCATCCGGATTCAGTTCGATATGCGGGTGCTTGCCACGGGGCGCGAGGGCAAACAGTTCATCGACCAGGGCTCGCACCGTTGGAATACGCGTCGAGCCGCCGACCATCACCACTTCATCAATCTGCTCGGGCTTGATGCCGGCATCACGTAGTGCGGATTTGCAGGGCTCAACGGTGCGCGCAATGACCGGCGTGATCAGTTGTTCATACTGTTCGCGCGTAATGGTGCGCTGATAGTTTTGATTGTTCGGCAGGACGATATCGATGGAAGCTGACTGCTCAAAGGAGAGCAGGATCTTCGCGTCAATGACGGCTTTGCGGAGTGCCTGGATAGTTTCTGCGTTTGACCCCGATGGGAGGCGCAGATCAATGCCGTAATCGCCCTTGATGTCTTCAATCGCAACGGCAATCAACAGATTGTCGATGTCATCGCCGCCCAGATGCGTGTCGCCGTTGGTAGCAATCACCTCGAAAATGCCATCGTGCAATTTGAGGATGGAAATATCAAAGGTGCCGCCGCCAAGATCGTAGACAGCGACGATACCTTCGTTCCTGCGATCGAGGCCATAGGCAAGCGCAGCGGCTGTCGGCTCATTCACCAGCCGCATCACTTCCAGTCCAGCCATGCGGCCGGCGTCTTTCGTAGCCTGGCGCTGCGCATCGTTGAAGTATGCGGGCACGGTGATTACGGCCTGGGTGACGGGCGATCCAAAATAACGCTCAGCGTTGCGCTTGAGCTGACGCAGAATGTGGGCCGAAATTTCCGGCGGTGTATATTCAGTGCCACCCAGAAGAATGCGCAGCACTTCACCCGGCTGAATATCCGCCGCGAGTTTAAAGGGAAAGAGCTTCAACTCTTCCCCGACATCTTCAATACCCCGGCCCATCAACCGCTTCACGGAATAGATGGCGCGATCAGGCGAGGTCAGCAGTGAGGTCCGCGCAGCATTGCCAACAGTGACTTTTTCACGTGCAGTCTTCGCGTTTTCAGCAGAGCCTTCTTTAAGCAGCGGGACAGCAACGACGGACGGCACGAGGTTCGAACCATCTTCGCCGGGAATGACCACGGGCGTGTCGCCCTGCATGAAAGCTACGAGCGAGTTGGTGGTGCCAAGATCGATGCCGACAATCTTGCCGACGCCGGTTTGTTTTTCTTCAGACATTCTTTTCTATCCATTCGCGCCGTCAGGCAGCGTTCAGGGGGTGCCCAGCGTTTCATTTACATCGCGCACCAGGTTGCGCAGATAGCCGCGACGATCGAGTAGCGCAGCGAGATCTTTCGCAATGGCGGCTTTGCCTACTTCATCCGATTGCTCGAGCGCGCCGTCCCATGCTGCACCGGCCCTGGTGAGATCCTCATCGACTGCTGCCAGTTGTTCCGTAAACTGGGTCCGCGCACGCCCAAGGTCGGCGCGCAATTGCGCGTCATCCTCGCCCATCTTCTTATTCGCGCGCATTTCTTCCAGCTGCATATTCAATTCGAAGACTTCTTCCAGCAGGTCGGCCGGCACACGCGGGGCATCGGTCTTTTTATCCGCGTTGTTTTCATGGATGCGGATTCCAGTGATTGCAAGCAGGTATTCGACGCGCGCGACCGGATTTTTGAGTGTGCGATACGCATCATTCAAATGCGAGCTTTGTGCGAGGATGGCAGCCTGTGTGTCGGGCCCGGCCTGGGCATGTAAATCCGGATGGAGTTTACGGCTTAGCTGGTAAAACCGCTTTTCGAGCGCAGGCGTATCGATGGTCAGCTTCCGCGGAAGGGCAAAAACCGCGAAGTAGTCGCTGGTCGCGGGCGCATCATCGAGTTGATCTAGAGTAGGCATAGTTTCATTGGACGCCGGGATCTGGCTGTCAGCGGCATTTGAACAAACTTAAAGCCAGGCGAAGCCGAGAGCCTGCGATAAGAATCATGCGACCAGCGGGAGCATAGGCGGCAGAGCCGCGGCCGCCCGTACCGCAAGTACCTAGCCGGAGAAGGAGGAACCGCAGCCGCAGGATTTTTTGGAATTCGGATTGATGAAATTGAAGCCCTGGCGCATCAGGGTCTCTTCATAGTCAAGAATCATGCCATTCAGGTAAAGGAATGACTTCGGGTCGACAAACACGCGCACATCATCAAACTGGTAGATGCGATCACGCTCACGGGGCTGCGTGTCAAAGCGGATGTTGTACGACAGACCGGAGCAGCCGCCTCCCTGGATGCCAAGACGCAGGCCGCCTTCTGCAGGCGAAATTCCTTCCTTGGCCATGGCTGTGCGGATGCGGCGCACCGCTTTCTCCGTCACCTGCACACCCTGAAGCTTGCCGCCGTCTTTATCAGCGGCAAGCGGAAGAGGCTGCGGGGTTTCTGCCGTGGCTCCAGCAGGCTTAATGGATGTTAATTGAGTCATCGACAAGCAGCCTTAATACGCAGCGACAACAGCTGCCCCGACATTTTCTGCGACATTGTTCTTCTTTTTCCAGTCACCGATCGCTGCACGGATAGCATCTTCTGCCAGCACCGAACAATGAATCTTTACCGGGGGCAGGGCAAGTTCCTTCACGATTTCAGTGTTGGTGATCGCCATGGCTTCTTCAATCGTCTTGCCTTTTACCCACTCGGTGGCGAGCGATGAAGAGGCGATGGCCGAGCCGCAGCCGAAGGTCTTGAACTTTGCTTCTTCAATGACCTGGGTGACGGGGTTTACCTTGATCTGGAGACGCATCACGTCGCCACACTCCGGTGCACCGACGAGCCCGGTACCAACTTCAGAGCTCGACTTATCGAGTTGACCGACGTTGCGGGGATTGTTGTAGTGGTCGATTACTTTATCGCTATAGGCCATGGGGTGTTCCTCCGGGCGTTTCTAAATGCCAATCTGTGCGTGGTGCGCTTGATGGTGCCTGAAGTCTAGTGCGCCTGCCACTCGATCTTCGAAATGTCGATGCCTTCTTTTACCATCTCGTAGAGCGGCGAAAGTTCGCGTAGCTTCTGGACCACGTCAATAATCTTGTCTGCTACATAATCAACTTCGGCTTCAGTATTGAAGCGGCCAAGGCCGAAGCGGATGGAACTGTGCGCCACGTCGTCGCCCAGCCCCAGAGCCTTCAATACATAAGATGGCTCAAGCGTCGCAGAGGTGCAGGCAGATCCACTGGAAACCGCAATGTCATTGATGCCCATCAGCAGGGATTCACCTTCGACATAGACAAAGCTCATATTGAGATTGCCCGGCAGATGATGCTCCATCGTACCGTTAACGTGTACGTAGTCGAGGACAGATTCAAAGCGGGCCTTCAAACGATCACGCAAGCGGGTCAGGCGTTGGGCTTCGGTGGTCATTTCTTCACGTGCGATCTCGCATGCCGCGCCCAGACCGACGATACCCGGCACGTTCAGCGTGCCGGAACGCATGCCACGCTCATGACCGCCGCCATTAATCTGCTCGGAAAGCTGGACACGGGGGTTGCGGCGACGCACATACAATGCACCAACGCCCTTTGGGCCATAGATTTTGTGCGCGGTGAGCGAGAGCATGTCGATGTTCATCGCATTCACGTCGACCGGGATCTTACCTACAGCCTGCACCCCGTCCGTATGGAAGATCACGTTCTTCTCGTGGCAGAGCTTGCCAATTTCGGCGACGGGCTGCACAACACCAATCTCATTATTCGCAAACATAATACTGACCAGAATCGTCTGATCGGTCATCGCTGCTTTCAGGTCATCAAGACTGATCAAGCCATCGGCCTGCACCGGCAGATACGTGACGCGATAGCCTGACTTTTCCAGTCGCTTGCAGGTGTCAAGCACGGCCTTGTGCTCTGTCACCTGGGTGATGATGTGGTTACCGCGTTCACGGTACATCTCAGCAACGCCCTTAATCGCGAGGTTGTTACTTTCCGTGGCGCCGGAAGTAAAGATGATCTCTCGCGACGTCGCGCCGATCAACTTTGCCACCTGCTCACGAGCGACATCCACCGCTTGTTCGGCGCTCCACCCGAAAGAGTGATTGCGGCTGGCCGCGTTGCCAAATACGTTGGTAAAGAACGGCAGCATCGCTTCCAGTACGCGGGCATCCATCTTGGAGGTCGCGTGGTTATCCATGTAGATGGGAAGCTGTACCAGAAGCTTCTCAGCATGGGCGGCCGTAGGGTTGCCCTGGGCAACAGCGGCCGCGGTTATCCCGTTCTCTGAGCCAATGTTCAATTCTGTGGCGATGGCACTCATATCGATCTCCCTGCTTTTCAACGAAAAATGCTAAAACGAAAATGCTTGACAGCTGCTCTTAAGAAGCGCGGTTGATGGCACGTTCAGGCGCGTTGCGATTCAGTGTGACCAGCGTCGTTCCAAAGCCCGCCGTCTGGCGCTGCGCATGCCGCTGGAGCGCTTCTTCTGACTCACACAGGTCGGCAATCGTGAGAGCTTGCAGCACATCCGCGATACTGTCGTTCACCTTGCGTAATGGTTCTTTGATGGTGCAGCTGTTGTGAAGGTCGCACTGCCTCAACCCGTTATCACACGACGTGATAAAAAGCGGCCCGTCTATCGCCCGGATCACTTGAAAGGCGCTGATATCACGGGGCGACCGTGACAAAGCGTAGCCGCCGTTAATCCCGGCATGCGAGCGCAGCAGACCTACCTTGGTCAACCTCTGCAGGATTTTAGCCAGCAACTGCGACGGGATTCCATACGCGTCAGCAATATCCTTCGCGCTGTGCGAGGCAACCTCCGGACGCTCGGCCAGAAACTTCAAGGCCATCAATCCGTAATCCGCTTTTTTAGTGAGCCTGAGCATCTGCAGTAACCAGTGTAACCGAACGGCGACTACTACGGTCGTACATACTAGTATACGGTCCTGCTTCAACCCCTTCAAGCAGCTTCGCAGGACACGCAACCTGTGGGGATGGCTGTGCCTGCTTTTCCGTTGCATCTGACTGTCAGAGTTCCAACGGAGTCCCCCTATGCCCTGGGTTCTATTGCTCATCGCCCTGGCCGCCGGCGCGGCGAATCCCTTCCAATCCGGCAGCAACTCGCAACTCAACAAGCAACTGGAATCGCCACTCTGGGCCGGGATCTTCGTATACGCCAGCGGTTTGGCCGGATTGCTGCTAGTTGAAATGTTCCTGCGGCAGCCGCTTCCTGCAGTGGGGAGGATCCACCAGGTGAATGGCTGGGCGTGGCTGGGCGGTCTGATCAGCATTGCCTCCACCATGGCAGGGCTGACGCTGGCCCAGAAGCTCGGCTCCGGCGTGTTTACCGGTTTGAGCATCACTGCGGCGGTCGTTCTATCCATACTGCTGGACCAGTTCGGCTGGCTGGGTTTCCGCCAGCATGCGGCTTCGCCCGCCCGAGTTGCAGGATGTGCCCTGATGATTGCGGGCCTCTGGCTGGTAGCCCGCTTCTAGCGCAGGCACGCTCCATCGACCGTATAGCTTCCCTTTGTGCCTGGTTTTACCAAAGTCTTACAAGTGCAAGCCCGAACAGGCTATCCGGCAGGATAGCCTTGACCGAAGTAGACATTATGACGACGGCCACCCTCGCAACTGATCCCTCCACTCTATCTTTACCCACTGGCACAACCGACGCCGGCATGTACTCTGCCTCCGACAAGGAAATCATTCTTCTCGAAACAGCCTCCGGCCCGCTGGACTGGCCGTTCACGCTGTTCCTGGTGGCCTTCCACCTTGCGGCGATCGCAGCCCTGTTCTTTTTTTCTTGGAAGGCTCTCGCGATCACGGCTGTCCTGTGGGTCATCGCGCAGAATGGCGGCATCGCCATGGCCTACCACCGCCTTTTGACGCATCGCGGCTACCAGGTGCCGAAATGGCTTGAATACGCGCTCACCACGGGAGCGACCCTGTCGCTCCAGGGCGGACCCATCTACTGGGTCGCCGTGCACCGCTTGCATCACCAGTACACGGACAAGCCGGGCGATCCGCACTCTCCGCGCGAAGGCGCATGGTGGTCGCACCTGGGCTGGATCACCAACGGCAATCTGAACAACCATAGCCCGCTACTCAAGCGTTATGCGCCTGACCTGATGAAGGACAGCTACTACCGCTGGCTCAGCAAGTATCATTGGCTGCCTATCTTCATTCTCGGCGCTGGCCTGTTCAGTGGGGGCTACCTGGCTGGCGGCATGCATGACGCCATTGGATGGCTGCTGTGGGGAGCAGTGCTGCGGGTGGTCTGCGGGTGGCATGCTACCTGGCTGGTGAACTCCGCCACTCACATGTTCGGTTCGCGCCGCTGGGCAGTTAAAGACGACTCCACGAACAACTGGTGGGTGGCCCTGCTGACCGGCGGGGAAGGCTGGCACAACAACCACCACGCCCATCCAGTCTCTGCCAAACACGGCATGGCGTGGTATGAGGTTGACTTCAACTGGTGGGGCATCCTGTTCCTGAAGAAGATTGGCCTCGCCAAGAAGGTCTATGCCAAGGAGCTACTTCCGGCAGAAGTCAGACAGCGCGTCCCGCACAACGGCTGATCGATCAGCACGCGCGGGCAGTTCGTATTCAGTCCAGAAGATATAACAGCGATGCAGCGTCATTCCCGGCGCTGCATCGTCTTTTCTGCCAGTAGACTTTCCAGCGACATCACCTCGGTTTTGGCATTCAGCCTGAAGCTTTCCTCGCGCGGGTAGATCACGATCTGCCGGGTAGCCCCTATATCTTCGCTGCCGATATAAAAGCCCTTGCTCGGCGAGGGATCGCTGATGGAGCGCTTTACCTCGATGGCCCAGCGCTGTTTTCGGCCAAACTCCAGCACGAGATCAATCTCCGCCCCCGCAGCCGTTCGGTAGAAGCTGGCACGGGCCGAGGCCGGGAGAACATTCAGGATGTTCTCGATCACCCAACCCTCCCAGCTTGCACCAACGACTGGATGGCCCAACAGTTCTTCCTTATCCCTGATGCCAAGCAGGGCATGCACCAGACCGCTGTCACGGACATAAATCTTCGGCGAGCGCACCAGGCGCTTGCCGGCATTGGACGTCCACGGCTGAAGCCTTCGCACCAGCAGCAGGTCGACCATGATGTCGAGATAGCGGCCAACCGTCACACCGCTGACACCCAGTCCCTGCGCAATTTGCGCAGCATTCAGCATCTGTGCCTGGTTGTGGGCCAGCATCTGCCAGAAGCGATGAAGCGTCTCGGCTGGAATGCGCGGTCCAAGCGCCGGCACATCGCGCTCCAGATAGGTCTGGATAAATGCCTGCCGCCACGCGAAGCTGGATCGATCGTTGGCCGCAAGGTAGCTGTCTGGAAAACCACCACGCACCCAGAGGCGCTCGGGCCGCCCCCGAATGCGGCCAACTTCCTCGATTGAGAGGGGCGTCAAT
Organism: uncultured Acetobacteraceae bacterium; assembly: GCA_964658035.1. Taxonomy (GTDB): domain Bacteria; phylum Acidobacteriota; class Terriglobia; order Terriglobales; family Acidobacteriaceae. The sequence goes on from CAZZXL010000079.1 coordinate 13,901, forward strand.
TCTTCATAAGCGATGCGGCCGGCAAGACTCTCGGCGGACTGCTGCAGCAGGTCAATGGAGGCTGAACCAAGCAGCAGGAAGTGGCCATTGCGCTTGCGGCCGCGACGCCGGCGATCGATCAGGCTGCGCAGCGTCTGGAAAATACCAGGAAGCCGATGAATCTCATCAAGGATCACCAGGTGGTTCTCGTGCTCTGCCAGGTAGAGCTCCGGGTCGCGCAGTTTCACCAGGTCCGAGGGCAGCTCAAGGTCAAGATATGTGGCCTCTTCCCCCAGCTTTTTTGCTACAGCAAGCGCCAGCGTGGTCTTGCCCACCTGCCGTGGTCCAAGTAGCCCAACGGCCGGGAAATGGCGTAGTCGCTCGACAACTTCAGGCAGAACCTTCCGAGTGATCACCTTGTAATTCTAACATTGCATGTTGTAATTGCATGGTTGATGATTCAGGATACATAGGGTGGCAGCTAGATAAAGACCCAGCGAAATTGGCCTTTGCATTGCATTCAGGTTAGAGTTTTCCATCGAGGTTCTTATGAACTTGCGTCCGGTCAGTCGACTTTTCTGCGCCTGCTTACTCTCAAGCTATCCCGTCATCGCGGCTCCTGCCAGTCAGGAGACCATCACCATAGACGCGCACGCGGCAGGCACGCCGTTTCCGCACTATTGGGAGCAGATGTTCGGCTCCGGCCGCGCTGTCCTCTCGCTGCGCGATGACTATCGACGCGACCTGCGTGCGGTCAAAGCCGCCACCGACTTCAAGTACATCCGCTTCCACGCCATCCTGGATGACGATATCGGCGTGTACGACGAAGATGCACACGGCGCCCCTATCTATAACTGGTCCTATGTCGATCACATTTATGACGGGCTGCTCGATAACGGGATCAGACCTTTTGTCGAACTCAGCTTTATGCCGAAGAAGATGGCCTCTCGCCTCGACTACCATGCTTTCTGGTATAAGCAGATTGTCGCGCCGCCGGCCGATTACGACAAATGGGGCGCCCTGGTCCAGGCCTTTACCCGGCACCTGGTTGATCGTTACGGCATTGACGAAGTCTCACAGTGGTACTTCGAAGTATGGAATGAACCAAATATTGATTTCTGGACGGGACGACCGGCGCAGCAGACCTATTTCGAACTGTATGACCATGCCGCACGCGCAGTGAAGGAGGTAAGTCCGAGGTTGCGCGTGGGTGGCCCGGCTACCGCACAGGCAGCGTGGGTCGACGCGATGATTGCGCATGCGACAGCACAGAAGGTCCCGCTCGACTTTGTCTCAACGCATGTCTATGGGAACGACACTGCGCAGGATGTTTTCGGCCACGCCGCAGATATTCCGGCGCATGGCATGGTGTGCGCTGCCGTCGCGCATGTCCACGAGCAGATCAAGCATTCTGCCAGGCCGGAGATGCCGCTCATCTGGAGCGAGTTCAACGCGACCTACATGAATCAGCAGGAAATTACGGATTCTACGTACATAGGCCCATGGATGGCGAATACCATCCGCGCATGTGACGGCATGACGACGATGATGTCGTACTGGTCATTTTCCGATGTGTTTGAAGAACAGGGTGTCGTCAAGACTCCGTTCTATGGTGGTTATGGGCTGATTGCCGAAGATAACATTCCGAAACCAGCTTTCACGGCCTTTTCGATCCTGCACCAACTGGGAACGACGCGGCTGAACGATCCTGCCACGGATGTTCTGGTCACCAGGAACGACAAGGGAAGCCTGGTTATTGCTGCGTGGAACCTGGTCGAACCCGGTGCGGAGGCGGGCGATAAGGAGATCACGATTGATCTGCGTGACCTGCCGGGGTCGGCCAGGGCGACCATCGCCCGTGCAGACGGAGCGCATGGCAATACACTCGACGCCTGGAAAGCGATGGGTAGCCCCCAGTATCCGAGCAAAATGCAGACGGAGCGGTTGAGGCAGGTCGGCGCGCAGGCAACGCCGGAAACGCTGCCGGTCGAGCAGGGCCGGCTGACCTTCAGCATTCCGCCCCAGGGTCTGGCAGTCGTGACGATCCCGGCCGTAACAACGCACGATTAACAAACCAAAGGAAAATGCCCAGTCTGGGCAAACCAGGCTGGGCACGTCAAGACACATGACTGGGGCTAGATCAGGCTACGTACTGTCCTGAGTAAAGCTCGGTCAGCTTATCGATCAAGTCGCGATAGTCGGTGACTTCCATCTGAACTTCAGTGCCGGAGTGCAATTGCACAACCGCCAGTTTGCGTTTGGGGTCCATGGCGACCGAGGCAATCTGATCTAAAGGGATGGACCGGGTCTGTTCGAGTGCGCTTGCAAGTTGGAGCGAGTTCATTCGGGATACCTTTCCTGCAGCGTACTCATGTTGGTTAGTCCGCGGCAGTTCCTCTTTAGCCACCTGATCCGAAAACCCCTCCCCCGAAAGGCTTCCGTTCAAGGCAGTTCAAGAAGAACCACCGCATGCATTCACCATACAGCTTAAGTGGGATATTGCCAGACCTCTACCGTAACGTAGAAGCGGAATCTGAGTAACGACTAGTAACGTAACGGGCCCCTGGTACCACTTCAGAGCTGGATATTTACCAGGCTGGAAGTCTGATCTTCTGCTTCTGGCGCGGCAGGCAAGCCGGGAGACGTCTGCTGATGCTGTGGTGCCCGCCAGTGATCGATATACGAAATCTGATGCACGCAGGAGACAGTGCAGTTGGGCGCGCAGCTTTTTTCTGATAAAAATTCCCGGTCCAGGTCAGCATCCGTGTAGTCAGCGAGCGGCGTTCCCGGCCAGCCACGCTGCTGTGAGCAATAATGCACAAGACCGTTTTCACAGATATAGAGATAGCGTGATCCGGCCCGGCAGCGCCAGTCATTCGGTTTACCGTTCGCAATAGCTTCCTGAAAGTGGTTGAAACGAGAGTAGTTCTTCTTCTCCAGGTTCACCATTTCGTAGTAGACGCGGCGTTCCTCATCGACCAGGGGCTTTAACTGGCCACTGCCATCGTGGATGATCCCGATGGTCGATGTAAAGCCAAGTTCGAGCGCCCGGTGACCGATCGTGAGCGCGTCCTGAGGATCTTTGATACCGCCACCAACGACCGAGTTGATGTTGACATGGAAGTCCGCGAACTCCGACAGGTTCTGCAGCTTCTTGTCGAGAACTTTCAAGCTTTTCTTCGAAATCTCGTCCGGCTGCACGTTGTCGATGGAAATCTGCATGTGATCGAGGCCGGCGGCGTTGAGACGCTTGATTCTTTCCGGGACCAGCAGGTAGCCATTGGTGATCATGCCGGCCATTGCGCCAACTTTGCGGATCCGGCGAATGATGTCGTCCAACTCGGGATGCAGTAGCGGTTCACCACCAGAGATGGTGATGATGCTGGTTCCTAACCGGCCCAGGTCGTCAATACGCCGCTCCATCTCGGCCAGCGGCACAGGTTTTGACACGTCATCGTACTCATTGCAGTACGCGCAGGAAAGATTGCAACGCCGCATGGGCACGATCTGCGCCATGACAGGATGGTGCGTTGAGGCAAGCGCATGACCCACCAGGCCGATTTCCCGAGTCTTGCGGACAGCAGCTTTGGCACGAAAGGACAGACTCGATCGATGGGTAGAAACCGGCATAAGCGTACGTTAATTATAGCTTTCTATGGGATTTCAGCAGGAGCGGGACGCAGCCGGCGGCATGGATGTTCCGTGAACGGTACTGCCCGTGAATTGAGCGGCGACGCCCGGTAAGTGGCGGAGGGTGGGCCCGCAGTCAAATAGAACAAATCAGACGAAGGCTACCCGGAGAAGGAACTAAGCCGGCAAAATTACGGCCACAACAGCATGGCCTGGGTCCTCAAGGCGGCGATGGTCAGCACTTCAACGCGTTTGTTGCGCATGATGGTCAACAGGAGTGGCTTGTCCTGGGCAGAGTGCATGGCCCGCATCCAGTCCATGGGGGTCGCAACGGGATCATCGTTCAGTTTCAGGACCACATCGCCGGCTTGCAGGCCGGCCTGCGCAGCGGGGCTTTCAGGCTCGACCGTTTTTACCAGCATCCCGGAACCGTCCTTCACCCCGAAGTAAGCGGCAAGCTGCGGGCCGAGTGAGTCGAGCACAGCCCCGATCCTATAAGGTCGCGGCATCACAACATCGTGGGAAGTATCGTCTTCGTCATCGTTTGCGGGCAGTCCCCCCTGCCGCGCTACTACGCTGCTGAAGGTGTTGCCCAGCTCGGGCTCGGCAACAGAGAAATGTTGCAACCACGATTGTTGCTGTACCCTGGCCCGATCGGCTAGCTTGATCGCAAACTTCATCGGCTTGCCGGCCCGCATGATGCCCAGGTCAACGACCTTGTTCGGAGGAAACGCCTTCATGGTCTCGCGAAACTGCAGCGCGCTGGTGACCGGCTTGCCGTCGACGGTCAGGATGACGTCGCGGAGGTGCAAGCCGGCTTTACCGGCAGGTGCATCGTGATCGACCGCGATCACTTCAACGCCGTGGGTCGTTTTCAGTCCCAGTGCCCTCGCGCCAAACTCATCCAGGTCGCGGATGTTCACCCCCAGATAGCTGGCCACATTGGCCACGAAAACCAGTGCAACTCCGTCATCCTGGGGCACAATGGCATGGGCTGTGATCGCCGGAACCGTGCTGCCGGCAATGGCGCACAGCAGCATGCCGGCTTGCCGGAATTTCGATTTCAAGTGAAGCATGGTGCTACCTCGCTGATGTACTTACTGGATCTGCAATCCGATATCGCTGGCATCGCGCGACATGCGTTCCGACTGGCTACGGATGGCCGGATCACGGTCGCTGTTTGAGACGGTCTGCAGTACCGAACGCACACTTGAATCCGCTTCAACAGGATGCAGCATCTGCATCGCCGTCGCCCGTACCTGGTTTGAAGCATCATGGGTCAGCGAGTACAGCACGGTGTCGCGGACACGCATGTCTTCCGCGATATAGGGTTCAAGACTGCTCAGGGCCTTGCTGCGTAACTTGGCATCGCCGTCATAGCGTGCCGCCGTCATGAGCGCACCGCGCAGGCGACTGTCTTCGCATTCGGGGCCATGCGTGCAGGAATCGGCCAGCATGCGGGCAGCTGCGTCCTGCACATCCGGCCCGGTCGGAGTTTGAATGCCCATGGCCAGCAACTCGCGGATGTTCGCGTCATCGGCCGAGCCGGTCAGCGATTCCGGAACCAGGCGGTTATAGCGCACCATCACGCCCTTGCCGTCCGCCTGCTGAGAGATGCTGCTGACGCTCGCGATGGGAGAGTTGGCGACCGGTACCAGGGCAGTTGGAGCCGCGGACGCCGCAGCGGGGTGCGCCTTTACGCCAAGCTGGTAGCCGCTGAAGCCTCCCGCACCGACACCTGCCAGCAGCATGGCCGCCACAGTAAATGGGGCAGCGCGCAGGCCCCGGCCGGAAAGCTGCAGCGGGCTAAACAGCGGCTGCACATAGCGGTCGAGGAACGATTGCCGCAGCGGCATATTGTGCCGCGAAGCTTCATCAAGTGCAGTATCCAGCCGCTCGCGCGTCGCTGCCAGCAACTGCTGCGATGGTTCATCAGACGGTCCGGAAGCCAGCGTCTCGCCAAGCGCCCGCAGGGCAGCCAGTTCACGGCGGCAATGCTCACAGCCGGAGAGGTGTGCGTCGAGCACTTCAGCCTCGCTTGTCGGCAGTTCGTCATACAAACGAAGCATCAACCGCTCTTCCGCCAGGGCGCAGGAGATGGATTGCCAGCCGTAGGCCTTCACCGGGCACCTTCCCGTGCCGTCACGTAGACGGGAGCAAGGTCAGCCCGCAATTTTTTGGTGGCGCGAAAGAGCGTATTTTTAGCAGTTTCTTCCGTTGTATTCAGCACCTCGCCGATGGCCCGCAGGCGCATGCCCTGGTAATGCTTCATTTCGAAGACCATGCGCTCCCGCGGCGTCAGTTTGTCGAGGGCAGCATGGATCCTTGTGCCCAGTTCCTTGTTCTCCAGTTCGCGCGCCGGGTTGGCCATGGAGCGCTCGTCTGACAGATTGCCGAGCAGGTCAATCGAACCGCCCGCAGCATCGGAAATAGTCGCCGGCTCTTCCCGCCGCGTCTTCTTCCGGCGCATTGAGTCGAGCGCCACATTCGTCACAATGCGGTAGAGCCAGGTATAGAAAGAGCATTCAAAGCGGAAGTTCGCGAGATACCGGTAGGCTTTGAGAAACGCCTCCTGCACAATGTCCTGGGCGTCGGTGTCGGAGCCGGAAACGTGAAGAGCCAGGCGCAGGACGGCCTGATCATACTGGCGAACAAGCGTGTCAAAGGCCGAACGCGATCCCGCCTGCGCCTCGCGGATCAATTGATCCTCGAGCGCCCTTTCAGGGTCCGCAGTGGATACTTTGTGCGTCAGCGCGTCCGACGATCCGCGCCGCACGATGCTCGACCCAAATGGATGTGCCAGAGCTCCCAGAACAGTTGTCGACATCCTGTCTCTCCTGACTTGCAGAAGGGTGCATGCTTCCATACGCCGCTCCTACACGGTAGACGCGGTCGCCCATAAATGGTGAGCGGCGCCGCAGATGCTGGATGACAGCGCACGACCGCCAGGGAAAGCCGCGGCCCTTTTTCTTCCGGCAAACCTTGGCTCCCTCCGGCAGACCTTAGGCTGCCGGAGGCAGACCCTGGGCTGCCACAGGTGAAGCGAACCTTACCCTCCCACAATTGTCATGCCATCCCGAGGGAGTTCGCAAGAACCTGTGTCTTCTCTACCGGCTCTACCGGCCGCTCAGATTTCCGCGACAGATGTCTGCCATGCTCACAAACGCGGTACGCACCATAGGGCAGAGCGATGGGCAGAACCATTTAAACTACGGGGATGGCAGGACTCTTTGACGAAGAAGTAGCCGCATCCCGGGCGGCCGGCACCCAGGAAACAATCACGGCATATTGCGATGGCGGATCCCGGGGCAACCCCGGACCCGCGGGTTATGGGGTTTCTCTTGAAGGTCCGACCGGCCAGCGGATCGGCGAACTGAGCGAGTTCCTTGGCGTAAAGACGAACAACTTCGCGGAATACTCGGCGCTGCTGGGAGCACTTGAATTCGCTTTACTGAAGGGCCACAAGTCGCTGAAAATCATCGCCGATTCTGAACTGATGGTGAAGCAGATCAAGGGCCAGTACCAGGTCAAGAGTCCTGAACTGCGTCCACTCTACGATGAAGCAAAACGGCGCATCGCCAAGCTGGGCAGGTTTGAAATTCAGCATGTACTGCGCAACAAGAACAAGCGCGCCGATGAACTCGCCAACGAGGCCATGGACAAGGGCA
>CAZZXL010000080.1:0-21057 GCA_964658035.1 uncultured Acetobacteraceae bacterium
CAAGATGAAACCGTTCGACAGCTTCGATCCATGTTGCGTCCTGGTCCAGTTGCCCCGCGACTTGAAACGTCACCGGATGGACATACACGGTGAGACGCGTCCCGGGGTCGGCTTGCGGATACAGCACAATCGCGTAGAAAGGATTCGCTTCGATCGGACAGGACGCCGTGTTGACACTTCTTCCCGGATGCGTGGCCAGCGCAACGTCCATCGCAGACAGCAGATGTTGCGGCGTGCATGCGGCAGGGTTGAAGGCCACAGGAGCAATCGGTGGCCTCGGCATCAGCTCATCCTTGAAGACGAGAAGCGATCCACTGATCGAGATAGCGATGACGTACAACGCCAGAAACAACCCGCACCAGAGATGCACCTGGAAGATAGCCCTGCGCAACCATAGTTGCTGTGGCTGTTTGACCGCTTTGCTGATCCATGAGCAATATCCCGACTTCACGGAGCCGGCGCTTTCGACAGATATTTGTCAAACCAGGCGAGCTCGCGTGTAAGGCTGTCGACCTGGTGTTCGCGCTCGCTGAAAATATGCGGCTCGCGTGGATACGTCACCATCTCGGTATCTCGACCGAGAAACTTCAGCGCATGATAGAGCTCCTGTCCCTGCGAAAGCGGCACCCGCACATCTGCTTCCCCATGCAGGACGAGCACCGGGGTATGGCAGTCCGCAGCAAAGCGCACTGCTGAATGACGATCATACTCAGCCGCATCGGGCGCCCCCATGTAACTGGAAACGTAGCTGGGCGCAATATCCGTAGTAGTTGACATACTGAACACATCCGTTACCGCGGCGCCCGCCATCGCTGCCTTGAAATGATTCGTATGCGTCACGGCCCACGATGTCATGAATCCGCCATAGCTCCAGCCGGCGATAGCCATGCGGTCAGCGTCAGCAATGTGCTGTCCTTGCAGCCAGTCGACGCCGGCCATCATGTCTTGAAAATCCCTGCCGCCCCAATCCCGGTAATTGCCCTCGGTATAAGCTATCTCCTGTCCCGCCGAGCCACGATAATTCGGCTGCAGCACAACATAACCCTGAGAGGCGAGCAGCGCCGCATAGTTATACCAGTTCGCATTAAAGCCAACAGTGAACGCCTCTTCCGGACCACCATGGAGATGGATCACCGTCTTATATCGTTGCCCGGTCTTGAACCCAGGCGGCAGCGAGAGTACGCCGTACACGGTGTGATGATCCGTCGGGTTCTGCCATTGCACTTCTTTCTCAGTCCCCAGGCTCCATCCGCTCACCTGCGGATTCGTGGCGGTCAACACCTGTGCAGTGCCACTCGACCATTTCGACACCTCCAGCGGCTGTGCAGGTGTCTCGCCAAGAAAAATGAAAGTTTTCCCGTCATGCGACACGTCAAAATCGAGCGACGTCAGTGGCAGGTTCTGCAACGGCTTCGCCTTTAATGTACTGGCATCAATAATGTTCGCCTCGGTATGAGCGCCGACATAGGCGTTGACGAAGAGGTGCCCATCGGGCATCCACAGCATCTCGGCTATTGTGCCCTGGAGCTTCTCTTCGAGCATCACATCCCGGCTGGTCGATAGTGTGCGAACAAAATGAACATCGGTGGTGCGCTTTTGTGTAAAGCGGGAGTAAGCCAGCTGCAAGCCGTCGTACGAATAGGTCGGCTCCTGGTATCCGGAGTTCTCTTCGATCACCTGTTTCTGCGTACCCGTATGCGCGTCGAAGATGATCACTTTCGAGACACGCCAGTAGTCGTCGATGCGCGGAGTCGGTGAGACACGGCAGACGATCGCCGAATCATCCGGAGACCAGTCAAGCGTGTCGATGTTCTGGTCTGCCTTTGTCAGCAGCGTCGCCGTGTGAGCTGTGACGTCATAACTCCACATGCGCGCGAAATGATAATCATGGTCGATGACATGCTCATCATTCTTGGCTTTCTTTCGTTCGGCTTCCGCCTTGGAATCCGGATCGGTTCGGAGGAAGGCAATGTGACGGCCATCGTGCGACCATCTGAAGGAGCGGATACCCCCCGGCAGATTTGTCAGCGGTTCGGCCTCTCCTCCATCGATCGAAATCCACCAGATCTGCATGTCTTTCGCCTCGGCATCGGGTGTAGTGTCAGGAGCAGCAGGCGGTGCCGGCTGCATGTCTTTCTGTTCGGCCGGCGCCGTCTGGGTACTCTTCTGCACATCGGTTACGACCTTGAAGATGAACGGTGATGTGTTCTCCGCGAGAGGATTTTTGCGGTCTGATAGAAATGCAAGATGCCGGCCATCAGGCGACCAGGCCGGTGATGAGTCTGTACCCTCACTATAGATAAAGGGCCGCATCGTTCCGGCAGTTTCTGTCTGCGCAATCCAGATATGCTCATCGCGCGGCTTTCCGGATGCAGTCGGCGTGTGCAGGCTGTAAGCAACGAGCCGTCCATCCGGCGATATCTTAGGATTGGCAATTGTCTTTAAATTGGCAACGTCCGACGGCTGCACCACGTGAGTCTGCGCGAACGAAACCGTTGCAGTTGCAGCGCCGATAAGCAGGATACTGCGCAGGGTCATTCTACGGGCATCGCCGGCGCAAAAAGACTGTTGGCGGGACTGTCGGCGCCCGGATAAAGCAGACATCATTCCATGAACTCCATGATCAGGATAGTGAGCGTCAAAGTGGGCGGCAACGTCCACGCCGCCCACTGAAGGTAAGGCGGTATTTTAGAACTGCAGCTTCAACGCAAACTGCAGCGAACGGGGTGAGCCAATCTGGTAGAGACTGCTGAAGCCGCCGTCAGCTCCTCCACCACCCAGGCTGTCCGCCAGCGTGTGTGAAGAGATGCCGAAGAACTGGTTGGTAAGCAGGTTGCGACTATCGTTCGTTCCCGGATCGCCGAATAAAGGATGGTTGAAGATATTGAATGCCTCCGCACGGAACAACAGGTTGATCCCTTCCTTGATCGGGAACGAACGGCGAAGCGCCAGATCTTCCTGCCACGCTGCAAAACCCCGCACTGTATTGCGCTGCAGATCACCCTGGACGTCCAGGCTCGGCGTACTGAAAGCTGCGGCGTCAAACACTCTGTGGCCGGGCGCGGTTGCGCTGGAAAGGTAAAGCGGCTGCCCAGTTACGTTTGGCCGCTGGTTGATCGCATCGTTGTTGTATTGCAGTCCGAAAGCACCGTACTGCCCCGTCGTTACATTCACCGGGAGCGCGGTATTCGAACGGAAAAGACTGTCAAGCGCCCAGCCATTCGTTACATACTTCACCGCAGCATTTCCCTCGCTCATTCCCTGCAGTTCATAGGTTGTAGCGTTTGAAAATGTACTGCGAACGTCAAGGTCCGAGTTACCGTAGTCGAGACTCGGCTCATACACCGTGTGGTAGGGCAGCGGTAGCGCGAGACTTGAACCATTGTCGAGCGCATGCGACCAGGTGTAGCTCGAAAGCGACTGCAGGTGATGCCATGGACTCTGCTTGAATTGCACCTGCAGCGAGTTGTAGTTCGAGTAGTCGTGATTGAATGTCACATCCAGGTAAGCGAAATTCGCATTGCCACCCATCGACGGCTGCAGCAGTTCATTCCGCAGCAGGTTCACTCCCTTATTGGCGACGTAGCTGATCTGAAAGCTGCTGGTATGGCCAAAGTTCTGCTGCAGGCTGCCGTTCCACATGTAAACTTTTGGATCTTTCAGGTGAGGATCGAACGCAAATACAAAGCTGTATGGCGGCGCTGTGGTAAGCGCGGGGGCAGTTGCATCAGCGATGCTCAGTGGATATTTGTAGCCTGATGTTCCATACAGGTAGTTAGTCGATGTATAAGGTGCTCCCAGGGTACCCTGCGCACCAACTTCATTGCCGAGACCATAGTAGATACCGCCGCCGCCGCGCAGAACAGTCTCGTGTCCCGGCGTGTCGTTTACGACATATGCAATACCGCCGCGTGGCGCGAAGTTAGTTTTGCTTGCCTGCCACAGCGGCGTTCCCTTAGGTGCGAGCGCAACATCTGCAGGCGTATTTAAATTCAGCACCGTGTAGAGCGGGTGCCCTGTTGCTTCACTTGGCGGTGGATCATAATCCCAGCGCAGGCCATAGTTCAGTGTCAGTCGCGGCTTCGCCTGCCACGCATCTTCCGCGAAGAAGGAGAGATCAGTGAAGATCGGCCGCAGTTGCGTTGTCTCCGCGCTATCCACACCGGCATAAATTGGTGTCTGTGTTGTCACCAGTGTTTTTACGTCCTGAAACGAATAGGAAATATCGTAGGGTCGATAGCCATTCTTCGGCGTCAGTCGACGCAGATCGCCGCCTATTTTCAACGTATGTCCATGGAAGTTCCAGCTCAAAGTATCGACAAAGTTTAACTGTCGTTGATGGTTGGTCGCGTCATTGCCGACGTAATAATCAGTTGTGCCATCGTTGAAAAACAGGCTGAACACGGAGTCAGATAATGAGTACTGCGGCTGCGACTGAAACAGATAGGCACTCGAAGGAACTGTCGCTCCGCCAAAGGTTGTTGGACCAACCACGGTTGCGCCCTTCGAGTGGCTGATATTGAAACGGAAGTCGTCCACCAGAGCTGTCGTGAAGATGTAAGTTGCGCCGGCCGTAATACTGTCGACATTCGATATGGTTTTGCTCAGGGTCGACCGCGTGTAAAAGTCAAAGGCTCCGTACTGCGAGCCAACCGACGGTGCATAATCCCCGCGAATAAACAGGTTCAGCCGGACCAGCGGACTGTAGTCGAGCCGAACGCTGGTAGCATTCAGAGTCGAAGGATTCGAGAAGGTGGTGAAAAACTGTCCCGTGTATGCGCCTGCGATATCCTGCCCGGCAGACGGCAGGGGATATGCATCGAGAAGCGGTTTCACCGCCGCTGAAGCCGCATTGCGCGCGAATGTGGTCGGCACTGTATCCTGCCGTGACTCCGGTACGCGCACACGCAGTCCCTCATACGATCCGAAGAAGAACAGCTTGTCTTTTAAAATCGGTCCGCCGAAGACTCCGCCGAAATCATTCTGTTTTTCAGCAGCGCGGGCCAGTCCCTCGTTGTTATTGAACCAGGTGTTGGCATCGAAGAGTTCGTTGCGCAGATACTCAAAAGCCGTTCCATGAAAACTGTTCGTGCCGCTACGTGTGACGATCGAAAGCTGCGCCCCAGTCGTGCGTCCAAACTCCGCATCGAAGGATGAGGTCTGGACCTTGTATTCCTGCATGTCGTCGACCGAGACAAGATTGTTATAGCCGCCACTGCTACTCGTCGCCTGTGCCGCGCCGGCGCCAGCTGAACCCAGATAGACATTGCTCCCTTGTGTGATACCAACGTTTGCGCTGACTCCATCAATAGAGAAGTAGTTGGCATCCGTGCGCTGGCCATTCACACTGAACTGGCCGGAGTTTGTGTAATACGTCTTTGCCGTCACATTGCCGGGCGTTAATGCAATCAGGGCCTGAAAGCTGCGACCGTTCAGTGGCATGTTCTCGACAAACTTGCGGTCTACAGTGGTCGACACGGATGCCGACGTCTCAATCTGCTGTGTTTCCGCATTGACTGAAACAGTGTCGTTCGCCGAACCAAGCTCGAGCGCGATATTCTCAGTGATCGAGTCCTGCGTGTGCAGTTCGACATCAGCGATGACTGCTTCCTTGAAGCCGGGGGATGACACGCTGATGCGGTAATGGCTTGGCCGCAGCGTCGCGAAATGGAAGTTGCCGTGATCGTTGGTCGTGCTTTCCTGCGCGACGCTGGTGCCGATATCGGTGATGGTCACACGCGCTCCCGCAACCACTGCGCCCGAGTGGTCAGTGACTTCGCCGTTGACCGTGCCGCTCTCGAGTTGTGCAAAAGCATGCGGTGAGGCCATCGCGAGTGACAGTAGGAACGAAGTGGAAAGAATGTGGATCGAGCGTTGTTTCACGGCGTCCTCCGCAAGTGTTAGTGCTGGGTGATGTTTCGTTAAAGTTGAACTGCACTGCCGTCTCCAGCAATTCGTTCGCAAATGCGCGTGCTACAGCCGGCCTTCATTCTGCCGCCGGATCATCCATGCCAGGTTTTTCTCTACCGGCAAGGCATGCCTGTCCAATTCAGCTGCAACGGCCATCGCGTCTCCGAATGGCTCGTCCTGGCCAAGCTTGAACTTCGCTTCAACGCGAGACACAATCAGTCGAAAACCCCTGATGCCCGTAAACCGGCGAGTGATCTCGCTGCGTGGAATCTCGCTTGTGCTCCAACCATTCGGGTGTACTGATTCCATCCTCGTCGTCAGATCTTCGAGTGATGCATCGAGCGCCGGCTCCTCCTGGAACTCCAGCCGTCCATAGCAATGCACGGCGGTGTAGTAATAGGTCGAGGGCATCTGCCTCTGCGGATACCAGCTTGCTGTTACGTAACTCCATGGCCCTTCAAAAATCACTAGCACGGGGGTGTCGTTCTGTTGCAGCTGAGCCAGGTGATGGTTCGCCCGTGCGAGATGGCCCACCAGGACAAGCGTATTGATCGTCGGGCGCTCAGCGCGTTGTTCAATCAACAGTGGCATGTTGGTCGCCAGCGGTCCTTCGCTCCCCTGGCTCACCAGAAGCGCCCACGGGTTCTCAGTGATGATCTGCAGGGTATCGTTCTCGCTCTTCGGAACCCAGCAGGGTCGCACAAACATTGACAACTCTCCGTGGTCCTTTTCCTGCAAAGTGCTGCGACGTAAACCGTTACTGCCGGACGATCTCTCCGCCCAGAACCGTCATGGCCATCTTCACGTGCTCGATCGCAACAGGATTGATGGTGAAGATATCGTCAGAGAGCACGTCGAAGTCTGCCAGCTTCCCCGGTGCCAGGCTTCCCTTGATATCATCCTGGCTCTCTGCATATGCCGATCCAACCGTATATGCGTGAACGGACTGCGCAACCGTCAGCTTCTGTTCAGGGATCCATCCGTCCGGGTGTTTGCCATCGAGCGTGCGTCGCGTGGTCGCCGCGTAAATTGTCTCCATCGGATTCATCGGCGCCACAAACCAGTCCGTGCCGAGCGCCAGAGTCGCGCCGGCATCCAGCAGGGACCGAAAAGCGTAGGTACTCATCGCACGCTCGTGACCGATTCGCGTCTCCGCCCATCGGCCATCATCGATGCAGTGGTAGGGCTGCACAGATGCAATCACGTGCAACTGCGCAAAGCGCGGGATATCTGCAGGACGAAGATGTTGCGCATGTTCGATCCGCAGACGACGATCTGCCGGGCCATCTTCCTTTTCAAGTCGCGCAAACAGGTCAAGGATAGTTTCGTTCGCCCGGTCGCCTATCGCATGCACGGCAATGTGATTGCCCGCGCGGTCCGCAGCCTGCAGCTTCGCAAAGAACTCATCCGGATGAGACAACTGTTCGCTTGGCAGGCCTGCATTTCCCGGCTGGTCATCAAATGGCTGCACGAACCACGCTGTCGCGGAACCCAGTGAGCCGTCCGCGAACGCTTTGAGCGATCCAATAACCAGCGTGTCATCCCCGAAATTTGTCTGGATACCGAGATTGCGAAGTCGTGAGCCCTCATCCAGCGGGAACCGCGCAGAAACCCGTACCTTCCATTTGCCCTGGGCGATCAACCGCTGATAACCGCGTAGTACCAGTGCCTGCAGGTCTGCGGCGTGCGCGCCTGTAAACCCCATATCCTGCACGCTCGTTACACCGTTATCGAGTGCGTATGCCTGTGCAGCAAGCAGCGCATTATCTACCTGGCTCTCCGACGGTGGCGGAATCACACGCTCCACCAGGTCCTTCGCCGCATCCTTGAAGATGCCAGTCGGGTTGCCGTCGCGGTCTCTGCCGATAAAGCCGCCTGCAACATCCGGCGTGTTCTTCGTAATGCCCGCAACCTTCATCGCGACTGCATTGGCCAGGGTCATGTGGCCGTCCGATCGCTGCACCCACACTGGATTACCCGGCGTCACTGCATCAATCAGTTCATGCGAGGGCAGCTGCGCCGGCGACCACTTCTGCTCGTCCCAGTTGCCATCGACAATCCACTCGCCTGCAGGCCTGCTCTTTGCAAACGCACCGATGCGGTCGGCAAATTCATGCGCGCTGCGAGTATCCGTCAGCTGCACACTCGCCAGTCCCTGCCCGCCCCAGAAAAAATGCACGTGCGCATCGTTGAATCCCGGTACCACGCGCCGACCCTGGAAGTCGATAACCCTGGTTTGCGGGCCACTGAGCCGCATCACCTCTGCGTCCGTACCAACAGCAAGGATGTGATGGCCGGTAATCGCAATGGCTTCGGCTTCAGGATGTTGAGGATTTTCCGTCCACACCTTGCCATGCACTGCAACCAGGTCTGCCTGTGCATGGACAGGCAGCCAGGACAGGCTGCAGAAAAGCAGGATGGAAAACCGCATGATTGCTCCAAAATTGGAAGTGAGTACGCATGCACGAGCGAGCCGCGCCACACGTTGGGGTATCGCAGCTGCCGACGGGGGCAGACGATGGTTCTCGTCAAGGAGTAGTGGCTTCACCATAAGGTGAACGCTGGCTCGTGTAAAGGGCCAGATCTTTTAGGTACCATGGTGCCAGGGCGAGTTATCTCAATGAAAGGCATCGGGAGGCAATCACATGGAGAGGCTTGGAGCGCTCTATCTTGACCGCAACCACAGGCGATCGATGCAGGCCCAGCTTGCCGACCAGGTGAAGGCCATGATTCAGAGTGGCAAGCTGCGGTCCTCGCAACGGCTGCCCTCGACGCGCTCTCTCGCTGACCAGTTGCACGTCTCCCGCAACACGGTCGTGGCTGCCTACGAATCCCTCCATGGTGAGGGCTACCTGGAAGCCCGTGAGCGCCGTGGTTTTATCGTGGGCTCCGCTACCCAGGCCTTTCGCTCACGCCTGATACACCGCGATCACGGTCTTCCGCAGACAGGCCTGAAGGCGCAGCCGGTGTCACCTGCGCCCTTCCGTCCCGCCCAGCCGGATGTGAACCTCTTCCCCATGAAAATCTGGAACCGTAACAGGACCCGTGTTCTGCGGCAAGGCTCATCCCTGCTGCAGTACCAGGCGCAGTTCAGCATCGGCCTGCATGAACTGCGGCACGCCGTGGCAGACTACCTTCGCGACAGTCGCGGTGTCCGCTGTGATTGGCGACAGGTTGCCATCACCGGTGGATCGCAACAGGCACTGTTTCTATTGGGACAGCTGCTGCTGGACCGCGACTCCTCTGCATTCATGGAAGACCCCGGCTATCCCGGCGCTCGCCGTTCTTTTGAACAGGCTCGATCGACGGTCGTCCCGGTCCCGGTCGATGACGAAGGCATCTGCCTTCCCCTGCCTGAAACTGCGCATGCGTCCCTCATCTATGTCACGCCGTCGCACCAGTTTCCACTCGGTACCTGCATGTCCCTTGCGCGCCGGCTTGCGCTGCTGGAGGTAGCGCGCCGGCGCAGCCTGTGGGTGATTGAAGACGACTACGATGCAGAGTTCCGCTACACCAGCGCGCCCCAGCCCTGTCTCCAGGGCCTCGATGAACATGAGCGCGTCATCTATATTGGCTCATTCAGCAAAACCCTTTTCCCGGGGCTCCGCCTCGGATTCATGGTTCTTCCGCCCCGACTTGTCGATTCGTTCACGAGCTTGAAGATCACGGCGGACGATCACGGTCCGCTGATCGACCAGGCAACACTTGCCGGTTTTCTCGAGAGCGGCGCATTTCACGCCCATCTGCGTCGTTGTCGGCGCGTCTATTCCGAGCGGCAGCAGTTCTTTCTTTCCCTGATTCAGCATAAAGGCCTGCCACTGCAGTTTCCCATTACCGGGCGCGGTATGAATCTTGCCGGCCGGTTAGCTGCGGAATGCGATGATGTCCGGCTCAGCGAGCGCCTCGCGCATGCAGGCATCGATCTGCCGGCACTGTCGTCCTACTCCACCTGCGCCCGGGTTTCAGGGCTCCTATTCGGCCTCACCGCCTTTGACAAAGCTGCGATCGCCCATGGCGTAGACATCCTTGCAGAGCATTTACCGCCTTCCGACGCCTGAGGCAGCCCGGACCCGAATGCACGGATGCATCCGCATGCCGTCGCCATATGAATCCGTGGGCGTATCAATCCGGCGTTACACGGTCTTGGCGTGCCCGATGGAGTTTTCCGCTGCCTCGCCCCAGGGGGCAGGTTCACTCGACGAATTCGTCTTCAACAGCATTACCTGTGAATATGTTTCTCCAAGATGACCAAGACCCACAAACAGCCGCTTCGGCTCGGGAGAGAATAGAAAGAAGTGAGAAATCTGATTGGTAGATGTGCCTGAGAGGCAAAAGTCATTGGAGCGCACTGATGAGTCCACGTGATGTCAATGTCAATTCAGGCGTCCGGCTAAACGCTTAACAAGAGGACGGCAGGCGACGTAAGCGAGAATACAAGATCAATCTTGCAGGGAAACGGTACGTGATGGCGAATGTATCGACACCTTTTCAAGAACTGGTGTGGTGCACATGTGTGAGTGACGTGCTCGAAGAATCAGTATACCTCGGTTCAGACAGGCTTTGGCACTTGCCACAGGACAGCAGCTTCACCGTAGGGGGCTCTTCGAATGATCAGGCTTTGAGAAAATAGCAAAGCTGCTCTGAGACGTGGAGTCCGCAGTCCCTATTCGCGCGCGGAATCTAGTCGGAGATGGCGACGTTGCTGCACTGAAGCGCAGGATAAGCTGGCTCTGCCCTCCCGCGCTTCAGCGCGACGGATTTTCTCGGCGTTCCCGTGGGATCAGTCGATTTGGTTTACGTAACCAAGGAGATAATCCGTAGCCTGACCTTCGCACCCCTGCTCAGTGCTCACGAACGCATCGGTCGCCGGATTTCCTACATGGCAGCGGTATAGAGGCACCAGGCCACTGCCGGAGCTGTTGTGGATGTAGCCCACAGGCCCCATGTTGGTGTGAGCATTACCCCAGAGCTCTCGCAGTTAACCGAATTGCTGATCTTTGTTCATCGAAAGACTCTACGAGCCTACGTACTCAAGCACCTGGCGCTTTCCCGAATCCGCACCCGGTCCTCTGGCTATGAATCAACCGAAGAAGGTGTAATGGAGTCTGGGAGCGGATTCGGCGACCCTGGATTTCTCACGTGCCGCACAAAGTGCTCTTGGGGCGTCCAGCACTTTCGCCGGTTGGACCACTGCGCCAGCACCCTTTGCCCGCATTCACAACGTAGACTGCTCAGCTCTTCGATTCGGTAGCCTTCACCCTCAGCCTCTCCAATCTTCTGAAGACTGCGAGCATCTAGCTGCTGTTTACACAACATTTTCTTTCCCATGATGAAGAATCATATTTCACGGCCGACTAGAGGCAGGGCTCGCTATGCTGAGCGCTTAACGCTTGGCAAAGATCCGATGGGTTAGGCAATCATCTCCCACTGAATTCGCCTGTCCATGGCGTGAACGCAGCGCGACCAGCGGTCTTGCGGAAGTCTTTTCCGACCATCTCGACTGTCTGGCACATCTCGTTCAGCCTCGAGCGCATGCGCTCGCCGATTCGATCGCCGAGTGTCTCCTCACGAGAGGCTGTACCGGCGCCAGCGGCACGGTCGGCATAATTGGTCGTCACGATCGTGGTGCGCTTGCGCAGATAGCGGGTGTTGAGGACGTGGGCCACGGTATCCCACACCCATTCCGTCGGCTTCGCCGCTCCGAGTTCGTCGAGCACGAGGACCTCGGCGTCGAAAATCGGCTTGAGAATCTCCATCTCAGTGGTAGAGACATTAGGGTTGTAGGAGTTTTTGATCTGAGCGAGCAGATCGCGGTAGTCGCAGAAGACGCCAGCGGCTCCCCGTTCCAGAATCAAGGCCCGCAGGACACCGATGGCGAGGTGGGTCTTCCCGATGCCGATGCTGCCGGTGAAAAGCAGCCCACTACCCTCGGTCACGACCGGGTAGTTCTGGACGAACTTCGTCGCCATGTATTGCGCCTGGAGCAGCACGGCGTCTTCGCCTCCGGCGTGCAGACCGAATTCGAAACTCTCAAGCGTACAGTGATCGTATCGCTCCGGAATCAGAGCAGCGGCCAGCCGCTTCTCACCCTTCTGCACAAGCCGGCATTGGCAATCGGCGGCGAAACGCGCACCGTCGCGGGTGTGGATGCGAAAGCCACTCCCGGAGCAGATCGGACATAAGTTGTCAGACGCCGCCATCAGGACAGTATCGCATTGCCGATGTGCCGCGCGACAGGCTGCGATCGGCAAGCGCCCGTTACCCTGCTTGCTCTTCGGCGAGGACGCGCTCGAGGGACGCATCTTCGAGTATGTCTTCGATCCTTGCCAGCCCGAACATCTCAAGGAAGAGCGGCGTCGTCATCCACACGACTTCCTTCCCCTCCCTGCCCGCGCGGGCAATCAACCGCTTGCGATGCAAAGTGGCAATCACCGCCGTACTGTCGACACCGCGGACACTTGTGACCTTCCTGACACTCACCGGCTGACTTCTGGCGATCACGGCCAGGGTCTCGCGTGCGGCATAGGTCAGGTCTTCTCCGCTTCTTTCCGGGTAGAGACGCTTGATCGCGTCCGACCATTGCGGTTTCGTTTCCAGGCGCACTCCAGAGGCGCGATGAACCAACATCACGCCGCGATCGACCGAGGACAGCTCTTCATCGATCTCTTTCAATGCCTGCTCGACTTCGCCCGGAGAAAGCTGCGCGGCCGCAGCCAGGCGGCCAACGGTCAGAGGCTTGCTGCTTGAAAACAGCAGAGCTTCGATGGACGACTTGATCTCCCACGTTTGCACGCCTGACGGTCTACCTTTCTCGCGACGGTCTTTTCCGAGTACCTTCGACGACCGCAGGAGACTGCTCGTCCTTCTCGAGGTGAGCCAGGTACTCTGTCGGCGAAAGCACGGTGACGCCTTCGCGCAGCTCAGAAGGGAAATGCTTCAGATTTCCCGTGACCAGCCAGGCTCCCGCCGCACGCGCCAGGGCCAGGATGGGCAAGTCGCCGGGATCGGGACCGACACCCGGCCATGCCGGGGGCTCATCCATCCGAAGGCTTTCTTCGATCATGAATTCCAACCACTGAGGCGGAAAGCCATAGCGCCGAAAGCGTGGCCGCCGCGCAACCTCACGGTACTCTGCTACGATCGCCGGACTGGTCACCAGCTGAATGCGGCTCTCGAGGATCCAGTTCATGATCAGGATGGCCGACGGTTTGCCCGGCTTGATCCCGGCCGAGAAGATGACGTTCGTGTCGAGAACGACCAGCCTCATTTTGCTTTGAGACGACGGCTCCGCCGCGCCTCGTCGATCTCGCGCTGGATTTCTTCGTCCGTCAGACGCTTGCCGGAGGTCTCAGCCAATCGCCAGTTCTGCCGCAGACTTGCTCTGGCCATGGCACGCCGCAGTTCCATATCTTCGAGGATGACGTCGCCCTGCACCGGGATCAGGAAATAGGCTGGGCCATTCTGGCCGGCAAGCAGCACGGTTTCGCCGCTCGGTACCTCTTCGAGTGCTTTCGAACCTCGCGTGCGGAATTGGCGCAACGAGACCTGGCGCACGGTAGCACCTCCTTCTTGAGTGTAGCCGTTTTGGCTACACCTTGTTACATCTTCGTTCGGGATCCTGTCGGACGCGAACTCAGCTTGATATCCTCCATCCACTTCGAGGCGAAAGGTCTCTTCTCCTATGTTCTGCATCTTCACCCCTAAGCGATTAAGCGCTTAGCCAACCGCCTGAGTCGTTGCCTCGAGCCCACCGACTATCGATCGAACGACTCCAGCTGATTTGAAGCGGAGCGGTCGCAAGGGTGCGCTCTGCTCGAGCAGGATCGAGCCGCTCCGCGCCAATTCAAGTAGTGCCAGGAAAAACGATACGCGGTCGGCATCAGACGCCTGGGCAGCGAGGAGAGTATCGGCCAGCAGAACTCCCTCCGCCTGCCTCTGAACGAGGTATGCCACCAGCCACGTCATTTGTTCTTCGACGGATTTGTGAAGGCCGTCGTCCGCGACCAGCGAGGAGGCGGCCCGGGCGGCTTCGAGTGCCGTTCTGGCCATCTCGACGACATCAAGCAGCGATGGAAGAAAGGGTATCTGCGGCGGTGGCAGTGTGTGCGCCGGCGCTGATCCGGCAAAGCGCACACTGGAGGTCGGTACCAGACGGGCAGCGATCTGTTCCGCCTCAAGCTTCGACATCATCACCTGGGCCAGTTCCCGGCGGGCCTCGGCTTCTGGCGGCAATTGGCCGGCGAGCGCCGAGGCGCCGGGCAACAGACTGCGCGAATAGAGTAAGGTCAGCCAGGACGCGACCTCGAGGAATTCTCCCCCCAACTCCACATCAAGTTCTTCCGCGGCCCGGATATAGGCCAAGAACTGTGCCGTAATCTGCCCGACCGGCAGACGATCCACCGGATACTGATGGGAGCGGACCAGCGCGAACAGCACATCAAAGGGGCCGGCAAAATCCGAAAGAGCGATCGTCAGGACGATGGCTTTGCTCGATTGCGCTGTCATCCCGGCTGGCCTTCTTCGAGCCGTGCGCCCACTGGATCCTTTGCGCCCCCTGGTTCGAGCCCCGTAACAGGTGCGCACGTCATCCCCAGGCCAAGGGCCTCTTCGAACGCAGCATAATCAGTGGCTGCGGCGGTCGCGAGTGCATAGACCTGACCCAGCAATTCTTTGGCAGATTGGTAGGCAAAAACCATGCGGCTGCCATTGTCGTTCGACGTGCTGTCCAGGGTGACGCCTGCCGGCAATCCGTGACCTTGCGGCTGCGCAGGCGGTGAGGGCTCGATGCGTATCAGGCGCGGTTTGGCGCGCACTTTCATCTCTCGAAGATGATTGCTGACCTGGATCCGACGCTGTACTGCTGCCCGCTCGACTTTGGGCCCCGCGATCTCGTCGAGCCGCGTCAGCAGAGTGGCGCGCTCGACCACATAGGTCTTGCCGACCTTGTAGCCGTCGAGCGCAGCGAGCAGATGGATGGCACTGCGGCGCTTGAGCCCGAAGAGTTGTTCGATGGCCGCACGATCGAGAACCGACGCTGGCCAGGCAACGAGCGTGGCACGGATATGGGCGAGTCGGTGCAGCCAGAGCGGTGCCGGTGGCATTTTTGGATCCTATCAGGTCCTAGGTGTTCCTGCACAGTTGTGCAGTAGTGGGCACTTCCCTGCTCGAATGCTGACATCTGAGAAGAGATGCTTCTCCGATGTCAGACATGCTAAAGTCCCTCATGGCGCTTTACGACCCTCCAGCAGGCCGGAAATCAGAAAACGGAATGTCCGTTTCTGTGCCTACAGCCCTGTTCGGTCAACGCACGGATGACCGCTCCGCGACTCAACCATCCGGCGCCAGCCACGCCTGTAAGGAGCGTCTTCGATGAACGACGCAACGGTGGCACAGATTGTCCCGGTCGATCGCACCTCGCTCCCGGCTTTGCCTGCCGGCGATCCTTTGTTTGCGGTCGCCGAACAGGCCGGCAAATACATCAAGGCCGCCAAAGCCGCCTCCACGCTCCGGGCCTATGCGTCCGACTGGGCCCATTTCGACGCCTGGTGCCAGGACAATGGCCAATCCGCTCTTCCGGCGACGCCATCGACGGTCGCCTTGTACCTTACCGTCTTTGCGCCCTCGCTCAATGCACGGACGCTGACCCGGCGGCTGACCTCGATCTCGGCCCGCCACCGCAAGCTAGGCTACCCTTCCCCGGCCACCATGGAGGAGCCAGTAGTCGGCGAGGTGCTCAAGGGCATCCGGCGCAGCCATCCCGCGCCGGTTAAGAGCAAACGCCCGTTGCTGACAGTCGATATCGTCAAAGTGGTCGATTCACTCGAAGGCGTCCTGGTCGCGGCCCGCGATCATGCCCTGCTGCTGGTCGGTTTTGTGGGTGGCTTCCGGCGCTCCGAGCTCGCGGCCCTCACCGTCGAAGACTTACGGTCCGAGCACAACGGCAGCATCACGGTTGTGCTGCGGAAATCGAAGACCGACCAGGAAGGCCATGGCCGTGAGGTCGAGATCTCCAAAGGCGAGATGCTCGACACCTGCCCGGTCCGCGCCCTCCGGACCTGGCTGGAAATTTCGTCCATCCAGAAGGGGCCCATTTTCCGCGCCATCGACCGGCACGGCCGGATTGCCAGGCGCGGCTTGCACCCGGATTCCATCGGTCGGCTGGTCCAGCGGCTGGTCTCCCGCGCCGGCTACCAGTCTTCCCTCTACGGCGGCCACTCGCTGCGCTCCGGCTTCGCCACCCAGGCCTACCTGGCCGGCGCCAGCGAGCTCGACATCATGCAGCAGACCGGTCACCGTTCCCTCGCGACATTGCGTAAGTACATACGCGAAGATCAGCGCATGCGACAGCGCGCCGTCTCCAAGCTCGGCATCTGACTTCCCTGCCCTCTTACTCGGTGAGCTCCGAAGCGCTCGTGATATTAAATCGCATGTATCTGAATTTATAAGCTGTTGCCCTGTATAACTTTGGCGTGACGGAAAGCGTCTCAGTGCAAGCGACGTTTCAAGAGATGACCACTATCAGACAAAGGCGGGTTTTCGCCTTCAAGAAGAACGGAAGTGGTTGCATGAAGCCTGGCCTCGCGGGCTGAGACTTCGCGACCTTTTGCCAGCCAACCTCTCTAGATAGAGAAAGCCTTGTTCTCCGATATAGAGAGGTTCGTTGGCAAAAACAGCCGGATCGCGTGTCTAGTCGGCCGTTGAGGCCCATTACCCTACCAATTTGTGCCAGCCAACCTCTCTAGCGTCGAGATTTTTCACTATTCCGATGTCAAAAAGTGCCCATCCTGCTCTTACGGGCGGCTCATCGTGCCAGCCAACCTCTCTAAATCTGGGAACCATAGTTGTTCACCGAGAGGTTCGCTGGCAGCCAGGAGGTTTAACTCTCCTGTTTGCAGCATTTCGGGGGCATTCTGGATACCCTGGATTAATGATTCGTGCCAACGCACCTCTCTATCGCCATATTCCTCTCATCTTGCCTGTCACGATCCATTTGATAGAGAGGTTGGCTGGCAGGAAAGGGACATGATCGGAGCGCTGCTAGTCACATTGTGAGTGAAAAGTTGCTCTAGAGAGGTGCGCTGGCACGGTATAGAGAGGTCAGAAGGCAAATGAGAGAGGTATGTTGGCACAAAGCGAGAGGACTGCTGGCAACCCATTCGAGAGGTGTGCTGGAAGCCTTAGAGAGGTTGGCTGGCAAAGATAGAGAGGTGCGCTGGCAAAGATTGCCCCTTAAGCATCCCATTTTCAACGGTTTATGAAAGCCTACAGTTCTTAAAGCTTTTTAAAGTGTTTGCTTTTTCTTATAGTATTCACCAAGCAACAGAAGGCCAAAATGCCCAAACAGCCAGCTCACAAATCGGAACGAAACGAAATTCTGTTGCCTGTTGCTGTCGATCCTGATCTCGTCCGTTTTGAAAAGAATCTCCTCCAGATCGGCTTCTTCGGGGCAAACGATTCACGAGATAAGAATCGTACGTCCCGACGTATCGAACAAGTTGTGTTTAGAAACGGGCACAAAGTCAGGGTAGCTGCTGAGTTTCGCGGTTCTGAGCAGTTGGGCCTTCCCTCCACTACGGATAGAGATAAGTTCATTGCTTTGTTGAAGTTGATGAGCGAGGAGAGAGTCAGAACCGGGCAAATATCTAATCCCATTCGCTTTAGCGGCTATCGCATGATCCAAGAATTGGGGCTCTCAAGGAACGGCGAGATTTACGAGGAGATCGTGCGCTGGGGAAAGCGCATGACCGACACAACGATCACGTCGGAAAAGGTCGTGTACCGCGCGGCAAAAAAAGTTTATTCCGATGAAGTTCTTCATGTCTTCCGTTCTTTTAAGAGGACTGGAGAGAGCAATCTGGACGGAACTGATAAGCAGGAGCATTACGAAGTGATGCTCGAGGACTGGCTGATTGAGAATCTGAACCAGCGGTACGTCATTCCTGAAGATTTCAATGCTTACAAAATGCTTACTCGGCCAACGGCGAAGGGCATTTTTGGAAACCTTCATCTATGGTTCCATGCCAGTCAGGGCAAGCAAGTCGAAAAGGACTATGCAGAGTTGTGCAATTTGCTGAATATCCAGGTTTACCCTCATCTTTCAAAGATCAAATCCACCGTTGGATTAGCACTGAATGAGTTGGTGAAGATAAGGTATCTGGAAAAATGGGATGTGCAGCCTATGTCCAGTAAACGAGGCTACAAGATAGTACTCTCTCCTGGAGC
The DNA here is from genome assembly GCA_964658035.1 of uncultured Acetobacteraceae bacterium. Classification (GTDB taxonomy): domain Bacteria; phylum Acidobacteriota; class Terriglobia; order Terriglobales; family Acidobacteriaceae. Next base: position 18,133 of record CAZZXL010000080.1, read on the forward strand.
AGCGCTGATGAGTGTACTGCGGGAGTCCTACCCTGAACATCGTGAGGTGTTGCCAACCCCCGTAGACCTCCCTGCCCTGCCTTCTGGGCCCGAGGATGAAGCTATTCAAGTGTTGAGAAAGCACGGAGTTGCACCGACGAAGTGCGCCAAGTTAGTGGCTAGATTCGGGGCGGATCTTGTTTGTGACACGGTCGAGTATCTTGAATCGCAGATGAGGTCCGGTAAGGGGAACAGCATCGATAACCCGGCCGGATTCATCATTTATTCTCTCGATAATGGACTCCCAGTGCCCTCCGGTTTCATAACCAGTCGTCGTCGCGAGCAGATGAAGCATGATTCAGAGCGCGAGATTTTAAAACAGGAAGCGGCTCTTGCTCTGCAACTCTCCTACTTGCGATGGGTCGATGTTCGGCACCAGGAAATCTTGAACGAGCGGTATTCAGGCGAAGCTCTCGAGAACAAGGTTGCAGACGTTATTAGGGAATCCCGTAAGTCAGAAAACTACTTTCAACGCACGCCCTCGTCTCAGCACCGCGCATTGGCTATGCAGCTTATTCTCAAAGAGATTCGGGAGACTGCTGCTATTCCCTCATTTGCGGAGTGGAAAGCGTTGAACGCCCAGATAGATCTCTTCCAATCCTGAATCGCTCCGCTTCTTCGCTTAAACAGGCCCATCGTCCAAATCGAGATTCCTATCTTCCATTCACTATAGACGTATATAGCTGCGGTATTGCAAACTATATAGCAGCTATAAAGCGACTTTGCAGCGGCCTTAATCTTGCAATATAGCCACCACCCCGCTATATTGGAGCCATGTAGCGACTATATAGCTGCAATATAGGAGAACAGATGCCCGTAATCGCAGTGTCAAATCCGAAAGGCGGCGCAGGAAAGAGCACGACGACTCTTCTACTTGCGACCTACTTGGCGCAGGGCGGTGCATCGGTGTGCGTGCTTGATGCTGATCCTAATCAACCAATCATGGATTGGAAGGTAAATGGGGAGTCCAAGACAACTCTTAAGGTAATCGGAGGAATTAAGGAATCCAACCTGATGGAAGTCTTGGACCAGCAGGACGCTCAATTTGTCTTCATTGACCTGGAAGGTACCGCTAGCGTTCTGGTCTCCCGCTCTATAGCGATGGCAGACTTCGTTATCATTCCTGTGCAGGCTAGCGCCGTGGATGTGCGGCAGGCCGGAAAGGCGATTCGCGCCGTTCGGGATGAAGAGAAGGTAGCTCAGCGGTCCAATCCGCTTCGCAGCATACCGTATCGAGTTTTGATGACTAGAACCCCTGCTCCTGGCGCGCCAGTTTCTTCTGTTCAGCGTCAGTTAGAAGCAGAACTGGTCGAAGCTAAGATCCCGCGTTTTAAAACAAGTCTTGCCGAACGCCTTGCGTTTAAAGCAATTTTCGTTGAAAGGCTAACGCTGGCTGAACTCGGCGAGCACAAGGTGGGAAATCTAGGAGCAGCCTACGACAATTTGCATGATCTTGTAGGCGAATTGATTGAGACGCTTCGTGCTCTTGACAAGAAGAGGTATCGGAATGAGCAATAAATTTGGGCTCGTCGATGATCCTGATGATCCGGGTTTACCCAACTCAGATAGGATCGACCTCTCAGGCTTTCCGCCCGTAAAAAAGAGACTGCCCATCGATCTGGTCGAGGTAGATGCGGCCGCTGCGCCGCACGGGTTTGTGAGCCGGGAATCAACACCTATACCTACCACGATGGACGCGCCTAGCAGCGCTACTATGACCCACATCGTCCAGTCCTATCCCCGACGGAGACGTGTTGCGCCCGAACCTGCCCGCGCGCTCGCTGTACGTATGACGCAAGCCGATTACGAGCGCTTCGTTGCGTACGCTGATCGTTACCAGCTTACCTATCACGATGCGATCAAGAAGTTGTTGGACGAGGTGGGGGGATAGTTGAAGCTTTAGGATACGCTCCATGGCTTCGAGTTCCCGCATCATCTCCTCGTATTCAGACATTGCATCACCGGGCGCCTCTGCGGGAGAGCGAATCTCATACCTTTCAGCTATCTTCTGGAAGTCTGTGTCCATCGCCCGGGCAAGACTGAACATTGCTTCAGCTAGCTGTTCGATCGTGTCGAACTCCACTGTGATCTTTCCAGGCGTGAACTTTACGTTCGAAGGCAGCGCGTCGGGTGCAACCAGCTCCTCATCTCTTCGGACGAGGCCCCTAAGTTTCGATTGAAAAAGCTTGGCCGTTCATCTTTGATTCATTTCAGTTCGGTCGAAGGATCTTCGGCTTTGTGGATTCGGTCTAGAAATTTGATGAGTGTTTCTCGTTCCACGTGACGTGATCGCCCAACCGCGGTGGCGGGGAGCAACTTGGTTAGAAGTTGAGCTGCCCTTGGTTGTAGCTGAAACAAAGGACTCGATCTCTGTACGGTTGCAGTGCGTCCGTACAGAAGCATTAGTCTTCGGGGAACATCATGCATTATGGGAAGCCAAGAAATGGGTCGGGGCATTTCCACTCCAAGTAGCCATTAACTAACAGCTTCTAGATAGTTTGGAGTGAGCGGTATAGCTGCGCGTGTGCGCATTAATCCCGTCGGCTGGCTTGCAAAGACTATTAACTACAATGTGATTGTCGTGGGTTTATCCCAAATTGCGACCAACGCGCTCGTTTCGGCCCCATTTTCGACCGCAGGGGAGGGCACTGACCCTTTCTCGCTCACCGACGCCTAGCTCCGGCTGCGCCAGGTCGTGCTGGACTCCGTGAAGTCGCGCAACTATGGGAAGGCGCTCGACTCGCTGTTTCGCTTCTGTGCCAGCCAACCTCTCTATAGGGAGACCCTGCTTGCTTGGAAGGCTTCTATGACGGCCCTGTCCCCCTCAACCATGTTTCGCTTCTGTGCCAGCCAACCTCTCTATAGGGAGACCCTGCTTGCTTGGAA
>CAZZXL010000081.1:0-20980 GCA_964658035.1 uncultured Acetobacteraceae bacterium
TGGAGGGATCTGAAGTGGAGGGATCTTCGCTTCCAGGCAGACGCGAGTCTATCGCTTATTCCGAACCGGCACAGGTACCGGCTTCTTTTCAAGAGCCAGCGAACGTACCTGCAAAACAACAGCGGCGAGCAGAACTATCTCTATTACTACCAGCATCGAATCTTCCTCGTCTTCCTCAATACAACCGCCTCTATCTGATGCACAAACTGCACCAACGGCTCATCGCGCTTTTCAGCCGGTCATCAACATACCTGCCAACAGCGCTGTTCTTGGAACGAGCGCATCGATCAGGATGGATTCATTACTCGCGTGAGCGCCCTCACCCACGGCCCCCATCCCATCCAGTGTGGGTATTCCCAGGGCGGAAGTAAAGTTACCGTCGGATCCACCGCCGGTTGCTGCTTCCTCAAGTTTGAAACCCAACGTGCCGGCTAGAATTGCAGCGCGCTTGAACAGCGCTACTGTCCCCCGAGTCCTTTCCATGGGCGGCCGATTTAACCCTCCGGTCAGCCGCAGCGAGCATTCCTGATCAAATGGCTTGAGGCGGCGCAGCTTTCGTTCAATCCCGGCCACGTCTGCCTTCCGCGCCACCCTCACATCAATCTCCGCCCACGCCGACTCAGCAATCACATTCGATCTTGTCCCGCCGCCGATTACCCCCGGGTTCACCGTCAGCCCACGGTCAAGATCAGTAAAGCCGGCGATCACCTCGATCTGCCGAGCCAGTTCAAGCACCGCTGAGTGCCCTGCAGTAAAATCAACGCCGCTATGCGCCCCGATGCCGCTGACCTCCAACCGGTACCCCCCAACACCCTTCCGCGAGGTCTTGTAAGCGCCCCTGGGCCCCTGCGCCGGTTCCAGCACATACACAGCGCTCGCCCCTAGTGCCAGCTTCTCCGTGATGGTCCTGGATATCGGGCTGCCGACTTCCTCATCACTCACCAGGAGCAACGTCACCGCGCGTGCCAGTTTCCCGCTGCTAAGCAGTACACGCAGCGCTGTCAGCGCCATCACTACCCCGGCCTTCATGTCATAGACACCGGGACCGAAAAGTCTATGACCGCGCTTCACCACGGGCATCCGGGCAAGAGTGCCTGTCCCCCAGACCGTGTCCAGGTGGCCCAGCAGCAGTACAGGTTTCACCCCCCGCTGCTGCCGGCCCGGTGAAAAGCGAAGTTCCAGCACGTCTCCATAGCGGGAAACGCCATCATGCCGATTCTTATACCGCTGAGCCGATCCACCGAGGGCCATACACCAGGACTCGACCAGCGCAACAGCTGCATTGACCGCAGCGGGATCGTCGCTCGGCGATTCGGTCCTTGCCAGTGCAGAAATCTCTTTGAGCATGCGTATTTCCTGGCTGCTCACCATTCTTGCCAGGGTATCCAGATCAGTACATACCTCCACCGGTTCCTCTTTTCAGACCCCTCGTCAAAAGCTTTCATTTTCGCAATTCGCGTCAGAAGTGTGTCTATTCTGCCACAGCGAAACTTTCTGGCTGGTCGCTAGTCTATTCGGTAGGAAGCACATACAGCGAGACCAGGAACGATAACCTTGTCCATTGACAATCATTACGAACAGAGCCTTGCATCAATTGTAGATTTCAAAGGCGTCGGATTGCACAGCGGCGCGCCCGTCACTCTCCGGTTACTGCCAGCCCCCGCCGGCTCCGGGATTGTATTTCGTCGAACAGACCTCGACGACTTTGAAATCCCAGCCAACGGTCAGAACGTCGCCCGTGTCAGCTATGCGACCAGCCTGATGCGCCAGGGCGTCCTTATTTCGACCACCGAGCATCTTCTCTCGGCCCTCATCGGAATGGGCATCGACAACATCATCGTCGAAATTGACAATCTCGAACTCCCCATCCTCGATGGCAGCGCCCTGCCCTACGTCGAAGCCTTCCGCTCCGTCGGCATACGTCTTCAGCGCCGTCGCCGCAAGTATCTTCGTATCCTCAAGAAGCTTGAAGTCCGTGAAGGCGACAAATTCATTGGCGTTTATCCCGGCGATGGATACAGCATTGCCTACGCAATCGATTTTCCAACGCCCATCGGCAAGCAGAACTTCACCGTCGACCTCGCCTCCGGTGCCTACGAAACTGAAATCGCCGCCGCCCGCACCTTCGGCTTTCGTGAAGACGAGCAAAAACTCCGCAACATGGGCCTGATCCGCGGCGCTTCCGAGTCAAACGCCATCATTCTGACCCGTGAAAGCGTACAGAATGGCCCGCTACGCTACGAAGATGAATTTGTGCGGCACAAAGTTCTCGATCTCATTGGCGACCTGGCCCTGGCCGGCCATCGCATCTGGGGCCGCGTCGTCGCCGAGCGCGCCGGACACGCCATGCACACAGCACTCGTCTCCAGGTTATTGAAGGACCGCTCGGCCTGGGAACTCGCACAATTGCCTATGGCGAAAGAAGCAAAAGAAGCGAAAGAAGTCACAGGCCCGGCAAGACAATTCGCGACCGCGTAACTACCCGTCTACTTGTCGCTGGGCTAGCTGCTCCTCTCTTCCGGGGATTGTCTTTAGGGATTGTCATCCCAACCCAGTCTGCATCTCGACCAGAGTAGCAACATCATCTCGACCAAAGCGCCGCGAAGTGCAGGGATCTGCTTCTTCTCTCCAACCCCTTGCACTCCAGTCTATAAAGCCGCCGTTAGCTCTTCTTCCCGCAGCGCCTTGACCCGCTCGCCGATCGCATACTTCAGCTTCTCAATCCCTTCACCCGTCACCGCCGAAATCAGGTACAGCGGCATCTTCTTCCGCTTCGCCATCGCCTGCAGCTTCTTCAATTTGTCAGGACTTGCGACATCCGCCTTAGTCGCTGCGATCACCACCGGCTTCTCGTCCAGCCCATGTCCAAAGCTCTCCAGTTCGGCCGAGATCACCTTGAAATCCTCAACCGGATTCTCCCGCCCGCTGCCATCCGAGACATCCACAAGATGCACCAGTACCCGCGTCCGTTCGATATGCCGCAGAAACTGCACGCCTAAACCGGCGCCCAGATGCGCCCCCTCGATCAATCCAGGGATATCCGCGACAACATAACTCTCTTCATGCGGAGCCTCGCCAATCGACACCACGCCCAAATTCGGTGCCAGTGTCGTAAACGGATAATCAGCAATCTTCGGCTTCGCGGCCGAGATGACGGAGATCAGTGTCGACTTTCCCACATTGGGATAACCCACCAGCCCAACATCCGCCAGCAGCTTCAACTCCAGCCGATACACGCGCTCTTCGCCTGGCCGGCCCAGTTCATGCTCCCGCGGCGCCTGGTGCGTCGGCGTAGCGAAATGCTGGTTGCCACGGCCCCCTCGTCCACCCCGCGCAATGATCACGCGTTCGTCAGGATGCGCGAAGTCATGCACCAGCTCTCCGGTTTCCTCATCGAACACGGACGTGCCGACCGGCACCTGCAGCACCATGTCCAGCCCTTCTTTGCCGGTGCAATTCGAACCCTCGCCATGGCGACCGCGGTCAGCCTTGTGTTCCGGGTTGAAACGGAAGTGAATCAGCGTGTTATGCCGCTGGCTCGACTCCATGATGATGTTGCCGCCGTTGCCGCCGTCGCCACCTGAAGGGCCGCCCCGCGGTACAAACTTCTCACGGCGGAATGCCATGCAGCCGTTGCCGCCGTCTCCCGCTTTGATACGGATTTTTGCTTCGTCTATGAACATTTCTCTTGTCTAGTCTAGCGGATTGCGTATCCTGAGTTCACCTTCCCAACTCACTAACACTGTTCCAGCATAGTTTGCACCACCTGTTTTATCCCGGCACCTGCCTCTTCGGGCGTGCCACGAAACCCATTTCTCCTGGATCGGATCACTCCGCTTCAACGAAAAAGGCTTCGTTTCAACCAACAGCCGGCGAACACGACCGGCGACGGCTGTCCCTTGTTCTAGGAGTCACTGTTATGCCTGTAGCACTTGCACGTCTTGCCTTCGCCTATCACCTCCTCCTCATCCGTATCTTCGAGCGTTTTGCCTGGGGTCTCATTCTACTGGCTATGGCCATGACCCTTGCCTGTCCCACGGCCCTGAGTCAGTCGACGACCGAGGGCACCATCGCCGGCACTTTGACTGACCCTTCCGGCGCCACCGTGGCTGACGCAACCATCGAGGCCACCAGTCAGACCAGTAACTCCATCTACGCCACCAGGGCTGACGGGTCGGGCAACTTTCATTTCGCCGGACTCCCTCCCGGCGACTATCAGGTCAAGATCCAGCTCGCCGCCTATGAGACCTACGTAGCCAGGACTGTTGTCGTCGAAGTCGGCAGGGTCACCGCCCTTTCTCCTAAACTCGTCATCGGTACCACCCACGAAACTGTTCTCGTCAAGGAAAGAGCGCCCGGACTGGATACCACCTCCGCCGCCATCGCTACCAACCTCGATGAAGAAGCCATCCATGGCCTGCCCAGCAACGGGCGCCGCTGGTCAGACTTCGCCCTCCTCACCCCTACCGTCACCTCGGACCAGCAGGGCTACGGCATGCTGAGTTTCCGCGGTATCAGTGCTCTGCTCAACAACAACACGATGGATGGCGCGGACAATAACCAGGCCTTCTTCTCAGAAGAACGCGGCCGTTCCACCATCGCCTATTCAACCAGCCAGTCCTCCGTTCGTGAGTTCCAGGTAAACGCCTCCAACTATTCCGCGGAGTACGGTCGGGCAGCTGGGGGAGTGGTCAACACGGTCACGCACAGCGGCGCGAATACCCTGCACGGCAGCAGCTTCTTCTACGATCGCGACAGCCAATGGGGTGCACAGAATCCCTACACCCAGCTGACCGCCGAGCCGCAGACCGGGACCTTTCTTTCATCTCCATTCACTCCGCGCGACTGGCGCAAACAGTGGGGCACAAGCGCAGGCGGTCCCATCCAGGAAAACCATCTCTTCTGGTTCTTCTCCTATGACCAATACCAACGCAATTTTCCGGCAATCTCGCAACCCGCAAACTCTTCTAAGTTCTACGCCGAGCCAACCAGCAGCGAACTTACCGCACTGACCGGGCGCCTTGGCTTGCCCCTCAACGTGCTTGCCTTGCAGCAATACAACAATGTACTGGCCGATCTCGCCGGTGAAACCGGCATAGTGCCGCGAAGTGCAAAACAACTGATCCTCTTTCCCAAAATTGACTACCAGCCCGATGACCACAACCACATGGCCCTCCAGTACAACCACATGCGCTGGAACTCACCGAATGGCGTGCAGACGCAGACCTCCACGCAGTACGGCATCGCCAGCTTCGGCGACAGCATCGTCAATGATGACTGGGGCATCGTACGCTGGAATACTTTTCTCTCTTCCACCCGGATGAACGATCTTCTACTCCAGTACGGCCGCGACTTCGAGCAGCAGCTAAGCACCACTCCCTCGGCCTTTGAGCAGTCAGCTCTCACCGGCAATGGCGCGCACACGCCGCCGCAGGTGTCCCTTCTTAGCTCGAGCTATGGCCTAAGGATCGGCAAACCAGCCGCGCTCGATCGCGTGTCTTTTCCAGACGAGCATCGCACCCAGGTCAATGATGTCTTCACCGCCGTTGCCGGCAACCACGTGCTCAAAGCCGGCGTCGACTTCAACCACGTCAATGACCTTACCCAGAACCTCTACGGCGGCGGTGGCCAGTACATCTACGACAGCATGGCTGGCTTCGTTTCCGATCTCCTCAACCCCAGCCACTGCGGCGTATCTACCGAGAGCTACGGCAATCTCCCTTGCTACACCTTCTTTCGGCAGGCCTTGGGGCCTGCTGTTTTCAACCTGAGTACAAACGATTACGCGGCATTTGTCGCGGATGACTGGCGAATCGTTCACAACCTCACAGCCACGATCGGCGTCCGTTACGAATATGAGCAGCTGCCCCCGGCCAATGCCAACCTCGTTAATGCTGCTCTACCGCAGACCGGCGTGCTGCCCCATGACCGCAACAACTTCGGCCCCCGTCTCGGCCTTGCGTGGGATGTCTTCGGTGGCGGCAGTACCGTCCTCCGAGCCGGCTACGGCATCTACTACGGGCGCATTATCAACTCCACCATCTCCTCCGCGCTCGTCGATACAGGATCATCAAATGGCCAGCTGACGTATCTCATCAAACCCACTGACCCCGGTGCACCGACCTTCCCCTACATCTTCTCTTCCTCCATCGCGAACTCCATCAAGCCAACGGCCGTTTTCTTCGACGCTCGTTTCCAGAATCCGCAGGTGCATGAAGCCGAAATATCAATTGCTCAAAAGCTCGGCCCCGGCGGAGAAATCAGTATTAGCGGCCTCGCCAGTCTCGGCAGAGAACTGCCCAACTTCGTCGACACCAATATCGATCTCGCCTCAATTCGCGCCATCACCTACAACGTGAAGGACACATCAAAAAGCGGCCCGCTTCCTGCGCAATATTCGACCAGCTTCTTCTCGTCGCGACTCGATCCCAACTATCAGCAGATCACCAAGATCTTCAGTGAAACCAATTCAACCTACGAAGCTATGGTTGTCACCCTGAAGCAGAGACTTAGCCACTCTCTCCGTCTGCAGGCCCACTACACCTACGCCCACGCTGCCGACTTCAACCAGAACGAAACTACTTTCGCCGATGCCGACGACGTCCTCGATCCAACCAACTTTGCCGCCGAGTACGGTGCATCCAACTTCGACGTGCGGCAGCGCATCACCGGCTTTCTCATGGCCCGAACACCATGGAAGCTGCAGGGTCTTGCCGGCACCCTGTTCAATGGATTCTCAGCTGCGCCCACCGCGTCCATGCAGACCGGCCTGCCGTTCAGCATGCATACTGCCGGTTCCATTCCATACCTCAGCTATCTGGATGAAGTGGATCGTCTGCAGCATCTTACCGGTCTCGGCTACAGTATCAACGGTTCAGGTGGTGACAATCGTCTTCCAGGAGTCGGACGCAACACCTATCGCTATCCCGGCACCATCAACACTGACATGCGCCTGACAAAGCAGACGCCGCTATCCGAGAAGACGCGCATCGAACTCATCGGTGAAGTCTTCAACGTACTGAACCATCAGAACGTGACCGGCATTGATACCACCGGCTACTACATCGGCAATCACACTACCGCCGGCTCTGAACCTACCCTTACCTACAACACCACAGGAACGCAATCAATCTTCGGCACAGTGCAAAACGCCAACAGCACCACGCTCTTCCGCGAGCGCCAGATTCAAGTAGGCCTGCGCCTGGTCTTCTGAGCATTAGCCGCTTGGCACTCAACCCGTTCGCCCGCAAAAGTCTTGTCATCCCCACGCAGCACCGGCAGTATTCTTGTCATCCCGAGCGCAGCGAAGTGGAGGGAGCTGCATTTTCTTCAAACTAAGCAAGCAGAACCTGCCGGCCACGCAACCCGCAGCCACCAATTGCTAAAATGGAGGGACCGTGGCTTACACCGAGCAATATGATGTGCTGATTGTTGGCGCCGGCCATGCCGGCTGCGAAGCCGCAGTGGCCTCCGCCCGCATGGGCCTGCGCACCGCGCTCTTCACCTTCAACCTCGATCTCATCGCGCAGATGTCCTGCAACCCCGCCATCGGCGGTATTGCCAAGGGCCACCTGGTGCGCGAAGTCGATGCTCTTGGTGGCATCATGGGTGAGGTCGCAGACGCGGTCGGCATCCAGTTCCGCCTCCTGAATACCTCGCGCGGCCCGGCAGTCTGGTCACCCCGCGCGCAATGCGACAAGCAGCAATATCGCGTCAAGATGCGGCAGGTGCTTGAGGCCCAGCCAAACCTTTTCATCAAGCAGGCAGAAGTGATCGACCTGGTGGTCGATCCGCCCACCGATCACGAACGAGCCGTCGTCCGCGGCATCAAGCTGCGCGATGGCCGCACCATCATGGCACGCGCCACCGTCATCACCACGGGCACATTCCTGAACGGCCTCATCCATTGCGGAGAAGAGCGCTACTCCGCCGGTCGAAGCGGCGAACCACCCAGCATCCTTCTCGGTGAATCTCTCAAGCGTCTCGGTCTCCGCGGCTGCCGCCTCAAGACCGGTACCCCGCCTCGTCTCGATGGCCGTTCCATTGACTGGTCACGTTTTGAAGAGCAGCCCGGTGACGCCGATCCTACGCCCTTCAGCTTTCGTACGACCGAACTGCCGATGCGCCAGGTATCCTGCCACATCGCCTACACCACGCCGGAAACGTTGCGCATCATCCGCGAAAACGTGCATCGCTCGCCCATGTACTCCGGCCAGATCACTGCGACCGGCCCGCGCTACTGTCCATCGATTGAAGACAAGGTCGTTAAATTTCCAGACAAGGAACAGCACCAGTTCTTCCTCGAACCGGAAGGCCTCGACACCCATGAAGTCTACGTCAATGGCATGTCCACTTCGCTGCCCATGGAGATACAGGCGCAGGTCGTGCACTCCATTCCCGGCCTGGAGAATGCCGAGATGCTGCGTCCCGGCTATGCCATAGAATATGACGCTATCGATCCCACCGAACTTGACCGCTCGCTCAACGTCAAGCTCTTCGAAGGCCTCTATCTGGCAGGCCAGATCAATGGCACTTCCGGTTATGAAGAGGCAGCCTGCCAGGGCCTGATGGCGGGCATCAACGCCGCGCTCTTCGTCAAACAACAAGCGCCGTTTACCCTCAACCGCACTGAAGCGTATACCGGCATCCTCATCGACGACCTCATCAGCAAGGGGACCAACGAGCCCTACCGCATGTTCACCTCGCGCGCCGAGTTCCGTCTGCACCTGCGCATTGACAACGCCGACCGCCGCCTAACGCCCTACGGTCGGCAACTCGGCCTCATCGACAATGGCGCATGGAAAGACTACGAAGCCAAGCAGGTACGCGCCGTCACGCTCGAAAAGTTGCTGGCAACCCGTAAAGTCGACCTTGTTGCATTAACCGGGCTCCTTCCTGACGTCGCAGCCAGTCTCGGCAACGTCGCCGGCCAGACCTATGCCCACCTGCTGAAGCGCCCTGAAATCACCATCGAACTGCTCTTCCCCCTGCTTCAGCATGAAGTCGTTCAACTGGCCACACGCACTGCTGACAGCATCGAACCACTCATCGCCTTCACGCAGCAGGCTGGTCTTAATGCCAAGACACGCAATGAGCTCAAGTCTGTCGAAACAGAGATCAAGTTTGCCGGCTACCTGGACCAGCAGCGGCGCTCCATTGAGAAGTTGAAGCACTCTGAAGAGCGGACAATCCCCGCCTGGTTTGATTACGCTGCCATCAGCGGCCTCTCCCGTGAAATGCAGGAGAAACTGATTCGCATCCGGCCCCAGACCATCGGGCAGGCCAGCCGCATTCCTGGAGTCACGCCTGCCGCTCTCAGCCTCGTCAATGTCTTCATTGAAATTCAGGGCAAACGAAAACAGCAGGCAGAAGCTCTACAAGCCTGACCGTCAGTTCTGTGGCTGTGGCTGGTTAGGCGAAGCCGCAGGTTGTGACGGCTGCGCACCCTTGTAAAACAGGGGAACGTGGAACGGCTCGGCCGCACTGCTCTTGGCCTTCGGCGCGGCTGTTTTCACCTTCATCTGCGGCATTTCGTCCGCCACCACGGTCCGCTGCGAACTGACACACATCCAGCGGCCATTCACTGCCTGGAACACCTGCGTAAACACACCCTTCTCATCGATCGTGCCATTTGTCGCGGCGCTCGCGGCATCCGGCCAGCGCATTGAGTAGGTGCCATTTACCAGTAAAAACCCTTCGTTCAAGCTCCGCACACTAATCACCTTCTGCGCAGACGAAAGCGGCAGCGCGCCGTTGGTATACAGCTTTGCCAGGTCCTGGTTGCGCGTCGTCACGTCCCCCGTCGCCGCAATGTCCACCAGCTGCGGTGACAGTACATTCTCCAGGCCGAACTGGTCATGCTTATTCATGGCAACGTCCCATGCATCTTCCACCTCCTGCATCTCCCGCACCTGGGCGTTCATGCGAACAGCGTCCGGCGAAGCAGACGTCTGAGCCGAAGCAGAACTCTGGGTAGTCGCGGAACTCTGGGCAATCGCAGGCAGAACAAGCAGGGCAGCAAGAAGGCAGGTACTCACGCGTTCGAACATGGAAGGAGTCCTCACACTTCTTAGGCTACATGAATCCCATCAGCGCTCGGCCAGTCCCTCCAGTCGACTTTTTCGCTTCTCTCCCGAAAGATCCCTTGCTACCTTTGCCTCTTAACCGTTGACCGGCAGCAGGAAAGCAGGCGCATGCGATATTTACGGATTCTTACCGCCATCCTCGTCACCTTCTTCATCGGCGCCTTCGCGCATGCGGCAACACCGCCGCCGGCGGCACAAACCTCCGTCCGTCCTGCTTTAGGCATCATTCCTGCAGGCGCCCAGTTCGATACCGCCGGTCACCTCAACCCTGATGCCGCCACCCGCGCCTATCTCGACACCGTACCCGCAGACAAGCGCTTTGCTTCCAACAAGTACTTTCAAGGCGGCTACTGGCTCATCCTGTGGGACGCCGTCTACTCCATTGCCATCAGCCTGCTGCTGCTCTTCACCGGCGCCTCCGTGCGCATGCGCAACCTTGCCGAAAAGGTGACGAGACTTCGCTGGGTGCACACCTGGATCTACTACATCGAATTCAGCCTCGCCTCGGCCATCCTCAGTGCTCCCTGGGTCTGGTATGAGGCCTTCTACCGCGAGCACATCTACAACATGTCCCATCAGGCCATCGGCGGCTGGCTGCATGACCAGTTCATCGGCCTTGCCATCAACCTGCTCCTCGGCGGTCTGCTCGTCGCAGTCCTCTACGCGGTCATCCGCAGGCTGCCGCATACGTGGCACCTGTGGGGTACTGTCGTCACCATGCTCTTCCTTGTCCTCGGCGTCATGATCGCGCCTGTCTATCTTGCGCCGCTCTTCAATACCTACACCACCATCCAGGACAAGGACGTCACCGGTCCCATTCTGAGCATGGCCCATGCCAACGGCATCGAGGTCAACAAGCTCTTCGAAGTCGACGCCTCCCGCCAGACCACGCAGGTCAGTGCGAATGTCAGCGGCCTCTTTGGCACCACACGCATCACGCTCAATGACAATCTCCTGCGTACGTCGAGCCTGCCCGAGATCGAAGCAGTTACCGGTCATGAAATGGGTCATTATGTTTTGAACCACATCGCAAAATCCATGATCTCCCTGCTCGTCGAAGTCTTCCTCTTCTTCATCATCCTCCGCGCATGGCTTAGCAGCATGCAGCGTCGACGCGGCGCCCGATGGGGAACACTCGGCATTGACGATGTTGCCCTGTTACCCGCTGCCATCCTCATCATTACCGTCATCAGTCTTCTGGCGACGCCAATCGACAGGACCCTGACGCGCACCCAGGAATATGAAGCTGACATGTACGGGCTCAATACCAGTCGCCAGCCCGACGGCTTTGCGCAATCCATGCTCAAGCTGGGTCAGTACCGCAAACTCGAGCCCACGCCCTTCGAGGAATTCATCTTCTTTGATCATCCCAGCGGCCACACCCGCATCCTTGCCGCTATGCGCTGGAAGAGTCAGAACTACAACGCGGTCACGCACTGCTCCGGCTATCCTGACGCGCGCTGAAGGATAGAGCCGCATTTAAAGTCGCAATTAAAGACGCGTTTTCCAGACGCCGGCCCTACCTTTCACAGCGTTTCCACAGCAGTGCCTCCCGTAGTGGCCATCCCCGACGAGATGAAGGGCAGCAGTCACCAGCCCGTCACCTACAATCGACTGAGCGCCATGGCCACTACTCACGACATCACTCTCGAACGCGGCCTTCCGGCTTCCATTGACGCCGAGCGCTCCATCCTCGGCGCCGTTCTGCTCGACAACGCGCACTACAACGAAGCAGCAGAAAAGCAGCTGCGCGCCGACGACTTCGCCCTCGACTCGCATCGCCGCATCTTCGCCCGCATGGCCGACATGATCGATACCGGCTGCGCCGTGGACATCATCACCCTCTCTGATGAGTTGATCAAGCGTAAGGAGCTCGAAGCTGTCGGCGGACGTGCTTATCTTTTTTCGCTGACCGAAGGTCTGCCGCGTCGTATCTCGATTGAAGAATACGTCCGCATCGTTCGCGATCGATCGCAACTGCGGCAAATGATCGGCATTCTTACCACCGGCGTCGCCGATGCGTCTGATCAATCCGACGAAGCCGTTTCCGTCATCAACCGCACAGAGACCGCTCTGCTCGAACTTTCCGAACGCGGCATCACGCGCGGTTTTGAAGATATTCCGCAGATCGTTCGCGAATCCTTCGGCACCATCGACGCACTCTGGCGGCACAAACGCGAAGTCACTGGACTCAGAACACACTTCATTGACTTCGATGTCATGACCAGTGGCCTGCAGGAGTCTGAGCTCATTATCATCGCCGCGCGTCCTTCGATGGGCAAGACCGCCTGGGCCATCAACATTGCCCAGAATGCCGGTGTCCGCGATGGCAAAGTCGTTGGCATCTTTTCACTCGAAATGTCGAAAGAGTCTCTTCTCCGACGTATGCTTGCCTCAGAAGCGCTCGTGAATATGCGCAAAATCCAGACCGGCTTTGTCAGTCGCGACGATCAGGAAAAACTCTTGGAAGCTGCCGCCCGTCTCACTGAGTCAAAGATTCACATCGATGACACCCCCGGCATCTCTCTGGCAGAGATGCGCGCCAAAGCCCGGCGGCTCAAACAGAAAATGGGCGCACTTGATTTGATCGTCGTTGACTACCTTCAGCTCATGTCCGGCACGAGCTCCGGGGCAAAGCAGCGTCATGAAAATCGCACGCAGGAAGTTGCCGCCGTCTCGCGTGGTTTGAAAGCCCTGGCAAAAGAGATGCGCGTACCCGTCATCGCTCTTTCCCAGCTCTCGCGTGCTTCAGAACAGCGCGGCGGCGATAAAAAACCCATGCTCTCCGATCTTCGCGAATCCGGTTCCATTGAGCAGGATGCTGACGTAGTTGCCTTCATCCATCGCGAAAGCTATTACAGCAAGGATGAAAATGGCGAAGAAAGTGCAGAGTCAAAGGGAAAGGCCGAGATTATCATCGCCAAACAGCGCAACGGACCCACCGGTTCAGTGCACCTGAACTACATCTCGGAGCACACCACCTTTATGAATGCCACCCATGCCTTCGATGGCGACAACGGCTCAGCGGTACCGTATTAAGCAGTCTCGCTTCGGCCTCGACCGAACTGGACCAGCTGGGATTCAGCAGGAAACACCATCGAGCGAGGAGAATTGTTTTAGTGTCGAGAGATGATCTCCAACTCGTCTCACTGAATGCTCAGCCCACGCCCACCCGCCCCACGTGGGTCGAGATTTCGGCGGCTGCTCTGCTCCACAACTATCGTGTGCTGGCAACGCAGGCTTCCGGCTATCAGGCACAGATCATCAGCGTCATCAAGGCGAACGCCTACGGCCATGGAGCGTCGGGCTGCGCGCGTATCCTCGCCACCGCAGGCGCTCCCTGGCTGGCCGTCACCTCTGTTGATGAAGGCATAGAAGTGGCCGCGAACCTTCGTCATGCCGGCATCTCCCGCCCCAGGATCCTCGTTCTGGGCGGCCTGTATGTAGTCGATGATGCACGCCGCGCAGTCCGCCATGAACTCACCCCCGTCATTTTCTCCATGCATCAACTCATGTGGCTTGCGGAAGCCGCTCACCGCGAGGGGGCCGCTAAGAACTTCGCGTTCCACCTGGAAATTGATACCGGCATGGCGCGTCATGGCATCCGCTGGGACGACGGCACGCAGCTCGATGCTGTCGCGGACTTTCTCAGTCAGCAAAAATGGGTCGGCATGGAAGGATTGATGACGCACTTTGCCTCGGCCGACGATCCGTCCTCACCTCAGACTGACCAGCAGCAGCAATACTTCACCACCGCCATCAAACGTCTCTATGCGCTTGGCGTCAGGCCACCCCTTCTACACGCCGGCAACTCCGCCACACTGTTCGACGGCTTGCACACCGAAGAGTTGATGGAGCTCGCGCATACCTACTCGGCAAAGTTGCTGCTCCGTCCAGGCCTCGCCCTCTACGGCTACGGCGTTCAAAACCAGGACCTTGGACCTGTCCTGAACTGGAAGACCCGCATCACCGGCCTCCGCCGTCTGCAGGCCGGCGATGCCGTCAGCTACAACGCAACCTTCCATGCCATGCGTGCCAGCACCATCGCCACTCTCGCTGTCGGTTACGCAGACGGCTACAATCGCCTGCTTTCGAATAAAGGTTCGGTCCTCATCCGTGGTCAGCGTGCGCCCATCGTAGGCAGAGTCACGATGGACCAGACGATGGTCGATGTGTCAGCCATCGAAGACGCTGCCGTCGGTGACGAAGCAGTGCTCATCGGAGCCCAGAACGACCTCACCATTTCCGCCCAGCAGGTCGCCGCTCTCACCGGTACCATCACCTGGGATGTCCTGTGTACCATCGGTGCGCGCGTCCAGCGGATCTTCGCTGAATAGCCCCGTCGAGCATAGCCCCTTCGAACCAGGCTGACACTCCCCTCTCGGTGTTTAGAGCCAGCCGGAAACACCATCAGGTAACTTGCGGTTAGAGCAGGTGCAGTCTGCCTTCCCGTGCAACGTTAAGAAACGTGCACTACAGTTGACTACGCTAGATGCCTGTAGTAACACTCAGCTAGTTACTCCCGTTGTAGAGCATGAGGACGGGAAACCACGCTTAGGAGACCATGTGAGACCCAAACCAGCTACCATCCTGCTTTCCGCAGTTGCGCTCGCCGTAGTGGCGACCTCTTCTCAGGCCCAGTCTTTGCTCACCCATCATGTCCGCGAAGTTGTTCAGACCGACGCCGTAAGCGTGACCGGCCGCCTTTCCGAAAACCAGGTCATGAAGCTCGATATGGTGCTTCCGCTCCGGAATGAAGCCGGGTTGAAGACGCTCCTCAGCAACATCTACAATCCAAAAAGCTCGTCTTACCACCAGTTTCTTACCGTGCCGGAATTCACCGCGAAATTCGGGCCCACGCAACAGCAGTATGACGCTGTCATTGAGTTCGCCAAGAGCAATGGCTTCATCGTTACCGGCGGTACACGCGACGGGATGGAAGTCCAGGTCAAAGCTCCTGTCTCCGCAATTGAAGCTGCTTTCCACATCAGCATGCTCACCTACGAGCATCCTTCAGAAAACCGCACCTTCTTCAGTCCTGACCGCGAACCCACGACCAATCTTCCTTTTAATCTCTGGCACATCTCAGGCCTCGATAATTACTCCATTCCACATCCCCTCTACGTCAAGAAGAGTGACTACGCAGTCGCCCACGGCATTGACCCTGAGGATGTGGTAAAGCATGCCACTACCGGTTCCGGCCCATCCGCCTCCTTCCTCGGCAGCGATATGCGCGCCGCTTATTATGGCGGAACAGCCCTGACAGGTTCCGGCCAAAATCTTGGCTTGTTTGAATACGAGGGGACTGACCTGGCCGACCTCACTACCTATTACAAGAACGTTAAGCAGACAAACAGTGTCCCGATCACACTGCTTTCAACCGACGGTACCAGCACCAGCTGCACCAGCGCAGAAGGCTGCGACGACACCGAGCAGACTCTCGATATGACGCAGGCACTTGGCATGGCGCCGAAGTTGAAGAGCCTGGTGAACTACATCGGCTCGCTCGACACCGCCATCATCAGCGCCATGACCACGCACAGTCCTCTGCCCACCACCATCGGCTGCTCCTGGGGCTGGACACCGGCCGATCCCAGCACCCTTGATCCCTACTTCGAGAAGATGGCCGCACAGGGTCAGAACTTCTTCGCTGCTTCCGGCGACAGTTCCACCTGGTCGCGCAGCAATGAAGCGTGGCCGGCGGACGACGCTCATGTCGTCTCAGTCGGTGGTACAGACCTGGTAACGGCAAGCGCAGCGGGAGCATGGAAGTCTGAAACCGCCTGGGTCTACAGTGGTGGCGGCATCTCCCCGGATAACATCGCCATTCCCGCCTGGCAACAGCTTTCCGGCGTCATCAATTCAACGAACAAGGGCTCAACCAAGTACCGCAACGGCCCGGATGTTTCCGCCAACGCCAATTTCACCTTCTACACCTGCTCAAACCAGCAAGCTTGCGTGGCCAATGAGAATGGCGGCACCAGCTTCGCTGCTCCCATGTGGGCAGGCTTTATTGCCCTGGTCAACCAGCAGCTTGTCTCGCAGGGAAAGGCGACCATCGGCTTTATCAACCCGACTATCTATGCGGACAACATCACTTCCAAATACAGTACCGGCTTCCACGACATCACCAGTGGCAAGTCAGGCAGCTACTCGGCTGTCACCGGCTACGACCTGGTTACCGGCTGGGGAAGTCCGAAAGCCGGCTTGATCAACGAACTGGCTCCGTAAACGACCATCAAGCCCAAACGAAAGGCCCGCATGTCATGCTGTTGATGCGGGCCTTTTCTTCGTGCACATGGCTCACGCCCGCGCTTCAGCCTTCTTGATCACCTTGCCTTCAAAGTAAGACGAGTTAGCCATGTGGCACGCGGCAGCCGCGTGATGGCCGAAGACCACATCCTCTACCACCGGCTGGCGAGTGCGCACCGAGTGGAAGAAGTTGGTCAGGTGCGGATGCAGATCATCCCAGCTGCGCCCGTGCCAGATCACGTCCTGTTCGAGTGGATGCTGTGCCAGGAACGGATCGTGCTCGGCATGCCATTGCTTCTCTACCTGTTCGTGCAGAGCATGCGGAAAACCATTTAGTCCGTAATCCGGTGAACGGTCGACACCCAGCTGTGGCCTCAGGATCGTTGAACTATCGCTGACCTCGATGATGCCGTGGCTGCCCATGATGCGCGTCACCTCGGGCGTCTCCGTACCCAGCGTCAGCCGGACGACTACCGGAATCTTGCCGTATTGAAAGAGCGTCGTCATCACATCCGGCATGTTGCGGCCGTCTTTCCAGCGATTGATCCCGCCAAAGCTGAATGCCTGCTCGGGCGCAGCATTGATCCCGGTAATGCACTGCATGCCGCTGACCAGGTGCACCATCAGGTCGCCCGCCATGCCCGTGCCGTATTCGTGGAAGCAGCGCCAGCGGTGAAAAGCAACAGGATCAAGCGGCTTCTTGATCGAGGCAATGCTCTGCCAGCTCTCCCAGTCGAGCGTTGCCGTCGAAAGATCCGGCAGGAATGGATATTCCCAAGCACCCCCAGGATTGTTCCTTCCCAGCTGCAACTCCACCTGCAGCAGATCGCCGATCGCTCCCTGGTTAAACAACTCCCGGCCCTTGTTGAACAGCTCTGACGACACGCGCTGCGAGCCGACCTGCACAAAGTTGTGACTGCTCTGCACCGCCTTCACCATCGCCTCGCCTTCGGCAATGGAATGGGACATCGGCTTCTCGCAGTACACATCTTTGCCGGCAGCCAGCGCGTCAACCGTAATCTGCTTATGCCAGAAGTCGGGCACCGCAACGATCACCGCCTCGATGTTCTTATCGTCTAGGATCTCGTGGTAGCTGCGAGTGGTGCGAATGTCCGGCCCGGCAATCTCCCTGGCCAGCGTATGACGGCCATCATAAAGGTCCGCCGCTGCGACACACTTGCCACCCGGGAGGGTCACTGCCGCCCGCAACAGCGATGAGCCCTGGATGCCGATGCCAATGCTGGCAAAGCGCACAGGGTCCGAGCTTGCTGTCGAGCCGGGCGTTTGCGCCGCAAGATTAAAATGCCGGGACTGGACCAGCGAACTGAGCGCAGCGCCGGTGCCAACCTGCAAAAATCCTCTACGTGTGAAACAGGGCGTAACTGGGGCCATGGTTTCCTCTGCGTGAAACGACGAACTCACTATAAAGGAAACTGTTGCTTCCCGGCAGCAGGAGTCATGCCTGGCTGCAGTAGGGCTTGTCCTTAATCAATAAACCGCGCAGGTGAGGCCAGTCCAATGGTCTGCAATAATCTGGAAATGATTGCTCCCTGCCTTCGAACGACACGCCTGCTTTTTCTCTCGGCCGCGATCATTGCCGGCGTCGGCTTTTGTCCTGCCCAGTCAAGGCCACTGCCGCCGCGCGTCACCCAGCCGACTGCGGCGAAGGTCGTAGCAGAACACATGGCCGCCTTCAATGCCTGTGACTGGAAGCGTCTCATGCAGCAGTTCCCTGACAACGTCGAATTCTTCTCACCTCACGGGAAGGTCGTGCGCGGCCGCTCCGCCCTTGGCGAAATGTTTGCCCAGGTCACCAGGCTGCCTGCGCAGGGAGGTACCTGCGGCCTTAACGTCACCGTCGAGCATACCTTTCAGGTGGGCGATGTCATCAACATCCAGTGGCGGGCAGACGCTCCCTTTCTTGCTGAACCCTATCGCGGCGCCGATGCCTACGAAACGAAAGACGGCCTGATGGCCGCACAGGTAACCACCTTCGATGCTGCCGACCTTAAAATGAAAAAGTAGTCGGTACGCCTGTGATGGCGTAACGATCCAGCAGGGAACTCGCTGGAGTCGACCGGTAAAAAGTGTTGTCATCCCGACCGAAGCTGAAGCGAAGTCAAGAGATCTGCGGTTCTAGTCTCTCGTTCGCTGCCAGAACATCTGCAGCAGAAGGGCGACAACGAAGCAGTCTAGGGAGCAATTACAGGATTGTGCGTTGCCGGGATCTTCTCAATCTCCGCTGAATTCAGCTTCAGATGCTCTTCCACAATCAACTTCGGCAACCTGCGAATCCACTGGTTGAGCGACACATCCACAAACTTGTCGCTCTTGAACATTTCCAGAAACACCACGTCTTCCGTCCCGGTGTTTTCGATGTAATGTCCAGCAACCACCGGCACAAAGCCAACGTCATTTTCGTTGAAGCTCATGGTCCGTGCTTTCCCCGCGGAAGCAAACATTGTCATGCGGCCCGAACCCTTGATCCAATACTGCCACTCAGCCGCATTAGGGTGCCAGTGCATCTCTCGCAGGGCGCCCGGTTTGAGCGTCACCAGGGCTGCCGCGATTGTCTTCGAGGCCTTGAAGTTGCCCGAGTCAACGATCCGCACACTCCCCCCGGCATCTTCAAAGTCCGGCTTCATCGAACGCATTCTGAAGCTATATGAAATGTTCGATGCCACCGCCTTGCCGCCCACCGCGCGCCGGTCATCCTCAAGCGCTCCCGGCACCGTTCCCGGGAAGATGTACTCTTCTTCCTTCGGTAGCTTCTTGATCGCATCCTGAGAAAGTCTAAAGCTTTTCTCAAGCACATCCGGCGGTGTATGCGCTACCCATTCTGAGAGCAGGAAGGTCTCATACTCGGAGAAACTGCCGTCATCAAAGACCAGTAGAAATTCGCAGCCATCCGGTCCCAGTCCCTGGATGGAATGCGGATAGCCCGCGGGAAAATACCACAGGTCGCCCTCGTTCACGTCATCGATAAAGATGGTGCCATCAGGATTCAAGAGGGTGATCCTTGCCGAGCCATACAGCATATAGGCCCACTCATTTGCCGTGTGCCAATGCAGTTCGCGATAACTGCCCGCCGTCAGCCGCATGTTTACGCCGGCCAAATCTTTCGACTGGGGAATGTCCTTTTCCGTTACCTGCCGTGTCCAGCCGCCTTCCTGGATCCGGCGGTGGGCCAGTTCAAAGGAATACCAGAAAGGTTTCACATCGCCGTGGTCCGTAGCCGGCGGCACATTAGAGCTCGTGTTGAGCCCCTGCAGCTGCTTGTCCACTGGTCCGGGATTATCGGCCGAATGGTCGGTTCTCCCCTCTGCAACGATCGTGCGGCTTTGCGCCAGCACCGCCGGCGACAGGAATGCACTTGCACTCAGGGCTGCCGCCGCGGCCCCCAGAAACGAACGACGGTTCACTCCCTCAGGCGCCGTCTTCTCTCCTTGCGACTCGTTTCGTTCAACTTTGTCGTCCATGGTGATCATCTTTACTCCAAAAAAATGCTCTGTCTACAAAGCTCTTAGAGGTCGAAACTGTTCTCCGCTCGAATAATGATGGTTGACTGCACCACAGGGCGCGTGCTGGGGGGAAACTACACAGGCGCTGTAAACCAAATGCCATCCTTTGTAAGCCAATGTCCGGTGCTTTACCCAGCGAAACGACAAGCCCGACCGAGCGTACAACTGCAAAAGACCAAGGCTGATCCCCTTCACTTGCCAGCCAGCCAGCCGATGCTTTACCCAGCTAAAAGATCAAGCCCGACTGAGCCAAAACAAATCAGAAAGCTCCGCCAACGCGCGATGCGCTCTTCGCCGTACGCGCAGCACCTAAAATGAGGCACTGGTGACGCTGTTGCAGTCGTAGAACTGCAAAAGACGAAGGCGGATCCCCTTGACGCGAAAGATCAAGGCCGACTGAGCCAAAACAAACCAGAAAGCTCCGCCAACGCGCGAAGCGCTCTTCGCCGTACGCGCAGTACCTAGAAGGAGGCGCCGCTGAGGTTTGGCTGGTTGGAGAGGATCTCCTTACCGCCGCGCTCTGCAATCACGTAGGTGTCACCGGCTAGCGCGGGAACGCGCTCTATTTCGGTCCATAGAAATACCCTCTTTGACCCGGCCCATACCTGCTGAAAGCTTGCCGTGTCGTCAAAGATCTTCGGGGCATCGTTGAAGTAGGAGCCGTACCAGAGGTTCGAGCTATGGCCATTTAGAATGCGGACCGGTCGCTTGAGATAGAAGCCCAGTGTCGATCCATCTTCATACTCGCCATTAATTTCAAGCACGTCGTCCGGCTGCAGGTCTCGATGAATGGCCATCGCCAGCGTCTGCGAAGACAAAACCGGCGCAAAAGTCTGCAGCGCAATATGCGCTGCAATCAGGAAGGTTCCTGCCATGCCCGCAAGAAAGAAGTTGGCTGTCCGCGCATTGCCGCGCAGCCGGTAAAACAGGTTTCCCACCACCCCCACGAAAAGCGCAGCAGCAGTATCCAGCAGCGGCGCATGAAAGAAGCTCATTGCCCGCGTGCTCAGGTCTAGAAAATGCCCGAAGGATAAGGCATAGTCACCGGGATTGCGACGCAGGGCGCCCGCCAGGTCAGCGCCCGGTGCGGCCTTTCCGCTCATGACGGCAAAGCCGGCAGCA
>CAZZXL010000082.1:0-20851 GCA_964658035.1 uncultured Acetobacteraceae bacterium
CGGGGTGCCGAGTGCCGGGAGAGTTTTGTGATTCGGTTTGCCAAGGCACATGCCTGCGGGAATGACTTCCTGATAGTCGGCCAGGAACAGGTAGAGGAAGAAAAGTGGGCGCACGCGGCCCGTGAACTGTGTGCGCGGACGACAGGTGTCGGCGCCGACGGAGTCGAATATTTCCGCTGGACCGGAGAATTGGCAGGAAGCATACGGCTCTTCAACGCGGATGGTTCGATCGCGGAAATTTCCGGCAACGGAACCCGCTGCGTCGCCGCATGGATGGCCCATCAGCGTTCCGCGAAGGAAGGCAGTGTTCTTCACATAGCGACAGACGCCGGCATGCGCGAGTGTCGCATCGTGCATGTACAGCAGTCGTCGTATCAAATTGTCAGCGCCATGGGCGTTCCTCACGTTGCCGCGGCCAGCGTGCGTTTAACAGACGGAAGCGTCGTTGCAGGTGCGATCGTCAACACCGGAAATCCTCACTTCGTGGTCCTGGTTGACAATGACGCATTCGCCGTCGCGGGTCGTTCATGGCAAATCATTGGCAAAGAGATTTGCTTCCATACCGATTTTCCCGGCCAGACGAATGTCGAATTCGTTCGGCTGCTGTCAGCGACAGAGATAGAGATCAGAATCTTCGAACGCGGGGTGGGGCCCACTTCGTCTTCGGGTACAGGAACGTGCGCAAGTGGCTCGGCGGCCATTGCCCTCCATGGCTGCCAAAGTCCGCTGCGAGTTGTCGCGCCGGGTGGTGCGCAGCAGGTCGAATGGCGTGGTGGATCGAGTGAAATTCTGCTTACCGGTCCCGCCGCACTCATTGCGGAAGGACAAGCCTGGCTTGATCGGATCAACGCATGAGTGTCAAGTTGCTAAAGCCGAAAGCAGTCAAACCTGGCGCGAAGATAGCGGTGCTTTCACTTGCGAGCAACTTCAAGGCTCCCTTGTTGCCGGTAGGCTTAGAAGCACTTAGTGCTTTAGGGTTCGAGCCCGTGATGTCGGAACATGTTTCGGCAAGAGCAAGACCGTATTTTGCCGGAACGCCTGAAGAACGGTTGCATGATCTGCATACTGCCTTTGCCGATCCCGAGATCGCCGCGATCATAAGTACCCGTGGAGGTTACGGATCAAACTATTTGTTGGCCGGTCTTGATCTGGAACTGATCGCCGGCAATCCCAAGCCACTCTTCGCGTACAGTGATATGACCATTATGCAGAACTGGTTGTTGGATCAGGCAGGCCTCGTTTCGTTTCACGGGCCCATGATCACTGCTGATTTTGCGGTCGCGAATGGCGTCGACAACCCAACTTTTCTGGCGGCGCTAAGTGGATTGATATACGACGTTGGGCCGGCCGAAGGATTGCGGGCGCTTAAGAACGGGCAAGCGACGGGTATTCTTTACGGAGGCTGTCTGAGTCTGCTTACTGCCTCGCTGGGAACGCCTTACGCCACGCAGACCCAGGGCAAGCTTTTGTTTCTTGAAGATGTGGCTGCCCGGCCCTACCAGGTAGATCGCATGCTGCGGCAGATGCTGCTTGCAGGCAAGTTTGAGGGCGTGACCGGCATCATTTTCGGCGAGATGCTGGACTGTGCTTCGCCCGGTGCCGACCCAGGTCTGCTGGAAGAAGCCATCTTAAGTGTATTGAAAGATTTTCCTGGACCAATAGCCATCGGGCTGCGCTCCGGGCATGTTTCACGAGGGAATGTAACGCTTGTTTTTGGCCTTGAGGCGGAGCTTGATCTTACAGCCGAGCCGACATTGCGGTTTGTCGAACCGGCCACACAAATCTAAGCCAGGATGAATGCGATTTGAAAGAGCATAGAACGTTTGTAAGCAACGCGAAGCACATTCACCTGGTCGGCATTTGCGGCACGGCGATGGCCTCTCTCGCCGGAATGCTCCAGTTACAGGGGCACAAAGTTACCGGCTCGGACGCGGCCGCGTATCCGCCCATGTCTGAACTGTTGCTGCAGCTCGGCATCCCCGTTCTGGAGCCATATGCAGTCGCGAATCTAAAGCCTCGACCTGACCTGGTGATTGTCGGCAATGCTCTTTCGCGAGGGAATGTCGAACTGGAATACGTGCTCGACCAGAAGCTGCCTTTTTCATCGCTGGCTGCGACCATCCATGAAGAGTTTCTTGTCGGCCGAGAGTCGCTGGTGGTCGCCGGAACCCATGGCAAGACAACAACCACGAGCATGCTCGCATGGATTTATGAAGTTGCGTCAAAACAAGATGCGCGCTTCGCGCCATCGTTCATTATCGGCGGCGTGGCGGAGAATTTTGGCACCAGCTTTCAACTGCGAGAGACCGGCACTTTCATTGTCGAAGGCGATGAATACGATACGGCCTTCTTCGACAAGGGACCGAAGTTCATGCACTATTTTCCGGATGCTGCGATCCTGACCCATGTGGAATTTGATCATGCGGACATCTATCACGACCTGGATGCCGTCAAGACGGCTTTCAAACGCATGGTTAACCTGGTCCCGCGGCGGGGCAGGCTGGTTGCTTACGACGGCAGCGAGAACGTAACCGAGTGTGTTGCTAAAGCCTTCTGCACGGTAGAGCGTTATGGTTTTGCGCCCGGATCTGAATGGCAAATGGTTGACCTGCGCCATGAATCGCAGGGAACGCGATGGCGCCTCGACCACGCCGGCCAATCTACCCTGGAACTGCTGCTACCTATGGCAGGCGAGCACAATGCGCTGAACGCAACGGCTGCCGCGGCGCTCGCTGCCGGGCAGGGCGTGCCGGTTGCAGCCATTGTCGAAGCGCTCGCGACCTTCCAAAGCGTGAAGCGGCGACTCGAAGTCCGCGCGGTCATCGACGGCATCACGATCATCGACGATTTCGCGCACCATCCGACGGCCATCCGCGAAACATTGAAAGCTCTGCGTGCTGCTTATCCGCAGGCACGCCTCTGGGCAGTGCTCGAGCCGCGTTCGAATACTCTGCGGCGCAATGTTTTTGAGAAGGAATTGATTGAAGCGCTCTCGCTTGCAGACCAGGTGGTAATTGCCGGCGTGTTCAAACAGGAAGGCATCCCGCCAGCTGAACGGCTTCATCCGGAAGCGATAGTCGAGGGACTCAAGAAAGCCGGGCGGCCCGCAAGCTTTGGTGCGGACGCTGATGCCATCGTTACGATGATCGCGCCCCAGTTCAAATCCGGTGATGTGGTGGCGATTCTGTCAAACGGCGGGTTCGGCGATATCTACGAGAAGCTGCCTGCACGCCTGCGCGAGCGCTGACGCATTCTACTTCAGAATAGCGTTGTAGCCGCTGGCGATAAGCCTCTGGCGCGCGGCCATCGCCACGTTGCGCTGATAGGGGCCCACCTGCACATGGTAGAGCAAGTCGGCAGTATCGTTATGAATCGACGTTGCAAAGCCCCGCTTGCGTAGGGACGAGGCGAGCACCTCCGCATCATCCTGTCGCGACATGGCCGCGATCTGGACGACAAGTGCTTCGCGAGGAACTGGGGCAGTCTCCTGTACTCCCGTGAAGACAGGCCTGTGCCAATACGGGCGTCGGGTGTGGACATAAAACGGCGGTGTGTAGAGGTAGGGAGTCGATGGTGTTGTCGGGCTTCGCAGAGCATTCAGCGTCATTTGTGTGCGCCGTATGTAGGGAAGGTTAATGGCTGGCTGTACTTCTACCGGGTGAATTGCGCTGGGTTTAGCGAGCACCATTTTGAGGGCTGGAGTTATCGACGATGGCGCTACCGCAGCCATACTTGTGCGTTGATCAGGCAGTCGCGGTGACGTTCGATCCCTATTTGCTCCGGAGAGATCGGCAGTGGCAATGTCCTTTGTAGGCATTGGCATCGGTCCGGGTGCCGAAGCAGCCATCGCTATGGGTGCAGTCTGCAAACTCGGCATCACCGCGGATTGGATCTTCATTGGGGCGGCCGGTACATCTACCGGCGGAAGTGTCTTCGCGACCGTCGGTGCCGGTGCTGCGATCACGACTGGCCTTGTATTCCCTGCCGACTGCGCAAAGCTGCGCCGGCCAAAAGAGTAACCGAAGCCGAAAAAGATCCCGCACACCATGACCAGCGCGAAGAAAATACCAAGCAAGGAAGCCGTGCCCAACGTCAGCTGATTCTCAAGCGGGTCACCAAATTCTGCATCAGCGAACGTAGAACTCATTGCTAGCCCTCGATTACCGGTTTCTTTTCTGCATCCGATGCCGCGGCAGGTTTGCCTACGTTTGCTGCAATCTTGTTGAAGAGCGACATCATTTCCATCGGTATGGGAAAGACGATCGTACTGTTCTTCTCGGTAGCGATATCGGTCAATGTTTGAAGATAGCGAAGCTGCAAGGCCATGGGCTCGGTCGCAAGCAGGGCGGCTGAATCGGCCAGTTTCTGCGCCGATGCGAACTCGCCTTCGGAGTTGATGATCTTCGAACGCTTTTCCCGCTCGGCTTCCGCCTGTTTCGCCATGGCGCGCAACATGGATTCGGGCAGGTCGACCTGTTTTACTTCCACACTGACGACCTTCACGCCCCACGGCTCGGTGCGCGCGTCAATGATCGTCTGGATACGTTGGTTGAGTGCTTCGCGGTGGGAAAGAAGACCATCGAGTTCTACTTCGCCAAGTACCGAACGCAACGTCGTCTGGGCAAACTGCGAAGTCTGGTAGACATAATTTGTTACCTCGATCACAGCGCGTAATGGATCGACCACGCGCAGGGTGATGACGGCATTCACCTTCAGTGTGACGTTGTCGCGGGAGATCACGTCCTGCGGCGGTACTTCGAGCACTTCCTGTCGCAGCGATACACGCACCATCTGGTCAAATGGACGAAAAACGAGGAACAGGCCGGGACCCTTGGGCGCAGGCAGCGCGCGACCCAGTCGGAAGATGACGCCGCGCTCGTATTCGCGCAGAATTTTGATCGAGCTCATCAGGTAAAGGAGCACAATCAACACGATAATAAGGACTGGGAATCCCATGGGATGACTCCTGGAGTGAATTTTAGCCTAACTAGGTTGGGTATTCTCTTCTTCCTAAGTGGTAGGTCTACTAAGAAGTAACGCTCGACAATGGCTCAACAAACAAGAGTAGCCCCTTCTGTGCGGTCACGCGGACAGAATCGCCCTGGCTGATGGGCGTGACGCTTTCCGCTTCCCATAATTCACCGTGAATAAAAATCTGGCCGTGAGGATTGATGGGATCACTCGCCACGGCGGTCTGGCCGATCATGGTATCGACACCGAGAATGCTCTTGTTGCGGCGCGCGATCAGGGCGATGCGCACCAGGAAAACCGTAATCAGGCCGAAGCCGATACCGGTTGCCAGCGCGGTCCCAAGATGGACGCGCATCTCCGGAATTGGACCATCGACGAGAGTGAGCGCACTGAAGACCAGGCAGACAATACCGGCGAAGGCGAGGACGCCATGGCTTGAAAACTTGACCTCCAGCAGCATCAGCGCGAAGGCCATGATGAGCAACAGGCCGGAGGCATAATCAAGCGGCAGAAGGTTCAGGGCGAAGAGTGAAATCAGCACGAGGGCGGTGCCAAGTGCTCCAGGGATGACCGTGCCGGGTGCATTGAATTCGATATAAATCAGCAGGCCGCCGAGTACCAGGATCACTACTGCAAGGTTGGGATCCATGAGCCGGTCGAGGACGCGTTCACGAATGGTTGGTTCAAGCGGCAGCAGTTTGGCATTTCTGGTGTGCAGTATTTTTTGGCTGCCGTCGAAGCGGGTAACAGCCCGGCCGTCGAGTGCGTTCATCAAGGATGGAATGTCGGCAGCAATGACGTCGATCAGGCCCAGGTCCTTGGCTTCTTTCTCGGTATAGGACTTGGATTGCCGCACAGCATCCTCTGCCGCCGAGGGATTCCGGCCACGGCTCGAGGTATAGGAGCGCAGGAAGGCCGCTGTGTCGTTTTCTAGCTTCATTTTCATGGTGTCGTCGATCTTCGCGCCTTCGACGACGGGATGGGCTGCACCAGCGTTTGTGCCTGGGGCCATGGCAGCAATGTCGGCTGCTTCCAGGAGAAAAAAGCCGGCGGATCCGGCGCGTGCTCCTGTCGGTCCGACGAACACAATGACCGGTAAAGGCGAGGCAAGGATCTTGCTGGTCATCACGCGCATGGAGGTAAGCAGTCCACCCGGCGTGTCGAGTTCGATCACGACTGCGGAAGCGTGGGCTGCGGCTGCAGCATCGAGACCGCGCGCCATGTAGCCTTCGCTCACGGGTTGGATAGTATCGCGAAGATGAAGGACGACGACGTTTGGAGGGGGCGCTGAAGCCGGCCACGCGCGCAGGCTCATCAGCAGGAGAGGCAGCGCCAGCAGGAGCGACCAGCGACGGCTAAAGCTCACCTCCTGCAGGTGGAGAGCCAAGGACAGAGGCTGGGCGGCCTTTTTCTCAAGAAAGGGCCGCTTTGAAGATCTCAAAAAGCGCCATGGCAACAGGAAGTTTGCTCTGTTCATGGCGTTTTCGGTTGTTTCGATTGAATGGATTGTTGCAGAGTGTGGGCAGCAGCATTCGCAGGATCGAGAGCCAGCGCCTGTTGCACGTCAGCAGCGGCAGCGGTTGGCTGGTTTGCCGCCAGGTCTATGCGGGCCAGCACGATATAGGCCGGTGAACTCGGCTTCAGTTTGATGGATGCCTGTGCTTCGCGTCGGGCGGCATTGTCATCACCGTCACGCTCCCGCACTTCGGCCAGTCCTGCGTGTGCCGCGGCGTTGCCGGTATCGAGTGCCAGTGCGGCCTGGAACTCGCGTTCCGCTTCGAGAATCAATCCTTCGCCAAGATAACGCTGACCTTCCTTTGTCAATGCATCTGCATGGGTAACCGGCGGCATGGCATCAAGACGCATGGATTGCATCTGCTCAATGGCAAATGCCGCCTGTCGGAAGGAGGCGTCGTTAAAATTGCGCTTGATTCGTTCGAGCGGGCCGTTCGCAGCGGATGGGTCCGTCGCTGCCAGCGCCGAGGTCGAGGGATTGGGTGTGAAGGTAGTGTTTTCCTGCTGCGGCTGGCTATGCAGTTTGGCGGCGAAGGACTGAGCTTCAGAATCCTGGGGGCGGAGCTTCAAGGCCTGGCTGATGGCGGCCATGGCGCCGGCGCGATCGCCTTTGCGGTTCAGCGCGACGGCCAGGTTGAAGCTGTAGTCAGGATCGGCTGCGTCGTTGGCCGCGGCCTGGCGGAAGAGGGAAGAGCCATCCTGGCCGCGGCGCGCCTGGGCCACGCCCTCGTTGTTCAAGACTTCGGATAACGGCAGCTGGCCCGCGATAAAACCAAACGCATCTTCTGCTTTGGCGTAGTTGCCGGTATAGAAGAAGGCGAGACCACGATAAAACTCCGCGAGCAGGGCATTCGGATCGCTCTTCGGCAGAT
Source organism: uncultured Acetobacteraceae bacterium (assembly GCA_964658035.1). Classification (GTDB taxonomy): domain Bacteria; phylum Acidobacteriota; class Terriglobia; order Terriglobales; family Acidobacteriaceae. The sequence continues at coordinate 7,359 of CAZZXL010000082.1, forward strand.
GGCCGAGCGCGATCGCGGCAAGGTCATACTGCTGGTTAGCGAAATAGGCCTGCCCGAGCGCCAGCCATGCCGCGCTGTATTTGGGATTGATCTGCGTAGCGTCTTTGAGGTGCCGGACGCGATCTGCAGCGTTGGGATCAACCAGCCCGCGGATATAGTTCTCAAACCCGTCGATCCGAATATCGCTGCCTGCCGCGACAAAGGTATTTTCAGAGACGTTGTATTGCGGATCGAGCGCGCGCGCCACGCGCCAGGCAGTACTGTTCAACACTTCGAGCAAACGCGAAATGTCCGCTTCCTGGTCAAGCGGCTGGCCAAGGCGCAGCTGGTTGATATCGAGGATCTGCGTATGCGTGGTGAACCGCTGCCCCTGCAGCGCATAGCTGCCGATCACGACGTAGTCGGCGTCAAGGTTCTGGGCGATGCGGATGGCGGTTGCGCGCGAAGGCTGAAAGTTTGCCGGCAGGCCAAGATGCGTAAGCGCGTACTGGCGGTCGATGCGGCCGATGGGCAGGAAGCCGGCTGCGCCAAGACGCTGATTGAGAATTTCGGGGACAGCCTCGCCGATCCAGTCCAGGTTTGTTTGGTGTGTCTGATTTTCATAAGGAAGCACGAGGATCAGGCGGTGCTCCATCTGCGCGGTAGCATTTGTCTGCGCGTGGCTGGGCGCAGAAAGCGATACCAGCAACAGAGCGAGAGACAGCAAATCGCTGAGCGGTAGTTTGAAAATGCGTAGATATCGGCAACTTCGCACGTCAGGCTGATTATAGACGGGCGCTCGAGAGGATTTGCTTCAAGCGTAGAGCGGTGAGAAGCTGTCGGTGGTGTTTTCGCAAAAAGGCCAACTTGAGGCGCAGGAAACAATGCAGCAACATCAAAAGCCGCTCTACTAGCGGAGGGATGCCAGCTGTGGCCGGTCGAAATGCAGGACGGCGGCCCACTGTCCATTGCGGCTGCCCTGCCAGACGACCTTGCCGTTAAGCAGGTGCGCGATGGATTCGGGTGGAAGGTCCTGGTGGCCCTTGAAGAAGCGGGCATCCAGGGCCTGGTTGGTCGCGCCCAGACTGAAGGGAAGTAGCGGTGGTTCGTACTTGGTGCTGAAAATGAGGCCGACGGTGAAGTCTGCATTTGACTCGCCCGCGCGCTGGATGCTGCCCAGCGTAAAGTCGTTGATGGCGACCACCAGATGGTGCTTGTGCACATAGCCGAGCTCAGGTTTGTTCAGGTCATCTGTGACCGGCCATGCCGTCAATACCGTTGCTGCCGGATAGTTCTTCGCGATGACATGGATGGCCTGTTGTTCGAGCACGATCATGTCGCGATAGCTCAGGTTGTCTTCCGGCGAAAAGCGATAAGGGGGATTGATGAAAATCCCCAGGACGAACGCGAGTGCACTTAGAGCGACCAGGAGCCCCCAGCCACGCACGCGCCGATACCATGCGCAGACACACAGCAGCAGCACGAGCGGGTAGAGGGGCAGAAGGTAGCGGGTCAAAAGTGCGCCACCCATGACGGAAAAGAAGAGGGTATTGGCAATCAGTACTGTCCAGATACGGAAGAGGGTGCCCCGGTCGACCAGTGCATCGGCCCTGTCGGAGCGAAGAGGCAGTACCCATGCCGCCGCCGCGCAGAGTACCGGCACGAACAGGTTCATATGCGCGGTCAGGTGAAAAATGCGGTGGCCAAGCGCGACGGCGATGCGTAGCGCGCTGAGCGTTGAAGTCGCGTTGTAGCGCAGGTATTCAGGGTTGCCGAAGATGTAGCCGGTCTTGTACCGATGGTAGGCGTACCAGGCTGCGAGGGGTAGCAGCGGCGAGAACAGGATCGAAGCACTGACGAAGCGCCGACCTGCTTTCACCGCTACGGCGCGTGGATAAAATATCTCCCCGATAGCCAGCGCCAGCGGCGTGACGATTGCCGTTTCCTTCGACAACGCAGCCAGTGAAAAGAGGAGTGCTGCCAGCCAAAGATGTTTTGGCCCCGCTCCTGCCTCTAGATGGAAGCAGAGATAAAAGCAGAGTGCCCACAACGTCGCGGCTGCGGCAAACACGTCAGCATGGGCGAGCGTGCTTTGCGCAAACCAGATGGGATAGAGCAGGGTCAAGGCAGTTACCGTTGCGGCGAGGGCGATCCTGCGGGTCACCTGCAAAGTGAGTTGATACACGCCAAGCAGCGCCAGCGACGTGACGATGCACATGGCGACACGGGTCACCCAAGGAATGAAGCCGGAAGCCTTCCACCAGAGCGCAAGATAGAGGCTGGGCACTGGCGGGTGCGCATTGCTTAGCGTGGAGAAAGGGATGAGCGAGCCGGTGCGCAGGAAGTCATATGCGGCGGGAATATAGTAGCCGGCTTCATCCCAGTAGTACGGTAACCGGAGCAGTGTCACATGCGTCAGGTATACACATATGAAGATCAGGGGAAAGATCTGCCACAAACGGAGGGGCCGCAATTGAACGCCGTCGTCGGTAAGGCCTTCCTGCGCTTTGTGGCCATTTGCGCGGCGGCTTGAGAACGACGGTAAATTCAACGGCGACCCAGTCTCGTATTTGTTCTAGTTGAAGCTGCGAACGTTATTCTGTGGCTGCGGTTCAAGTGCGACATTGCCGAAGGTCTGCTCATACTGCGCGAGATTCTGACCAAGAATGTTCCACAGGGCCTTGGCCTGCTGCGGGCTTAGGTAGATGCCCTGGAAATTCTTGATGGTCAGTTCATCGGCGGTATCCTGCGAAGCGGTTCCGAAGTAAAGGAAGAAGTCCCACACACTGATGCGGACCTGTACGCTGTTGGCGTAGCTGTCGCGATATTCCGGGCTGCGGGTCACGTTGATGCGGGGCTGCTGTGGCTGATTCTCTGCGCTCATTCTGGTAAATGCCTTTTCTAAAGTCGTGTTGGGAACAGCTACCGGACGCAAGCCGGTCTGCAACTGGAATAGATGGTGCGGGAGGGGGGACTTGAACCCCCACGGATTGCTCCGCTAGATCCTAAGTCTAGTGCGTCTGCCATTTCGCCACCCCCGCACAGCCTGCGACGCAGCACTGCAAGCTGCCTTTCTGCCTCAACAACACAGAAGAAGCAACGAGAAACAGAGTGAAGCAGAGCCACGCGGCCGGGTATATCTTCCTTGTGCCTGTGGAAGACGACTCGACACCTTCAGCCTACCGGCAAAGCGTTTGCCGTGCAATGCCTCAGGTCGTGCCGTACAGGAGCAATCGATGGCCGTTTTGAGTGAAAATGTTGGCATGCTCAGTTTTCGCCGGTCCGGGGCGTCCCGTGTAAGCCGCACGCAGCTGTTTGCCGCTCGAACGTTTTCTCGACGTGGTCTTCTTTCTATCGTTGCATACGCCATACTGACCGCCCTGTTGTCGAGCGATCTAAAGGCGCAGAACACGCGATCAGACGCGCAGATAGCCGATAATGGAGTGCGCAATGCCACCCATTTCGCCGGCGTTGATATCGGTGCGCAGATCAATGCGGCATTTGCGTCATGCCCGCACCAGCAGTGCACGGTTTTTGTGCCCGCCGGCAACTACACCTACGCCACCCCGATTGTTCTGCCGCCGGTGCCATCCCCGACGCTTGAAATGGACCAGCAGGCCTTTCTGCACTACACCGGCAACGGACGCGCGCTTTCTACGTCAAAGCAGACGGGAAGGGTATTTATCAGGGGTGGCCACATCATCGGCAATCCGGCAGCCAAGGTCGGCATCATGCTCCTGCAGGAAACGCAGGGAATTTACATTGACGGCACAGATGTGGTCCGTTTCTCAAATGGAGATGGCCTGCTCGATCTTGGCGCTAACGTGGTCAAGCTGACCAACATGCAGCTGCGGGAGAATCTTTTCGGTCTGCATTTGATGGGCGCTCCGGGCTATGCGAGCAACAACGTGACGGTCAGCGGCTGCGCGATCCACGACAACACACGATGGGGCATTATCGACGGCGATATTACGCAGTACCCGGCGAACTGGATGGGTACAGGAGGGGTTTCAGGCGTAGCTTCGCCGCTGCTGGGAAATGTGTTCATCAACAATGATCTCGAGGGAAACGGGAGAGATCCCTCCGGCCAGTACGGTGCGGTGCTTGAGGCACTGACCTACAAGAGCGTGTACACGGGCAATTATTTCGAAGGCAGTCCTCACCAGGTACAGCTGGGGTACATTCCTCACGACGACGCGGTATACCAGGCTCTTTATGGATTGAAAGGGCCAGAGGGAGGCACGCCTGTTTCAGCGACCATCCGCGACAACTACTTTACCGCGGGATCAGCGATCGAGGTTGAATTATTGACCGCCATCGATGCTGTCATTGACGGCAATGGAGAGTTGGGAGCAAATACCAGCTGCTTTGCCAGTATTACCGGCGCCGCGGGCGGGACGTATATCGCGAACAATCACCTGGGCGGCTGGCCCCAGGCGAACAATAACCGTGGCGAGTGGATGCAGTGCCATGGCACTGCGGACCGCCTGCGGCCGGGATGGGAGAATGTCGATGCGGTGCCAACAGCATTCAGCGTCGGTGGCGATAGCGTCTACTTCAATGGTAAAAACTCGGCGGGAGGCGCAACCAGCCAGCAGATGATCCGTTTCACGCAGGATGGACCGCCGCGGGGTTTCTGCACGCCTGCCTGGTCGCCGGGCGCTATCTGGATGAATACCACGACGGGGGAAATGTGGGTCTGCCAGGCAGACTCGATTGCTCCACACGGGGGCGCGGGCAACAATGCGAAGGATGGACACGGCAGCTGGGTGGTGAAGTAGTTCGCTCTGTATCCGAGCTAGGACTGGTCGTCGAGCTTCTGTTCCTCGCCCGCGATCACGACACGTTCGCGCTTGATGTCCAGGCGTAAACGGCCGAAGGCACTCATGTATGCATTTGCAATCGCAACCAGTGCAAAGCCACTGATGAGGTAACCACGCCAGTCGGCAAATAAAAGGTGAAAACGTGTCACAATCAGGAAGAAGATCGCGACATAGTGACTGAAGCAATACTCACACGTGAATAGATAAAAGAATTTTCGGGCCACGAGGTTCTTGCACGACACACTATTTCGGCCGCACCATTCCCGTGGTTCCCGGAAAACTTCTTCATGCGTCACTGTCCAGGCGACGCAGCTGACGGGGATCGCCAGTAAAAAAAGAGTGAGGAACTGCACTCCGAGCGAACTTAGGTCATTGTGCAAGGTGCATCTCCAGTATGCTGCACGTAAATAACATTGCGCTCTCCTTTAGCTATCGTGAGCGAAGGCAGTAGTTTCGCTTCCATGTTTATGGATACTGCTTGGATGTCGTTCGAGAGCCTGGTACCGCAAAGAGTTGCGTGCAGTTCCTGAATCATTTGTCGACGCAATGAATCCTTGTATAGACCGCCATTCGGCCAGGCGGGCGCATGCCTGTACGCACAATCTTGGTGAAAGCCTGAGCATCTCGCCCTCAAGAAGGGTTTGGAGAATATTGCATGAGAGAGAACCGGAAGCACGAGTCCTTGAGAACGCTTCTTGATCGAAATACGAAATTGGGAATTTCCTCCATTTCTTTGACCGGCCTTCTTGCGCTGGGCGGCATAGCTGTGGGTTGCGCAAAGCCGGCGGCCCCACCCCCGGCTTTTGGGCCTATGCCTGTGACGACCTATGAGGTGCGAACGACGGACGTACCTTTGTCCGGCGAGTGGGTCGGTGTGCTCGATGGTTACACGAATGCCCAGATTCAGCCTCAGGCTTCCGGATACCTGATAAGCCAGCTGTACAAGGAAGGCTCACAGGTCACGAAGGGGCAGGTGCTGTTCCAGATTGATCCTCGACCCTTCCAGGCGACCCTTGATGCGGCCATGGCTCAGCAGGGCCAAGCGCAGGGCTCGCTGGCGCAGGCGAAGGCTGCCCTGGGGCTGGCAGAGATCAATGTGAACCGCGATACCCCCCTGGTGGCGGCCCGGGCGATCGCCAAAAGTACGCTTGACAACGACACGCAGCAGAGACTCGAGGCACAGGCCAATGTCGCGACCGCCGAGGCATCGGTTAAGTCAGCCGAAGCGGCAATCGAGACGGCCAGGCTGAACCTGGGCTTTACCCACGTCCGTTCGCTCATCAGCGGCATTGCCGGACAGGCGACGACCCAGGTAGGCAGCCTGGTGAATACGTCGACCGTGCTGACGTCCGTTTCGACCCTTAACCCCATCAAGTGCTATTTCTCGCTGAGTGATAGCGAATACCTGGCGCTGACCGAACGATCCAAGGGAAAGGGCGATCTGCTGCACGGTCAATCGAAAGTGCCGCTGACCTTGACGCTTGCGAACGGAACGGACTTCCCATCCAAGGGTCATATCGAATACGTGGACCGGTCGTTGAATGCGCAGACGGGCGCCATCCGTGTAGTGGGTGTCTTTCCGAACCCCGGAAACGTGCTGCGTCCGGGTCAGTTTGGACGGGTAAAAGCAGACACCGAGATGCGCCACGGGGCACTGCTGGTACCGCAGGTAGCGTTGATGGAGCTGCAGGGTCTGCACCAGGTGTTTGTCGCTGGTCCGGATGGAAAGGCACACCTGGAGAGCTTGACGCTCGGCCCTCAGATCGGTCAGAACTGGCTGGTCGAAGCTGGTGTAAAGGCCGGCGACCGGATCATCACAGATAACCTGCAGAAGTTGGGTGAAGGTTCGCCCGTCAGCCCCCACGCCGGGCCTGACGTGGCGCCGACCGCCCAGGCCGAACCGTCGGCAGGGAGGTAACCCATGTCAAAATTCTTTATCCGGCGACCCATCGTCGCGATCGTCATCGCCATTCTCACGGTCGTCCTCGGCATCTTGTCGCTGTTGTCCCTGCCGACCTCGCAGTTTCCTGATATCGTTCCGCCGGAAATCCTGGTGACCGCAACCTACCCCGGTGGCGACGCCAAGAGCGTCACGCAATCTGTCGCGACCCCCATCGAGCAGCAGATGAACGGCGTCGACAACATGCTGTACATGAGTTCAACCAGCGCCAACAACGGCGTGATGCAACTGACCGTCGATTTCGGTGTCAAGACGGATCCGAATATTGACCAGGTGCTCGGCCAGCTGCGCGTCGACCAGGCACAGTCGCAGTTGCCTCCCCAGGTCACCACGGCCGGCCTTACCGTGCAGAAGGCGCTCACCTCTCCGCTGATGTTGGTTGCGATCAACTCAAAAGGCGGCAAACTCAGCCAGGACTTCCTTACTAACTACGCGATCATCAATCTTCAGGACCAGATCACGCGCGTCGTCGGGGTGTCGCGTGTGCAGGTTTTCGGGGGCATGTACGCCCTGCGTGTCTGGGTGCAGCCGGATCAGCTCGCAAAACTCGGCATCACTGCGCCGGAGGTGATTGCTGCCATCCAGACGCAGAACAACATCAACCCGGCCGGGCAGATTGGCGCCGAACCTGTTCCAAAAGGGCAACAGTTCACGTATACCGTCCGGACCGAAGGCCGATTGGTCAAGCCGGAGGAATTCGGCAAAATCATTCTGCGCGCGAATCCTGACGGGTCAATCGTTCACCTGAGCGACGTGGCGCGGGTAGAACTCGGAGATCAGCAGTACGGCATCTCCGGCCGGTACAACCAGGCACCCTCGGGCATCATGGCAATTTATCAGCTGCCGGGCTCGAATGCAGTTGAAACAGCCAAGCTGGTTACGGCGCGGATGAAGGATCTGGCAAAGACCTTTCCTACCGGTATCTCGTATGATGTGCCGCTCGATACGACGAAGGCCGTCACCGCTGGTATCCATGAGATTGTGCTGACGCTGATTGAAGCTCTCGCGCTGGTCGCCATCGTCGTGTTCATCTTCCTGCAGGGCTGGCGGGCTACGCTCATTCCCCTGCTGGCGGTGCCGGTTTCGCTGCTCGGCACGTTCATCATCTTTCCACTGCTCGGTTTCTCCATCAACACCCTCTCCCTCTTCGGACTCGTGCTCGCGATTGGCCTGGTGGTCGATGACGCCATCATCGTGGTCGAGGCAGTAGAGCACCATATCGAGGAAGGCATGGAGCCGACGGCCGCGACCATCAGGGCCATGGAAGAGGTCGGCGGTCCGGTAGTCGCCATCGCCCTGATCCTTGCTGCGGTCTTCATTCCGACTGCCTTTATTCCCGGCATCACGGGACGCATGTACTCGCAGTTTGCAATCACTATCGCGATCTCCGTACTGATCTCGGCCTTCAACGCCCTGACACTGTCTCCGGCGCTCGCGTCGCTGCTGCTCAAGCCGCGTGAAACCAAGAAGCGCACGGGTCTACTGGGCAGGTTTTTTGCCTGGTTCAACCGAGTCTTCAGGGGTGCGACCGACAGCTTCGTGAGCACTTCCAGTGTCATGGTGCATAAGTCAGCGTTCGCGATGATCGGGATTATCATCATTGCCGCGATTGCTGCTTTGCTCGGCGGCAGCCTTCCCGGCGGCTTTATTCCAACTGAGGACCAGGGTTACATGTTCCTCGCGCTGCAGTTGCCGGATGGTGCATCCGCCCAGCGCACCGATGTAGCGCAGCAGAAGATCACTGCGGCCCTCTTGAAGACGCCTGGTATCCAGGGCGTCATCGCTGTCACCAACTTCTCCCTGCTGACACAGGTACAGAGCACGAACGCCGGTTTCTTCTTTGTCGCGCTCAAGCCGTGGGAGGCCCGTAAGAGCAAGGACCAGCAGCTGGGCTACATCCAGGGCAACCTGCAGAAGCAGCTCGGGGCTGATCCGGACGGCATCGCCTTCGCGTTCCCGCCGCCTTCCATTCCGGGTATCGGCACCTCCGGTGGCGTCACCATGATTATCGAGGACCGCACCAACTCGGATGATCCGATGACCCTCAATAAGGAGGTTGGTGCTTTTCTTGGTGCAGCTTCGAAGCTCCCGCAGGTAGGCGCGGCCATCCCGTCCTTCCAGCCGAACGTACCCCAGTTATTTGCGAGCGTCGACCAGGAAAAAGTCCTGCAGCAGCAGGTGGCTTTGTCCGATGTCTACACCACCATGTCTACCTTCATGGGCGGGTACCTGGTCAACTATTTCAACCGTTTCGGCCGGCAATGGCAGACCTATGTCGAAGCCGAGGGAACGTCGCGGGCAGACATCAAGAACATCAACCAGTTTTACGTGCGCAGCGCCAATGGAAGCCAGGTGCCGCTAAGCAGCCTGGTGCATGTAAGGCAGACGACAGGGCCGGAGTTCATCTTCCGCTTCAACGAGTTCAACGCAGCGCAGGTCAACTTCGTCAGTGCGCCCGGCTACAGTACAGGGCAGACGCGGCGCGCCCTCGAGGACACGTTCAGGAAGGTGATGCCTGCCGGTACGGGTTTTGATTATTCAGGCATGTCCTACCAGGAACAGGTGGCTGAAGCCGGCATCCCGGCTTCAGCAGTATTCGGACTGTCTCTGCTCTTCGTCTTCCTGATCCTTGCGGCTCTTTATGAGAGCTGGACGCTGCCCTTCAGCGTGCTGCTCAGTACTCCTGTCGCGATCCTCGGCGGCTACCTGGCGCTGCATGCCCGGCTGCTCGAGAATGACATTTTTGCCACCATCGGCATGGTCATGCTGATCGGGCTTTCGGCCAAGAATGCCATCTTGATCGTGGAATTTGCCAAGGCCAACTACGAGAGCGGCCAAAGCATTGCGGAGGCCGCACTCGGGGCTGCCCGCCTGCGCTTCCGCCCGATTGTCATGACGGCGCTGGCCTTCATCTTCGGCTGCCTGCCACTCTGGATAGCGACGGGTGCCGGCGCTGCTTCGCGGCAGATTCTTGGAACGGTCGTGATCGGGGGTATGGTCCTGTCCACGGTAATCGGCCTGATCTTCATCCCGGCTTCTTTCTCGACTGTCGAATGGATTTCGCATCGCTTCGGCAGGGGCGGTAAAGGCACCACGATGGATTCGAAGCATGATCCTGAGATCCCGGAATCTGAGGGAGATGCGCGGCGCGCCGAATCCATTCAACGCGAACATGCAAACGCAGGAGGCCAGAAGTGAGAACACCGACTGCATGGCTTAAACGAGCGTCTGCGGTACTTCTAGGGTGCGTCACGATTGCGACCCTTGCAGGTTGCACCGTGGGTCCGAACTACAAGCGACCCAGCGTCCCGGCGCCGCTGGCCTACCGCGGACCGGATGACGCCCAGGTCAAGAGCGAACAGCAGAACTCGCTGGGCGATCAGAAGTGGGCCGAAGTCTACCAGGAGCCAGAGCTGCAGGAGCTGATCCGCAAAGCACTGATCAACAACTTCGATGTGCAGATTGCAGCTGATCGTATTCTTGAGCAGGAGGCTCAGGTCAGGATCACCTCGGCCTCGCAGTTTCCGACGCTGAGCGTGGGGGGCACTGGTATTGGTGCGACCTTCCCGACGGCGACACTCGGTAGCAGCAGCGGTCTGACCAGTCCGATCGCCGAGGGAAGCTTTAATCTCTCGGCGGCATGGACCCCGGATTTCTGGGGTCTCTATCGCCGCCAGACGCAAGCGGCACGAGCGACGCTGCTTGCGCAAACCTGGGCACAACGGGCAGTCAGACTGACGCTGGTCCAAAATGTAGCCACGGCCTACCTGCAACTGCGCGCACTGGATCAGCAGCTTGCCATTACACAGCAGACCATCAAGGCCCGTGAGGACTCGTTGAAGTTGACTCAGACGCTTGAGCAGGGCGGGTCATCGCCGCTCTCTGACGTTCGGCAGGCAGAGCAGTTGCTCTACACCGCGACTTCGGAAATCCCGCAGATTGAGCAGAACATTCAGCAGGAAGAGAATGCGATCAAGCTGCTGCTGGGTGAGAGTCCGGGCCCGGTCGCACGCATGGCCGCCAAAACGCTGACGCCGCCCCCGCAGGAATTGCCGGTTGGCTTGCCCTCGCAACTGCTGGAGCGTCGCCCCGACATTCAGCAGGCTGAAGCGAGCCTGATCGCCGCCAATGCGCAGATCGGCGTGGCCCGGGCGCAGTTCTTTCCATCGCTCTCAATCAGCGGTTCCGGTGGTGTGGGTGGGGACGACTGGAACAATATCTTTCTACCGGGCAGCAAGACGATCTACGGGATCGGCAGCCTGTCACAACCGCTGTTCGAAGGTGGCAAACTGACAGGGCAGCTGCGGTACGCGCAGGCCTATGACAAGGAACTCGTTGTTACCTATCAGAAGACGATTGCCAGCGCTTTCCGCGATGTCTCAAATGCGCTGATCGCGCTGAAAAAACAGCACGATTATCGCGTGGAGCAGGAGAAGCTGGTCGCGGCCGCTCAGGATTCAACCCGCCTCGCACGCATTCGCTACCAGGGCGGCTCCACAGCCTATCTCGAGGTGCTGACCACCGACACCGCTCTCTACTCGGCGCAGCTAACGCTCATCAACGCGCAGCAGGCTGAGGCGCTGACCATCGTGCAGCTGTACGGCGCGCTGGGCGGCGGATGGCAGCAGTAGTTCGATGACCGGCTTGCATTTAAGAGCGTAGACTCCAGCCGCTTCCTGGTAGTTAGAAGCGGCTGGGGTTTTTCGGATACCACGTAATCTGGACGGTGCCAATGTTGTTGGACTGCTGACCCGGTTTCAGGACCGGGGCTTTCCAGTCTTCATGCTGATACCACGCATCCAGTTCAATGTCTCTCGTGAGCCGCTTCAGGACGTCCACGTGATAAACGTTCTGCGTCGTGCCGCCGGGAATGAAGTCTTTCGCGGCCTTGGCATTCCGATACTCGAGACGGATCCATTCGTTACCGCTCAGGTGATAGGTAAGCCACGCCTGGCCGCCCTTGCTTTCCCGGCCAATCCAGTCGCCGAAGATGAAGCCCTGGTTGGTATAAGCCTGCTTCTGTACCGCTTCCCAATACATGAATGAGCCGTTGACGCTGCGGCCGGTTGGCGGGTCAGTGTAAGCAGCTTCTACGCGGAAATCCAGGCGAGGCACGCCGGGGACCTTCGACAGAAAGATGCCTGGACGAATGGCTGACCGTCGCGGTGCGCTCAGCGGCGTCACGTCATCGTGGTCTTCCGAATCCGTGTAAAGAGTGAGGTATTTGCGGACAAACGGCAGACGGTAGGAGAAGTTGAAGGCGCTGAAGCGGGCGCCTGGATCGTTGGTGCTCAGCTTTTCGCCGAAGGTAGTGTCATTGGTATCGAAGAAGCTTTTGAGGAAAGTGTGCAGGGTAATCGGCTCATGACCTTTGCCTCCCCAGACGACTGTGCGCTCGAAGCCGAACTCGAAGTTGTCGGTGGGCCGGAAGGTGAAGCCTTCACTGTGCGTGTAGTCGGTATTGGGCGCGGTGTGGCCTTTGAGGCTGCCGAGCAGGAAGTCGTACCGCACTGGACCCAAAATCTTCGATACGTAGGCGATATACAGCGGTTCAACGCGATTGATGCGGAAGCCGTAGATATTCTCAGCATTGTTGCTGTAGCCCATGCCCCCGCCCAGGCCCGGGCCCCACCAGTCGTCGCTCTTGCCGAATGAAACTTCGTGGCCGGCGAGCAGTACAGCGAAGTTCGCCTCCTGCATGCGAAACTTATTGGCGGTCGGGATGGGTCCATAGGGAATGGTCGGATTGTAGGTAGTGAAATTGACCTGGTCATTCACCAGCAGTGTCTCGGTCTGAGCCAGGGTATAGCCCGTAGCGGATGGGCTGTTCTGATATTCGCCGCGAAACTCAAGGGAAAAGCGTCCGTACTGGCTGAGTGTGCTGAAGCCGGTGACGGAGTTAAAGCCGGGCTGGTAGGGTCGCCCGTAGTCATTCACAATCGACTGGCCAATATGGTAGCTGTCGCGCAGCGTACTGCCGCCGATGCCCATCAGCCGCGTATACGTGTTGAAAAGCTGCAACAGGTCCGGGTTTTTCGTTACCGCATACCCCGGTTCAAGATACTGACGGATGGAGCGGTAAGCCTCAATGGCCTGGTCGTCCTCACTGTTGTAGATCTCATCCGCGGATTGCTCCAGCATGTGCGTCACGCTTTGCCGGGTGTAGGGGCGCTGACTGAGGAACATGCTGCTGAGATAGCCCATGGAGTAAAGGCGCATCAACTGCGGATAGACCCAGCTGTCCAGTGGAATGTAGGTCGAACCCTGGGCCGCTTCAAAGCCAATGGGAGAGACCGGAGCGCCGGGGCGGTCTGCGACCGGTTGAGGATCAGGTTGGGTATCCGGCTTGGCAGCTGGCATAGTAGCAGCCGTATCGGACGCAGGGTCCGCCAGTGCAGCTGGCATAGCAGCAGCCCTATCGGACGCAGGGTCCGCCAGTGAAGCATTAGGAGCCACTACCACTTCGGGGATTGCGGAAGCTGCCATGACTGTGGGGGCAAGCCCCATTGCGGCGGCAAGCACACAGGGAAGAAAACTTGGAACCACTCTCACCTCAGGCTGCGACGGTACGAAATCTGAGCTTGGCAATCGCTCTACAGGGCAAAGCGTGCTGTTCTGCTCGCTCTTAAGCATACAGCGACAGGCCTGGGCGGGGCTTTATGGGGCCGTAAGCGTCTGCGGGCCGGGTCTCCCATTACCGCGGTATCAATGGGATGAGCCCGCGGGATGAG
>CAZZXL010000083.1:0-20812 GCA_964658035.1 uncultured Acetobacteraceae bacterium
ATTCTCGCCGCCATCTTCAGCGACGTCCTCACCATCCCACGCGTCGGTATCGACGACTCGTTCTTCGACCTCGGCGGCGACTCCCTCACCGCCATGCGACTCATCACCACCATCAACACCACACTCGACGCCGACCTCGCAGTCCGCACCCTGTTTGAGGCGCCGACGGTGGCTGGGTTGGCGGAGTGGATGCGGGCCCATGGTGGGGTTCGGGCTGGGGTGCCGTTGGTGGTGCAGCAGCGGCCGACGCAACCAACGTACCGGTGCTGAAGGAATATGGCTTTAACCAGCTGGCGACTGCTTCCTATGTGGACGGCGACAACAAGCTGACCATCCGTGAACTGCGCTTTGATGACGCCACCGGCGCGTATGGGGCCTTTACCTTTTATCGCGTACCCGGCACCTCCCCCGAACAGATCGGGCGCGAAGCTGCGGCCAACGGCAAGCGGGTCCTGTTCTGGCAGGGAGCAACACTGGTCGATGCAGTCTTCGACCACCTTACCGTGATGTCGGCTGCTGCCCTGCGCGAGCTTGCCGCGGGCATCCCCGCTCCTTCCGGTTCGAAGAGCATTCCACCTTCGCTTCCCGGCTACCTGCCCACGCAGGACAGGGAGGTCACCTTTACGCGCTACGCCATCGGTCCTGAGGGTTACGCTCGCTCGGGCGGCGTACTGCCGGTCGGCCTGGTGGATTTCGGCCGAGGTGCGGAAGTGTTGACCGGCACTTTCAGCGAGCGGAATGGCGAGGGCCAGTTGACCCTCATCGAGTACCCGACGCCGCAGATTGCGATTGAGCGCGAACGAGCGATCAGCAACTTCCTCAAGGCGGGGAATCCGGCAGACCATGCGGCATCTACGAACGGACAGGCCCAGCCTGCGACCGGCGAGAAGTGGCCCCAGCCGTTGAATGACAGTAATGCCTCGGCCCTGCTCACCCGCCGCTCAGGACCGCTTGTCGCTGTTACCAGCGGCAGTTTTGATGACAAGGATGCAAAGGCCCTGATCGAGCGGGTGCACTATGAAGCGTCGGTAAGCTGGAACAGGCCCCAAGCCATCTCTGAACCGACCCGCGCAGCGCGGCTGCTGGTCGGCGTCATTACCCTGTTCTTCATCCTTGGCGGCATTACTATTCTGCTAGGCATCTTCTTTGGCGGTGGCCGGCTGGTGCTGAGGAAGCTGCAGGGAAAGCCGGCGTCTTCAGTCGACGAGGCGGAATTCATCAAGCTCGATCTGAAGTAAGCGTAATTGACCCGGGAATGGTGCAGCGCATTGTTTAAGTCAAAGATGCTGCACGCTTTGCTCCGTCGAGAGCGCAGTCGAGGCGAAGGTTAAGCGAAATCGGCAATTCGGATCAGCAGGCAAACTGCGTCCTGCAAGCTGCCTGTTTCGAACAGTTTAACCAGTCAAGGATTTTGCCTTGACACCCCTTTTGGCCACCCATAGTATGTCGCCAGAAAGTTCTGATGGCCTTGCCTCCGTTGGAACTATTCTCCCTAAAGAGAAAGCCGCCCTGTTGCCGGGCGGCTTTTTCGTTTGCCGCTTTTCGCTTCTTTTCGGGACTCTTCGGTGTTTTATGGGCGGGCCGTCGGGATTGGCAGGCGGCTTTACGCGCGGGAAAAGCGCCATTACAATCAGGTCTGGAGACGCCGACGTAGCTCAGTTGGTAGAGCAGCTGATTCGTAATCAGCAGGTCGTCCGTTCAATCCGGATCGTCGGCTCCATTTTCAACATCACACTGGTAACCGGGCGAAGAAGCATTCCTGGGCGCTGGACGCATCAAGCTGTTCGTTGAATCAGTTTTTCTGCTTCCTGGAGCAAAGAAGGTATGCCGCTTACACCAGACACGTAGAGCAGCATCTTGGCCCGGGTTGCGGCGACATAGAACGCCGCCCGGCCTTTGGGTTCTGTTGAACAGTCTTCCGTGCCGACCATAAAAACAAGTGGAGCGTCATACCCCTTCGCTGCATGGATCGTCGATACCGTGATGCAGCCCTCTTCGAAAATGTAGTCTCTCTTCTCGTTCTTTCTATAAGGAAGCTTGAGCCCTTTGACTCCGTTGAATGCGGATGCGCGAAGGACCTGCTCCACCTCATCGCAGATACGTTTCGAGATGCCGAGAATCAGCAGGTCGGAGGGACGGACTTGCTCCTTTTCGAGAAGCCTCCTGATCTCCAAGGCTAGCCAACTCAACTCCTCAGCCCTGGTCAGAAATATATTTACCCGAGGTCGATCAAACGTCCTCTCGGCAAAGTGAATGACAAACCGCGTATCAATTTCTTCAACCAGTCCGGATTGAAGAAGCTCGGCAACGTTGGAATATGCGCGGGTTCGCACCTTGGATTGATCAGCCGCCGTCGTGCCGAGCAAAACATTAAACCCCAGCTCTACGACCTCTCTGGTGTTGCGAAAAGACTCTTTCATCACCCGTGAACGGTCGCCACCCTGGATGTCGATGCCGATGTCTTTCCAGATGGGGCGCTTTTTTGCATATAGATTCTGGGCATCATCGTAAAAAATAATGAGGGCTTTTTCGCCGGTTTCAGGGTGACGTTTCAGAAGAGCCATCAAGAGCTGAAATTCTTCCGGTTCAAGATCCTGACCTTCATCTACAAATATCGCGTCAAGCAACAGCGAACGATAGTGCTCGGGGCTGTCCACCGCGAATTGCAGAATCTGGGCCCTGTATGCGCTTGCTCTCTCCCTGGCTGTCGAACCTGTCGTCCAAATATAGTCAAGCGGCCAGCCCTCACTTTTGAGCCGGTACATCAACTGATTCAAATGGCAGATGTGCAGATGCAATGGCAGGTGGCTCAGCGTTCGTTGCCGGTACGCTCTCTCGATCTGGTCGCGCAGCAATGGAACCAGACTTGCGTTAAAGCAGACAGCCGCGATTGCGGTCCGGCCGGAAGGAAACAGGGCATCATCCGGGTTACGCGAAGCGAGAAAGCGAGCAGCCTGGATAGCTAGAACAGCTGTCTTGCCGCTTCCAGCCACGCCACGGATCAGGCGCGGGAATGCGCCGATCCTTAAGTCGCAGAGGGCCTTCTGCTCGCGCGATAGCAGCTTCTCACTACTGGCGTATTCGGCGATCCGAATACCTAACGAACGGCCGCCAGGCTCAAAATTGCCAGCAGTCGGTGTATTGATGACGTCTGAATCACCAAATACCAACTTGATGGCATCCAGTTGAGAGACTTGCAAGGGCCTGGGCTTATGTGACTCCTTCAACCCTTCTTTGACTCGCGCGCCGATCTTGAGCCGAAGTGCTACTGGATCAAGATCGTCGATGAGCAGTAACTCTTCGCCGGGAAGAGTTCGATCAAAGCCTCTTGCTTTCCATTCAGCATGCGTGATTTGTGGCAGGCTCACCATGTACGTAAAGAGAGGACTGTTGAATGCATTGCCGATCGTCCGCACGACCGCATCTCTTATAGCAAACATGCAATCGCGAACTTGAGCGAATGGATTCTCCGCATCTCGTTCTCCTGCTCGCGACACAAACAACGAACCCGCCCTGACCGCATCAATCCTGTGAATTTCGTAACCCTTGCATTCAATAACCACGATGCCCGTAGACCTGCTGCACAATAATGCATCCGCGGGACGCGTGGTACTTCTTGCTGTACATGGCTCGAAGTAAAGAAAGCCATCGCTCTCAGAGCCATAAGCCTCGAGTAGCGCCAACGCGAGTAGGGCCTGAGCCTCATTCCGGATGAGAGTGACGCCGATACAATCTATCTTCGCCTTCGCTTCCGCCTGCAAGAGCCTGAGGATCAATTGCCGGGGAATATGCTTGTTGGCATGGAGGCTGCCCATTCTACTGTGGCCCATGGTCTCGTTCTTCCAAAACAGCCACTGTTTGTCTGTGGCCTGCGTTCACCCTTGTTGCGCCAATGAGCGAATACTCTTCGATGGCTTCAGTGCGCGCAGGTCTACATCCGAATTGGTACCTTAACCGATCACGAATGGCAAGCTTCAGGCAACTCTGTATGCAATCCACAGAGGTGGTTGCCTCCACCTACTCCAAAGCGCCTTCCATCCGCGCTCGAAACCAGGTGGATAATTCTTGTTCCGTGATAGAACCGCTGGCGACTGCCTCCATGGTGCGGACTGCGTCGATTGGGCTGAATGAAAAGCGGATGCCGTTGTCAGCAAGGAAGAGTCGTGCGGCTACCCACCCGATGCGCTTGTTGCCGTCCATAAAGCCATGATTGCGAACCAGACCAAAGGCATAAGCTGCTGCTAGCGTGGCGGCATCAGGACCGTCGTAGTGGTGCAGGTTCTTCGGTCTGGATAACGCCGATTCAACCAGGCCTTCGTCCCGGATGCCGTCCAGGCCGCCATGTTCAGCGATTAACCAGTCGTGGGTTGCCAGGATCGTGTCCCACGCAACCCATCGCCATTCGGTCATTTTGCGAGCGCACGCAGAATCTCGCGATCATCGTGGAGGATCTGCTGAGTGAGAGTGATCTGCCGTTCGAAGTCTGGATTAAACGGCGTCAGGCGATAGCCGCCGCCAGGGGCCTGCGTCAGATAAAGAAGATCGCCCTTTTCCACCCTGAGGGTCGTCATTACTTCCCTCGGCAGGATCAGTCCTGCAGAAGAACCGATGGTCGTGACTTTTAAGGCTGGCATGCGTCCCTCTCGAAAGTATCTATATCAATATAACATATGTTATATTGATTGTTCATCGACGAATCAGGCTGGACCATTAAGCCGCTTGAAACTTTCAATCCGTACCCACTTATCCACCTCTATTTACCGATACCTGCTTGCGGCAGGGCGCACTTGACCGCATAATCTGGCTAGTAGATGTGAGCGTGGGTTGGTTGTACAACGGTCGGTTTCAAAACAAGCGAGCACACTGTGACCAGGTATCCCCGTCAGGATGTGGTTCGTATGCTTGGCCTTACCGCCAGGCAGTTGAGTGCATGGGAACGTGCTGGACTCGTCGCCCCCAAAGATGAGTATGGCTTCAGCGATCTCGGTCACTTACTCAAGCTGCGCAACCTGGTTGCCAGGCGCATTTCTCCAGCCAGTATCCAGGCCTCTGTCACTGCCATGCGTACCGTATCCGGTGTAAGCGAGCCGCTGCGGGAGACGGGTGCGATCGTGAATGGCTCGCGCGTTGCCTTCCGTCATGTTGGCACCCTGGTGGAGCCGATTGCGCGTCAGTTCATCCTGGATTTCGATGGCTCTCTCCACGACAAGCTGGCCGAGGTTGGCGACACGGCAGCACGCCAGGCAGCGCGGGACGGCCAGGTAGCAGCAATGTTCATGGAAGCCGTGCAACTTGAAGAAGCCGCCAAGCTGGATGAGGCTACGGTACTGTATGAGCGCGTACTCTCAATCGATCCGGAACACGCGCCGTCGAGCATCAATCTTGGGACCATCTGTTACAACCAGCGAAAGTTTCTGAAGGCCGAGCAGCTGTACCGCCGGGCGACGGTCGCTGACCCCAGCTACGCGCTGGCGTATTTCGATCTCGGCAACGTCCTCGATGAACTGCAGCGGCTGCGGGAAGCTATTGAGGCCTACCGTGTGGCCATCCGACTGGCTCCCAAGTATGCGGATGCGCACTACAACCTGGCGCTTGCCTATGAACGCAGTACGGAGCGGCGACGGGCACTCAAGCATTGGACGTGCTACCTGAAGCTGGATGCGAATGGGCCGTGGGCCAAGCATGCACGCGACCAGGTAAAGAAGACGCTGGATCGCGAAAAACTGAAGATTGTCTATCGCGGGGTACGCAAGGCAATACGGAGTTCCCGTTCCCCTGCCTTATCCTGAGTTCTCCGCGGTTTGCGCCCGCCTTGTGCGAGCGTTACACTCAGCAGTCCAAGGATCGAGGTCTGCTGCTCCATGTCTGAAGCCCTGGTTGCGTCTCCTACAGCTTTGCCGCTTACCCACTTATCTGAAGACGAAAAACTCTTTCAGGACACCATTCGCCAGTTTGCGCGTGAGACCATTCAGCCGCTGGTGCGGCAGATGGATGATGAGCAGCACTTTGCCGATGGACTGCTGGCCCAGCTGTTTCGGCTTGGATTGATGGGTATTGAGGTGCCCGATGCATTCGGCGGCGCCGGCGGGACATTCTTCCAGGCCATCCTTGCGGTGGAAGCGATCTCGGCAGTTGATCCAGCGGTCGGCGTGCTGGTGGATGTGCAGAATACACTGTGCGTCAATGCCTTGAAGCGTTGGGCGAGTGCCGACCAGAAGAAGCGTTTCCTGCCCGGGCTGGCGGCGGATACGATCTGCTCGTATGCGTTGAGTGAAGCCAGTTCCGGTTCGGACGCGTTTGCCCTGCAGACACGCGCGGAACGGCAAGGCGATGACTTCGTCCTGACCGGCCGCAAGCTTTGGATCACGAACGCCGCCGAAGCCGGATTGTTCATCGTCTTCGCGACGGTGGATCGCGCAGCCGGCTACAAAGGCATTACGGCATTCCTGGTTGAGAAAGGCATGGCCGGCTTTACAGTTGGCAAGAAGGAAGACAAGTTGGGGATTCGCGCTTCGTCGACGTGTGAGTTGATTCTGGAAGACGTCGTAATTCCTGCGGCAAATGTACTGGGCGAGATGGGCAAGGGTTACAAAATCGCGATCGAAACGCTGAACGAAGGACGCATCGGGATCGCCGCGCAGATGCTGGGGCTGGCCCAGGGTGCGTGGACCCATGCGGCCAAGTATGCGCTGGAGCGTGTGCAGTTCGGCAAACCCATTGCCGAGTTCCAGGGCGTGCAGTTCCGGCTGGCGGAGATGGCGACGGAGATCGAAGCTACTCGGCTGATGGTTTACAACAGTGCTCGGTTGAAAGACGCAGGGATGCCGTTCGTGAAAGAAGCCGCCATGGCCAAGTATTTTGCGTCGCAGGTTGCGGAGCGGACGGCGAGCCAGGCAGTCGAGATCTTCGGCGGCTACGGATTCGTGAAGGATTACCCGGTCGAGAAGCTGTACCGCGATGCCAAGATCGGCAAGATTTATGAAGGCACGTCCAATATGCAACTGGCGACGATCGGGAAGATGGTTCTGAACGACCTTCGGTAAGCGATCCACCTTCCATTTTGTTCACGCCCAACCCTGCTCTGCGGGGTTGGGCACCATGGTGGGGTCATAATTTTGCAAGCCTCCACTGCGCTACGCTTCGGTCGGGATGACAAGGTAGAGTTGTAATTATTTCGTGTCACGACCCGGCTTGGATCTTCGTGGCTTTGTTGTTTTCAAACGTCACGCTGGCGGATTTTTCGTTGTGTTCGCCGTAGTTGAAGTTCACCGTCCGGTTGCCGTAGTTGGAGGAGCCTGAACTTTGGATCTGGCCCAGCGCCATCGTCGTCTGCATTTCGTTCATGCCGGGGATGACCTGGTGGGCGTCGATGGCTTTCCAGATCGGTGCGGGCCAGAAGCTGTAGAGTTTGTGCGGGTCCTCGTAGTAGAGCAGGTCGTCGAAGTAGTACTTCGATTCGCCTGCGCCGGCGATCGGGCCGCCGATCGTGCCCATTGGCATCGCGAATTCTCCTGATCTGCCGGGCTCGCTGAAGATGACGAAAACGTTCTTGTCGCCGCGACCGATGCGGCTATTGAAGCTGGCCGGGGCGGCCTGTTCGACGATCGACTTCACGTCGAGTTCCTGCGCGCCAGGCAGCACGCCGACCTGGTGGGCGAAATCGATATGCCTGGCGCTGTAGGGGAAGTACTCCACCTGGTAGCCGGCCTGCAGCCATACAGGTTTGCCGATGAGCACATTGGCTGACTTGATGCTGTCGATGAAAAGCTTCTTCGGGATGACCGCCTGGTCTGCAGTGAGTTTGGGGCGCTCAACTAGGCCGGGAACTTTCACCGGTTCGTTGCGGAGCTGCTGGATGTGCCAGGCGTAGAAGGCGGCGATAAGCAGGACGGGCAAGGTCATGAGGCTGATGATCTGCCAGGGTTTCATGCTGAGTAGTCCTCCGGGTTTTCATGTTTGATGCGGGCTGGTGGCATTGCGCGATAGGCGCTTGGTGGTACGGCGCGTGCGGCGATACGCGCTTCGCGTCAGCAAAGACCTGACTGGCGATCCTGCGGGTGCTGGCAAGACGCAGGTCTCTCCGCTGCGCTTCGTTTCGGTCGGGATGACAAACACGTGCGCTGCGCTTCGCTCAGGATGGTGATTCTGGAAGGTTGAGATGAGAGGAGGGCGCGACGATCAGTCGACCGGCTGCTGCGTTGCCTGCAGAATTTCGGCCGGGAGCAGGGAATCGGCAGTGAGGCGGTCGGCGTTGCGCAGGGCGGGGAAGAACCAGGCCCACAAGCCTGTCACCATGAGCGAGCCGATGCCGCCGTAGATAACAGCGCGGACGGGGCCGAGCCATTGCGCGGTGACGCCGCTTTCGAATTCACCGAATTCGTTCGACGCTCCCAGAAAGAGTGAGTTGACGGCGCTGACACGGCCGCGCATCTCAGGCGGCGTGGCAAGTTGCAGGAGCGAACTGCGGATGACCACGCTGACCATGTCTGACGCCCCGATAATCACTAATGCGAACAGCGACAGCAGGAGGTTGCGCGAAACTCCGAACAACACGGTAGCGGCACCGAAGATGGCGACGCAGGTAAACATGCGCATCCCCGCGTGGCGCCTGGTGGGATGGAAGGACAGCCAGATGGAGACGGTCATGGCGCCGACTGCCGGGGCGGCACGTAAAAGGCCGAGTCCGCGTGGGCCGGTATGCAGAATATCGCTGGCGAAGATGGGCATAAGGGCGACCGCGCCGCCGAGCAGCACGACGAAGAGGTCAAGCGAAATGGAGCCGAGCAGAAGCTTCGCTCTCCACACATAACGGAAGCCGGCGAGGATCGTATCAATAGAGGTGGCTTTATGTTCGGTGCGGCCGGGGCGAATGCTGAGCTGGCCGATGAGCGTCAGGAAACCGGCAAGCGTCAGCAAGGTAAACAGGAAAACAATGGGCGCGCCGGTGAAACGACCGAGGCCGATGATGGCGAGGGGGAGGGTAAAAAGCAATCCGCCGATGGCCGGGCCGGCGATGTTGGCAAACTGGAAGACAGTGGCGCCCCAGGTGACGGCGTTGACGAAATGCTCCTGCGGAACCAGCTGCGGCACCATCGCGGTACTGGCTGGTCCACTGAAGGAGCGGCCGCTGCCAATGAGGAACAGCATAATGTAGATGGGAAGTATGTGGTGGATGCCGGTGTAGGAGAACCAGAAGAGGGTGGCTGTACAGAACATCTGGATGGCGTAACAGATGAGAATGATCCTGCGACGATCGAAGCGGTCCGCGACGTGGCCGCTGGGCAGGATGAAGAAAAGCCCGGGCAGGAAGAGGGCGAGGCCGGTATAGCCAAGGTCGAGAGCACTATGCGTGATCTGATAGACCTGCCAGGCGACGGCCACGGATTGTGCTTCGGCGCCCATGATGACAAGCGCGCGCGCCGCCTGATAAAACCTGAAGTCGCGATAACCGAATGCTGCTGCACCGACGCTTCGAGGGCCTTCACTCATACTGCTTCAAGGGTATATCGGCGGCGATGTTCCGGGAGAGTCATCGTGCGTCGGCGGCTGCCATCAATGGCTGTGAGTTGAAGTGCAGGTGAAGCAAGTACATGGGAGTTGTGCGCGGTCGGGTGGCAGCCAAGCGAATTTTGCAGCGTCACTGTCCAGGGCCTCGGGCGTCCAGAAGCGGTGGAGAAGATCGCGGTTGAGCTTTGATTGGTTCTGTTGAAGAAAATCGGTAAATGTCGTTTCGTTGTGGCTCGCCAGAAGCGTGACCCAGCCCCTGGTCAGCGTGTGATGAAAGATGTGGATGACTCCGTGGTGCCTGGCATATCGCTGGATTCCCTGACCGATGATGAGTAGCGCGTTGTCGAAGGACGCCTGGTGCAATTGAAGCCAGGCGTAGCGCAGATGATCGCCGTGGCGGAAGCTGGCAAGCGGGAGCGAGCAGTCTTCAAAAGCGGAGAGAAATGCCTGGTCGTCAAGATGCGCGGAAGCGAGGGTTACAGCCATAAGGAGATTTTATCGGAGCGGAGCACCTGGCTGCGGCTACGCTACCGCTTTTCGAACCTGGGCATTCCGCTCCTGCTGACATTCTGCTGCAAATGAAGCAGAATGAAGCCTATGAGCCTGTGGCTGGATTTTCTGACGAATGACAAGCGCGTGATCCACAAATGGAAGCATTATTTTCCCGTGTACGAGCGCCATTTCGAACGCTTCCGTAATACGGATGTCGTCCTATTTGAGATTGGCTGCGGGCGAGGCGGTTCGTTGCAGATGTGGAAGCGCTACTTAGGGCCGCATGCGCGCATTATCGGGATTGATATCGATCCGGATGCGGCTCAGTTTGCAGAAGATCAGATTGAAGTGCGTATCGGTGACCAGTCGGATAATCATTTTTAGGCGTCGCTGGTAGAAAAGTTCGGCTCACCCGACATCGTCCTCGATGATGGCAGCCACTTGATGTCGCATATAGAGGCGTCTTTCGCCGCACTCTACAGCAAGGTGTCAAAGAGCGGCGTCTACCTGGTAGAAGACCTGCATACCGACTATTGGGATGAGTTTGAAGGCGGTGTGCGGCGCAAGGGCAGCTTCATCGAGCATTGCAAGGAAATGATCGACGAATTGAATGCGGACCATTCCCGGGGAGTGCTCGGGGCCAGCGAATTTACCCGCTCCACCCTTTCCATGCACTTCTATGACAGCATCGTGGTTTTTGAGAAAGGGCGTCATACCGACAAGCATGCTCCCTTGATCGGCCGCGCAGCCGAAACGCGGGAGAAGAAGAGACGCGGTCTGTTCGGCCGATGAACTCAAGCCTTTCTGGCTGCAGTTATTCTGCTCGGTTCCATATCTTCGCTGGTTGCTTGATCAATGCATGTCGCGGAAGTGTAAAGAACCACCTACTTGCCGTGCAGAAATGCCTGATACTGCGTATCCACGATACCGAGGTTTCGGGCCAGGCCCAGCTTGGCTTCATTGAAACGCAGAGTGTCCTGTACCAGCTGCGTCTGGGCTGAGGCAAGCGTCGCTTCGGACTGGACGACGGGAAGATTATCGGAGGTACCGGCGCTGAACCGGTCGTTGCTCTGCTCCAGCTCCTTCGTCGCGAGTTCGACATTGCTGCGCGCCACCTTGACCAGTTCGACGGCCGTTTGTACGTCGAGCAGACTGTCGCGGAGTTGCTGGTCGATCTGCTCTTTCAGGTTATTGAAGCGCTGCGTCAATTGATGAAGGCTGGTATCCGCAACTTGCGTATCGCCGCGGAATTTTGCCTCCTTGAAGATCGGAATACTGAGCGTGCCTACGGCGTCGAAAGTCCCGTGATAGAGGCCGTGGGTCTGGCCGGTGACACCATAGTCCCCATCGAACGAGATCGTCGGAAAACGCTCGTAACGTGCAGCTTTCAAGTCGAGGCGGGCGGCTTCAATCTGCTGCTGCATGGATTGATAATCCTGACGGTTCTGATAGGCCTGCAGGCGGGCCTGGTCCGGCGAAAGGGTGTCGAGGTCGGAGTAGGGAGCGGCATCCGTAAGCTGGATGTTCTGCCCGATGGGCAGGCCGATGCGGCGCTTCAGAGCAATCAGCGATTTGTCGTACTGGTTCTGCGCGGCGATCACTTGCTGCTGTTGCTGCTGATATTGCACGCGTGCGCGGAGTTCATCGATGCGGGCAACAGTACCGGCCTCATGTTCGGCGACTACCTGTTTGAGCAGGACTTCATCCGCGCGCAGGGTCGCCGTCTGGGCATCGATCTCGGCGGCATAGGCGAGTGATTGCAGGTAGGCATTGCCGACATTCAGAACGACCAGGCCGCGCGACGACTGCGTGTTGTAGTACGCCGCCTTGCCCTGCGCCTTTGAAGCCTTGTACCGCGTCCAGTCCTCAAGACTGAAGAGTGTTTCCTTGTAGGTCGCCTGGGCCTGCGTGACGTCAACACGCACAATCAGGTTGATCGGCGTGTTGCCGGTTTGTGGCAGCAGCGTCGCCAGCGTGGGCAGAAAAGCGGGAGTAAAACCTTCGCTCGCCAGGTTGAACTGGTAGACGCCGGTGGAACCCTGCGCCCTGATGGCAGGCAGCAGCGGGTCGAGGGATTCGAGTGTCTGCGCTTCGGCGGTACGCTGCCGGGCCCGGGTAAGGGTAAGGGCATAATTCGTCTTGATGCCGCGTGCGATGGCGTCATCCAGAGAGAGGTGCAAAGTTTCGCTGGTGGCCTGTCCTTCTACCACGCTGCCGCTGTATGGGTCGGCGGCGGTTTGTGCAGCGCTCTGCAGGTCAATAGTGGAGGTCGGGGATTGCGTGGGCGGCTGCAGGGCCTGTGCCTGGCTGGTCTCGGGGGCTATGGCCCGCTGGTTCGTCCCCGCCACTTGTGAAGTGCCCGTCTGCGCGGACAGGAGCGGCGTTGCACACAACGCAAACATGAGAGCGGGAGAGGACACAGCACGCAAGGCTGATGCCCCCATGCATGGAGCGGAGGTGGTCCAGTACCGGGCTTTGAACCGGATGAATCTCTTCACGTACGTGCGTACCCTCCGTAGAACGATGCTCTGGCGCGACCAGCATCTCGTTAGATCAGCAATCCATCAGATGGTTGCCAAAGTTTGAAGCATTCTTTGCCAGGTGGCGATCCACGTGGCGATCCATGGAGCGATCCATAGAGCAGCAGAGCACCCCCACGGAACTAGGCCGTGGGTAGAGCAACAAGCAGTCCGCAAGGTCGGGGCGTGTCGGGTTCCGGCGAAAGAGGGACAAAACACCCTGATCCTGGCAGGGTGAGGGCAGAGGCTGTCCCTTTTCGACCTATCTTTCATGCGTCCTGCACCTTCATACGTTCCTGCACCGGGCAAGTGATCGAAGCAAAATGATGTGACGTTACCAATTCTACTTAACGCGAAAAGCAACAACGTCCGGGACCTTCACATCGTACTTATTCAGGAAACACGCGGGCAAATCAAGATCCGCAAGCCTGGATCAGCATACTTTCTCCGATTTTGCAGCTTATGCGACAGGGTGACACTTATGACGAATACTTCTTTAATCCGCCTTTTGCTTGTCAGCCCCCTGCGCCGTCGTCGCGAGGCAGTTAGGACATGTGTAGAGGCGCATGCGAATTTCCGCGTTTTTGAAGCAGCGGGCGTTGACCGCCTGGCGGAGGCTGTGCGAGACAGCGGGGCGCAAGTCGTCCTGCTGATTCAACCTGAAATGCACGAGTTGCTCTCAGAGTACCTTGCCGTGTCCGATGGTCCCTGGCGCGTGCCGGTCATCGCGATCGGTCGCAAAGGGTCGAAGTCGGTGAGTGATCGGATGACGCTGGGCGGCGTGGCAGCCTATCTGCCCTTCCAGGATCTTGGGCGTCTGCCGCAAGTCGTGTCCGAGGTTTTGACCCGTGCTCCTTTGAAGGGCGGGCATGGCGTCAAGCTGTCAACGGATTCATTACGGGAAAGCCAGAAGCTGATCTCTATCGGGCGCTTGACGGCTGAGATTGTCCATGAAATTAACAACCCGCTGGAGTCCGTGGGGAACCTGCTTTATCTCGCCCAATTGGAGCCTGGACTGCCGGAGCAAACGGTCGACTACCTGCGGAGTGCGGAGCGTGAACTCGCCCGCGTTGTGCAAATCAGTAAGCAGACACTATCGTTTCATCGCGAGAGTAGCCAGCCAACCTCGATCCTTATGTCTGATCTGATGGAAGAGGTTGTGGATCTCTATAGCCGCCGCATTAGCGGGAAGCACCTCGATCTGGTTCGCGAATATACCTCCGTGGCCGGTTTGAATGCATTGCCGGGGGAGATACGGCAGGTGCTTTCCAACCTGGTCACCAACGCGATCGAAGCATCGGGCACCGGCGGAAAGCTCCGCCTGCGGGTTCGCAGCAGCCACCGCATGCAAGGAGAAGTCCGCGTGCCGGGCCTCCGTATTTCCGTCGCGGACACGGGCTCCGGGATTCCTCAGGAAGTGCGGAAGCGGCTGGGTGAGCTTTTCTTTACGACCAAAGGCCAGTCAGGAACAGGGCTAGGTCTGTGGGTGACCCGATCGATCGTGCAACGCTATGGCGGTACGATGTGTCTGAAGTCCTCTACGGGTTTGCGGCATGGCACGGTCTTCCATATCTTTTTGCCGTTCGAAAGCGCCCTGCCTCATCAACCGATGAAGGTAGTCAATGGCGCGAACGAAGCGTTGGAAGGCCGTCGGGGGACGGTACGCCAGATTTCCGATCATCCTCGGCACTCTGACAATCGTGTCGGTTCAAGGAACAGGTTCTCAGCGGCAGAGAGTGGCGAGTTGCCGGGTAAGCGTCACGGTTGAAGTTGTAGTACCGCTGGAAGATCTGATCAACGCCTCAAGCTCCCGTCATCGGCTATAGCCGCTGCAATGGTTGTCTTAGGGCGGGGGTGAGGCCCTTCGTTAGAGGTGAGAGCTGATCAGGGTTCCCTGTGGCGCATGCACAGCTAAAGCAAATACCTGAAGTTGTCGAGCGAACACACGAAGATACGAAGATACGATGAACACCGGCTTTTTCGCCCAAAAGGCCAACCTGTATCCTGCCGGAAACACCATAGCACCAGGTAACTTGCTCTAGAATAGGCAAATGGTCCCCTTCAAGATCGTGCACACGGTGTGCTCGCACGACTGCCCTGACTCATGCGCAGTAATGGTCACGGTCGATGACGATGGGCGCGCCGTGAAGGTCGAAGGGGATGCCGCCCACCCTGTGACCAGGGGCTTTCTTTGCGGCAAAGTGGCCAAGTACCTTGATCGCGTGTATTCACCGGACCGTCTTCAGTTTCCCATGCGCCGCAAGGCCGGTGTGGCCAAGGGGTCGCTGGCGCAGGGGGAGGAGCACGAGGCTTTCGAGCGGGTGAGTTGGGACGAAGCACTCGACCTCGTCGCGACCAGGCTCGGAGAAGTACGGGACACGCACGGGCCGGAAGCTGTACTGCCCTACTCCTATGCGGGAACGATTGGCACACTGGGGTATGGCTCGATGGACCGGCGGTTCTTCCACCGGCTCGGAGCCTCGCAGCTTGACCGGACAATCTGTGCGACGGCCGGTGGCGACGCCTTCCTGACGGTGTACGGCAGGAAGCTCGGGACCGACACAGAAGACTTTCATCGCGCCCGGCTCATCATTGCCTGGGGTGCGAATATCCATGGCAATAACGTGCACCTGTGGCCGCACGTGGAAGCAGCCCGGCATGCGGGCGCCCGGCTGATCGTGATCGACCCCTACAGCACGCGGACCGCGAAGCTGGCGGACTGGCACATTGCCATTCGTCCGGGCACAGATGCGGCGCTGGCGCTGGGCATGATGCAGGTGATCTTCGCAGAAGGGCTGGAAGACCAAGCCTACATTGCTGCCCATACCCACGGCTCGGGAGCGCTGCGAGACCGGGCCGGCGAATATCCGCCGGAGCGGGTAGCCGCGATTACCGGCATGACCGCCGAGGAAGTCATGCGGCTGGCGCGGGAGTATGCGACGACTTCACCTGCCGTCATCCGCATGAACTACGGTGTGCAGCGTTCGCAGAATGGTGGAACCGCCGCCCGTGTGATCGCCATGCTGCCGGCTCTTACGGGTGCGTGGCAACAGCGAGGCGGCGGTATCCAGCTCTCAACCAGCGGCGCCTTCAAGTTTGACAGCCTGGCCCTGGAGCGACCCGACCTGATGCAGAAGAGTCCGCTGGGCCGGGCGGCGCGGGTGGTGAACATGTCGCAGCTGGGTGCGGCCCTGACCACGCTCGAGATGCCGCGGGTGCATGCGCTGTTTGTCTACAACTCCAACCCGGCTGCAATTGCGCCCAACCAGAATGCGGTGTTGCGCGGGCTGGCACGGCCAGACCTGTTTACGGTCGTGCATGAGCAATTCTTTACAGATACGGCCGATTACGCCGACATCCTGCTGCCCGCAACCAGCTTTCTGGAACATACCGACATCCAGGGCGCCTACGGCCACTATTACGTGCAGTTGTCAGAACAGGCGATCGCGCCTGTCGGCGAGTCGCGCTCGAACGTCTGGCTGTTTGGTCAACTGGCGCAGAAGATGGGCTTTGACGAAGCCTGCTTCCGCGATACGCCGGAGCAGATGATTGAGCAGGCACTGGCCACCGCCGGCGACCCGGCGCATCCGCAGATGCAGGGCATTACCCTCGATGCTCTGCGTGAACACAAGCGCATGCGGTTGAAGCTGGCGGAGGGCGAGGACGGTTTTCTGCCCTTTGCCGATGGCGTTTTCCCCACCATGTCAGGGAAGATCGAATTGTATTCCGAAGCCCTGGCGGCGCAGGGGCTCGACCCGCTGCCGGCGTTCGTCGCTCCCGTCGAGTCTCGCCATGAAAATCACAGTGCCTATCCACTGGAGTTTCTGCCGCGCAAGGCGGACAACTACATGAACTCAACTTTTGCGAATCTGCCCTGGCACCAGAGGATGGAAGGGGGCACGGCAGGCGCGCTCGAGATGCATACCGAAGACGCGCAGGCTCGTGGCATTGCGACCGGCGACGAAGTGGAAATCGTCAATGGCCGTGGCGCCATGCAGCTGCGGGCGATGGTCGGTACCACGGTGCCTGCCGGCGTAGTGGCCGGACGCTTGTCATGGAATAAACTTTCCGGCGGCGGCAATGTGAATGCCCTGACATCGGAGACGCTGACCGACATCGGTCGGGGCGCAACGTTCTATTCCACCCTGGTCGAGGTACGGCTGGCGTCAGGGTCGAGGCTGTCTGAAGACCAGGCCGGCTGCAAAAACGGCATCGGCGTCTTCGAGGGGACGGCAGAAACGCAGCGTGTCCGGTAGACTACACGAGGACATGCCCGTTCGATCGCGACGTGTGAGGAGAGCAGCGTGCCTGATGAAGCCGGGTTCCAGTGCGCCGGTTGCGGCGAATGGAATGATACGACCGTCGATGCATCCGCAGGCGGCCGTCAGCAGTATGTAGAAGATTGCCAGGTATGCTGCAAGCCCAACGTGCTCGATATTCGATGGGAGCAGGGCACTGGCGAGTACAGTATTCGCGCGGAGCTGGAGAGTTGAGCTTCGGGTGAAAATCAGTGGTACGGGCAAGGCGCCACGGTTGGGGCGCGAGTTGGGGAGTGGGTGCTCCGTCACATATAATCGCTCTTTCCACCAGAGTGTCCGATTTTTCGTTGCAGTGAGGGTGTGCTTATCTTTTCCGTAAATCCCTGGAGCCCCGGCTCCCAGAGCAAACAGCAGCAAATAGTACGCCCGTATTGGCAACGAGTGTTCAGATACGTAGCGATGTTTCTTCTGTGCTGCGGTGCTTTGCAGGCTGTCGCGCAGAAGGCTTCAGATACAGTTTCCGAAATTCGCGTGATCGGCAACCGCAAGATCCCCAAGGAGACTGTCCTCGCCCGGCTGTTTACGCATATCGGTGATCCCTACGATGCGGGAAACGTTGAGCGTGATTTCAACTCCCTCTGGAATACCGGCTACTTTGAAGATGTCCGGGTTGAGCGTGAAGACACCGCCAAGGGCGTCATTCTGGACATTTTTGTCCGTGAAAAGCCGACCATCCGCGAAATCAACTACAAGGGGCTCAGCTCCGTTTCCACCTCTGACGTCCTCGACCGCTTCAAGAAGGAAAAGGTTGGCCTGACGGTCGAGAGCCAGTACGATCCAACCCGCGTCGCTCGTGCCGAAACGGTGTTGCGCCAGCTCCTGGGTGAGCATGGTCACCAGTTCGCCAAGATCACTGAGAACGTCAAGACCATTCCGCCGGCTTCTGTGCAAATCGACTTCAATGTGAAGGAAGGCCCGACGGTCAAGGTCGGCAAAATCACCTTCACGGGCAATGACAATGTGCCGGCGCGCACCCTGCGTGCGGCCATGAAGAACCTCAAACCCATCGGCATTCCCAATTCGATCTTCCTGGAAGATCTTTTTTCGAAGACCTATGACGCCAGCAAGCTCGAAGAGGATTCCGAGCGGGTACGCGTAGCCCTGCAGGACAAGGGCTACTTCCGCGCAGTTGTGGGTGAAGCGGCTACGCACATCCATAACGAAAATGGCCTGTCGCTGTTTACCTTTCGACCGAAGACCGGCAAGCGGATTGACATAGCCCTGCCGATTGAAGAAGGCGAGCGCTACAAGCTTGGCGGCATTAACTTTACCGGTAACAAGGCCGTCAACAATGTGAAGGCGCTGCGTGCGCAGTTCGCCATGAAGGACGGCGAGTACTTCAACTACACGGCTACGACCAAAGGCCTCGATAATCTACGTAAGGCTTACGGCCACCTGGGATACATCAACTTCACCGCTATCCCGACGCCGCGTGTCGACCAGGCAAAGAAGCTGGTGTACCTGGACATTGATATCGATGAGGGCAAGCCGTTCAAGGTCTCCCGCATTGAGTTCACCGGCAACACGGTGACCCGCGACCGGGTCATCCGCCGTGAACTGCTGCTTGAAGAAGGTTCGGTTTATGACAGCTCGGCTTGGGAGACCAGCCTGCTTCGCCTGAACCAGCTCGACTACTTCGATCCGTTAAAGGTAGAGCAGGATTCGACCACTACGCAGGACCCGGACAACGGCACCGTTTCGCTACTGCTGAAAGTGCACGAAAAGGGCAAGAACGCAATCGGCCTGAACGGCGGCGTCAGCGGACTGTCCGGCTCTTTCCTCGGCCTGAACTACCAGACGAATAACTTTCTCGGCCTGGGCGAAACGCTGAGCGTGCAGGCAAATATCGGCAACCTGTCGCGTACC
This sequence comes from uncultured Acetobacteraceae bacterium, assembly GCA_964658035.1. Lineage (GTDB taxonomy): Bacteria > Acidobacteriota > Terriglobia > Terriglobales > Acidobacteriaceae. The sequence goes on from CAZZXL010000083.1 coordinate 18,704, forward strand.
TTGACCTTCGGCTTCACCGAGCCTTATCTGCGCAACAAGCCGCTGACCCTGGGCTTCCAGGTGTTCTCACGTAAAACAGACTTCAACTCGTCCAAGAGCTACCAGATCGCCACTGGCGGCGGGAACCTGCCCGCTTCGCAGCAGGCCCTGGTGCAGAACTATAACCAGGACACGACGGGTGCGACTGTTTCCATCAGCTACCCGCTGCGCCGGCATGCTTTCCAGCGCGTCGGTGCGACGTACAGTTTTGACGATGCGTCGGTAAAGACTTTCAGCCCGGCTTCGCAGAATCTCTTCCAGACACTGTCCTTCCGTAGTGGGATCCAGGGACAGAATGCACTGGAGGGGATCTATACCAGTGCGCTTTCACTCAGCTATGACTACAACAAGATCGGCAATCCTTACCGGCCGCGCGATGGGTCGCAATTGTCAGTCGCGCTTGAAGTTGCCGGCCTCGGCGGCAATGTGCGCTTCTTCCGTCCAGTGGTGGTCTACAAGCGGTTCATGCCGTTCAAGGGCTTTCGGCCGAACAAGGAAGGCCGCAACGTCTTCGGCTATCGCTTCCAGCTGTCGTATGTGCAGGGCTTTGATGGTGACGTAGCGCCGCCGTTCAACCGCTTTTTTGCCGGTGGCGAAGCGGACCTGCGCGGCTTCGATATCCGGTCGGCGACACCGTATGCCTTTATCCCGACCCGTGTGCCTTTCCAGTTGACCAACCCGGATGGCAGCGGTGTGCCGCGTGACCCGACCAACACGACACTGGGCAACATTACTGTTCCTCTTCCGGTCTATGGCATCGTCTCGGTCGGTGGCGATACCAGCTTCGTCAATAACCTTGAATACCGTATCCCGGTTGCGGGACCCATTGACTTCCACATCTTCAACGACTTTGGGGTCAACATTGCTGCCAGAAAATCGCAGCTGCGGGAGAGCCCCCAGGGCGCGGATTCACTCAACTCGCCGCTCTACGGCTGTCCGGATTACGTGAACGGCGCGTGCATCGGCGGCGTCCAGGTACATTTTGATACGCGCATCCGGCCGATCTATGGAACCAATCTGGTTCCGCGCGATTCGATCGGTGCTGAAATCGGCGGTATGCTGCCGATCATTCATGCACCGGTGCGCCTCTACTATGCCTACAATCCGTTAAAGCTGGCGACTACTTTCCAGGGCGAGAACCTCATCACGCGCGGTATGTTCCCGGCGGGGGGCGCAGGCGATTACAGCTATGCCCAGGCGGAACAGTATTATGGTTCAAGTTATCAGTTGCGGGAACCAACCAAGACGTTCAGATTGTCAGTCAGTACGACTTTCTAACGATAGAAAATTCCTGGGGATCTGCGGGCTGGGAGGGCTGAAATGCGGCCCTCCCAGTTTGCAGGTTTCTTAGCACATCCCTATAATTCCCGTAGAGCATTTTGCGAATACGTGTGGACTGAAGAGATGGTTTTGCGACTGGCATTTCCTCCAGACAAAAGCCAGCTTGAACAAGCTTCAAAATGTTGACTGTATTTGCAAATACTCTGGTTATTGATCAGTCCTGTGGCTCCCCCGTGTGCACGTTCCTGCCCCCTTTGAAAAGGACGCTGCAATGTTGGAAAGAGTGCGCTGGGAATAGAGCACTTTCACAGTGGGTGCAATGCGGAAAGAGATAATCGGCTGGCTTTTTCTCCTGGAAAGCCAATTTGTATGTCTCTGGAAACACCACAGAAACTGTGAAATGGCGTAAACCGTGGAGCAGTGTCACATTGCCGCCAAGCAGGCGAGCGATCTGGCCAGAAGACGAAACTTAAGGAGTTTCCTATCAACATGAAGCGTTCTGTATCCGCTCTTTGCCTGCTTGCGTCTGCCTATGGCGTGACCGCGCTCGCACAAACCGCCGCTGCTCCAATGCCTTCCGCGCCCGCCGGGGCTGCACCGGCAGGTCCTACCAAGGTTGGAATCATTTTCTTCGAACCCGCACTGGCCGCCACCAACGAGGGTCAGCGCGATCTGAACCAGCTGCGCGTAAAGTATGAGCCGCGCCAGGCAACGCTGAAGACGCTGAGCGACGAAGTCGAAGCATTAAAGAAGTCTCTGCAGACCTCCGGCTCCACGCTGAGCGATGCC
>CAZZXL010000084.1:0-2884 GCA_964658035.1 uncultured Acetobacteraceae bacterium
TGTAACCCTCTGGCCACACCCTATCCAATGAAGCCACACTGAAGCCGCCGCCTATTCTCCTCGTCGGCCAACCAGTGAAGAGCGATCGCAAATAGGATCGCGATGACCAGTACCCCTACCCACATCCTTGTATCAAGTTCGTGGATGGCACCGTCTTTTCTTCCTGCCACCGGCGCGCTCCGTAACCCTTTACACGTTCAGCGGTGAACTCTCCAAAACTCATCCGTCACCAAATGCAAGGAACAAAAGTTTGCATGATCTTCCAGCATCGGCTCGATTTGATTCGTGAAGATGACCTGCTCGCTCTGTAGCGCCGAGGTATCAACCGTCCAGATCTCATCGATACTTTGCAGAAGAGACACGATTTCTCCCTCACGCGGCAGCTTCCAAAACTGCTCTTCCACGTTTGCCGCCACGGCATCCTTTTCGAGCAGGAGGATTTTCTTATCTGCCTCTGCTGCTGCAAGTTTGGGGATTTTCTTGCCCAGTGCGACCAGCATCAGCTCCTCTTCCGGATCGCCGGGAAAAATGCGGCTGGTCAGGAAATAACCTTCATCTCCCAGTGCGGTCGCCATCTTGCTTACCCGCAGATCGAGACTCCACTTGCCACCCTGTACGGTGAGCGTTCTGGCTCCCTCCGGCAATCCCGGCAAGACGGGTGCTAATTGAAGGGCGATCACCCCCGAGACCTCATGCCACGGGATACCGGTCGGGATAGCTCCTATCGCTTGGCTCACATTGATGAGATAGCCAGGTTGTACCAAGCGGCTATCGTTCTCCAGGACCGCCAAGGTTTTCAAGAAGCGGTCGGTGTCGGCCTTGTGTCTGGCAAATGGCTCGATGAGAGTGTGTTCAACCGCCAGCGTCCGGCCCGCCGCATCCCGGCAGATTGCGTCCACGTTTTTCTTCGAGGAGTCGTCGTCCGGCCGCGATTCAACTTGATACGTTCCGCCCGTTAGCCGGTTATGGAGCCGCAACCAATAATTCACAACGTCTTTATCGCTGTACGCTGCCATAGCCACTTGCTCACGCCGATGCCAAAGCGGTTTTGCTCCTGCCTGTCTTTGCGGCGGAGCCCTTCAAAGAAAGGATCGTCTTGGCTGGCTTGGGGGCGGTCAGAGTGACGCGAGCATCCAAATTGAGCCGGGCTGCAAATTGAATCAGTTTGGTGATGCTGATGCGCGAGATTTTTCCATGCAGAAGATTGCTCACGTCCGGCTGGTGGGCCTTGAGCGTCGTCACCAAATGCGCCTGGGTGAAGCCGTGTTGCTCGATATGCTGCACCAGCGCCTGCCAAATCTCCGCTTTGATCTTCATCTCCAGCGTTTCAGCGGGAGAGAAACCCAGATCGTCGAAGATGTCGCCCTTCGTGACGTGCCCCGGTTTGTTACTTGCGTTTTTCACGTTTCCGCTCCTCCAGAATCCGTTGTCTTACGTTTGACAGTCGAGCTGCCGCAGTATGGAGATCCTTGCGCTCCGTTTTGGCGGTGTTCTTTTCGAAGCAGTCCAGCACGTAGACCGTGTCTTCAATGCGGGCCAGATACACCATGCGATACCACGTCTTCTCATCCGCATCCTTCAGCTCGAAGACCCCTGAGCCAATGGACTGCATCGGGCGCACCTGAAGCTTTGCCGCTCGTCCGTACTGCATCTCGCGCAAAGAATTGCCAAAGTCCCACTGAATCGCCTTCGGCCATGACTTCAGCACCTTCCACGAGTCGCCCTCCCAGGAGACCGTAGCCATGCGGGTTCGTTCGTTGGGCGGCACACTCTCTACTCTATAGTATTTGTACTATACATGCAAAGTGGCGAATCCTGATGGACCCCAAAAACAACGCTACTTTTACTAGCGCTCGCGATGATCGTCAGTTACCACCAGGTGCCACTCTTCTTCATGCCGGGCGAATGCCAGCCCGTGGAGGGCCATCATTTCGCAGATAAGGTCATAGACGGGAGCAAACACGTCAATGGACTTCCATGCACACTCAGTCAACCAGAGTTCTTGCAGCACGCAACGAAGCCGCGTGAACAATCCTTCCATCGGTGGATATTGCTTGAGAAGAGCGGAAACGCGGGACGCGTCGTCTTTCAAGTCGAGTTCCGTGCCCTCCACATGGCCGAGGAAATACCCGGCACAAACGAAAACATCGCCAAAGGTCTGTTGGATTTCACGAGCGATTTCCAGCGCGTTCGGATCACGCCGGAATGCCGCTATGCGTTCCTTGCACACAGAGAGGCTATCTTCAAAGGCCCTACAGAACATCCCTTCAAACTCCTCGACCGCCTCCGGACGGAACATAGCCGAGGACCGGCAGGCTGCATATTCACTCCACACATCCATCGCCTTCACAAAGGCCAGTCGCGAGCGATCACCGCAAGGGAGGGGACGGCCATAGATGTCCGGAAACGTCCGAAACAGATGTCCCTCATGCTCGACATGTGCCGCTTCGTGTGCGATGCACGCATCCGCGAGTTCTTGTTGGTCTTTCTCCGGCGAGAGCGTCATCAGTCCGAGACCGGCACGTAGCACGATATGAAAGCGCAGTTCCTTCTCTCGCCATACGGCCACCGTTCGCGCCATCTCCAAGGTGTCTGGCTGCTCGCCCATTTCCAGGGGAGCTTGCCCCTCTGGCAAACGCTGCAATGCCATCGCCGCCTTTCGGCAGTCGCGGGCCAACGTGATCCCGTCCAAAGCGCGAAGGTCCATGCCGACGAATCCCAGAGCATAGACGATTCGCTCCAGTGCAATCCCGAGGGCTTGGCGTACTTCGCTGTCTGCCTCATAGCCAGTGAAAAAAAGGCCGCACTCCTCTGGTAGTTGGAGGTTTCGTCCTTCACTCCGGGGACATCGTAGTAGAACGGAGTCGTTCATCCCAAGACCCAT
>CAZZXL010000084.1:2894-7927 GCA_964658035.1 uncultured Acetobacteraceae bacterium
ATTCATTCTCTTTCTTCGATGGTAAGAGCCTATCCCCGGCTGGCCTGTTCGCCGCGAGGAATTCCAAGGTAAATGGCAAAGCAAGTTGTTGGCTACGCGACCGGCGTGCTCTGAAAAACGAGCGGCGATCATAGGAGCGCATCCGGTCCAGCCAACCGGCACGTCAGACCATCCGGCATCAGCATGAAGAGGGTTCAAGCTTGGCTCCTCGACAGGATTTAGGGAGAAAATATCTGCGGTGCGCCCCCGCAAACAGCCCTATAACCCGAAGTCGGGGAGTTCGAAAGCCGATAGACAGGCTCCTATGGCCTTTAGCTTAGGGGCCTGGACATACGCCACAGGCTCCCCGACACCAAAAGGTCTAGGGAGTAGCTCAGAGCGCCCGGCGGCGCTCGCTTGTCTATCGGGATTTCGACATCCCAGGATGGTGCGTACCCGTCCCACTTCTATCTTCGGACATCGCCCTGTAGTTGGCAATTCTAAGATCGTCTTAAACTCCGGCATAGGGTCGGTCTCCGTTTCTCGGGAGGGGTCTCCTCCCGCGCTGCGACCGCTCCGCGTTCTCCGCTTCCCACCACTGCGGCCTGTTCCTGCCGCAACGCGACCCTGAAAATTCCTGTCCGCTGACGCGCACTCATGCGGAAGACAAGCCTCCTAAGGATGGCTCTGCCCCCTCGCGCCCGCAAGGAGTCTCCCCAGGCTTCCGCGCTCCGCTTGTGCAGCCCTTCGCCCCTTCCGCTCCGGCTTCGCCTGCTCTCCAAGGGTGGGTGATCCCCCTCTCCTTGCAGTTGCTACCCCCCGCCTTCGCCAGGAGGCGTTCGGCATGTAGGTACATGCCACGCATGGCATGAAAAGCAACGGCAACCGCCAAAGGAGACAACACCATGAGCAACACAGCTACCACCACCAACAGCCCAACTCCCATCGACAGTAAGAAGCCTCAAACCAAACAGGAACTTATCGCCGCCAATATCAAGCTGCTGATTGAGCAGTTAGAGGCGGGACAGACCGAGGCCCTCACCAACTACCTCACCGCCATGAGCCGTTTCCATTCGTATTCCTTCGGGAACGTCTTGGAGATCGCGCGGCAAATGCCGACCGCGACTCGCGTAGCGGGGTTTTGGACATGGAAGAACATGGGCCGTTCCGTGAAGGCGGGACAGAAAGGCATTCGTATCCTTGCCCCGATTGTTGGCGTTCGCCGCAAGAAGGACACCGAAGCCAACAAGGACATCACGAAGCAGAATGAGCGCGTTCTGTTGGGATTCAGAAATGCCTATGTCTTCGATATTTCACAGACCGACGGCGTAGACCTTCCGACCATGCGCGAAGTCTCCGGCGACCCCGGCGACAACATCGACCGTTTGGCCGCATTCCTCGACAGCAAGGGCATTCAGCTTGTCTATAACCCCAACATCGCCCCGGCCCTTGGCATGAGCTATGGTGGACGCATCGCGCTTCTGCCCGGTCAGTCGAAGGCGGAAACCTTCGCCACACTTGTCCATGAGACGGCGCATGAACTCTTGCATAAAAGTGATCGGCGCACCGCCACGACGAAGACGGTACGTGAGACGGAAGCCGAAGCCGTGGCCTTCGTTGTCGGCAAAGCTGTTGGATTGGTCAATGAAGAGGCGAGTGCCTCTTACATCCAGCTTTACCACGGCAACGCCTCACTGCTAGCCGAGAGTTTGGAAGTCATCCAGCAGACCGCCAGCCTCATCCTTGCTGCACTGGAGCCGTCCACGGCGGAAGAAGCTGCCACCGATGCACTCGCAGAGGTGGCGGCATGAAAACCATACTCGACATCATCCAGAAGGCCGGAGGATGGCACCCCGGCCTCTACCTCAAAATCGACAACGTGCCGTACATGGAATTGGTCATCGAGGCGATGGACGAGTCCGGCCCGATGGGACTTCCGGCCATCTCGGTCTGTCACTACGGCGAACAGAATGGCGATGCCATGCGCGACCCGGAGATGTGCTTCGAACTTGGCTTTGCCGGGGGCGCACACCTTGACCCCTGGTATTGGCGTAACGATTTCGTGGCCGTCGAGCAGTGGAGCCGCAATATCGTGCGCGGCCACTATGTCTACCTTTTCGCCCTGCATGAGCAGCATTTGCGCTTTGCAAAGACGTGGGACAACAACCTGCGTTTGCAAGGGTACTCCGAAGTATTTACGGACAAGTGCATTCGAGGCTAGTCCGCTCTCTCGTGGAGCGGAACCATGCCCGACGTGTGCCGCTCCATGCCTCCACCCCCAACCGCTCGAAAGGAGCCTGTCATCATGGAAACCACCGTTATCAATGCCACCGAATACCGCAACGTCCCGCTGTCTGTACTGAATGAGTCGAAGACCAACCCACGCCGCACCTTCGAGCCAACGGCCTTGAAGGAACTGGCCGAGTCCATCCGCAGCCAGGGCGTATTGTCCCCGCTGTTAGTGCGGCCTCTTCCGGAGAACGGATTCGAGATCATCGCAGGGGCGAGACGTTATCGCGCTGCACAGATGGCGGAACAAAGTACTGTTCCCGTTCGCATCGTCAACCTCTCCGATGCCGCGTCCTTAGAAGCACAACTAGTGGAGAACCTGATTCGGTCGGAGATTCATCCGATGGAAGAGGCGCAGGGTTTCCGCGCCTTGCTGGACTTGGACGAACCCAAGTACAGCATCGAGCAGATCGCCGCAAAGGTGGGCAAATCGCCAGTCTTCGTCGCTTCGAGGTTGAAGTTAGCTGACCTCGTACCCGCTGCCGTGGATGCGTTTTATGCCGATGAAATCGGCGTAGGCCATGCGCTGCTACTGGCGAAGCTGCCGGGCAACGTCCAAGAGCAGGCGCTCTCCGCTTGCTTCAAAGAGGTCTACAACAATGGAGCCAAGCCAGCGCGTATCCTGCTACCCGTCCGCAACCTGCAATTCTGGATTGACAGCAACATCCTGTTAGTCCTCAAGGATGCGCCCTTCAATAAGCGGGATGCGCAGCTTGTTCCCGCCGCTGGCAGTTGTGCCGACTGTCCGAAACGGACAGGACATAACAAGCTGCTGTTCGGAGATGATCTCGGAAGGCAAGGTGACCGATGCACCGACCCGAACTGCTATCAAGCCAAGGTCTCGGCGCATGTCGCCGCGACCATCGCCGCGAAACCGGAACTGGTGCAGATCAGCACCGCGTATGGCGGGCAGAAGGAAAGCAGTCCGGTACTCCCGCGCAACAGGTACACCGCCATTCAGGGTGAAAAGCCGAAGGACAAGCAGCAAGCCCAGAAGCCGGAGTACAAGACGTGCAAGTTCACCACCGAGGCCATCATCACCGAAGGCAGCGATGTGGGCACCATCCATAAGGTGTGCGCCAATCCATCCTGCCCGGTACATCATCCGAAGCAGCAAACCAACCGCGACGATCAGAAGTGGAAGGCGGAACAGGAAAAGCAGCGCAAGGAAAAAGCCATCGCCAACGCGACCGGGCTTCGCGTCCTCGCAGCCATCGGCTCCGCTGTCCCGGTTCGCTTGCTCAAACGTGACCTGCTCTTCGTTCTTGAAAAGCTGACGAGCGTCATGGATGAGAGCCGCGTCGGGACGCTGGCGCGGCAGCATGGCATCCGGCAGAAGCGCGACGATGGAGGCGTAACGAAGACGCTAGTAGCCTTCTTGCGTCATGCCGATGAAAGCACTCTCTCGCGACTGCTGGTCGAGTCGAGTATCCTGCTGGCGTCCTCGCGGGGCAATCCCACCGTGATCCTCAAGGAAGCTGCCACAGCATACAAGGTGGATACTGATGCCATCTCCTTTAGGGTGAAACAGGAGTTCGCCGCAAAGGAGAAGGCAAAGAAGACTGCGGAACCCGCAACCAAGACCGCGAAGAAAGCGGCCTAGTTGTCTATCAAGCGAGGGGCGGCATTTCGCCGCCCCCATCTTCTGTACTAAAAAGCGCAGGGAGAAACCATGCTGGTTTCTCCCTGCACCCTCATCCGGCACGACTTCCGGCCCTCGCTCGCCGGCTGCGCGGAGAATGCGAGATGACTATGGACGAATAACTCTACGAAAAGACCAACGTTCTTCCGGGCATCCCACAGTCATCACCGCGAAACACAAGGCCAAGATCGACCAGTTTTCGGAGGACGCCCAATATGCCCAAAACGCGGAGTGAGCGCCAGGGTATCCGCCTGAGAGCCACAAGAGGGTCATCAGGACGAATCCGAAAGCGCTGGCGATCCGCGAGAGCACGCCGCTCACCAGCGACAAGCCGATTGCGAACTCTCCGTACGCAACCAGAAATGCCACCGGTGTGGCCCCGCGTGCAAGGAGCATTCGGAGAAACGGCACCATGAAGGGATAGGCGCTTCCACTTGAGATGAAACCCTTCACTCCCTCCTGAAATCCGCCGTGTAATGTGAATTCCGTGCCGAAGACCTTGTACTCACCGAATACGACGAAGAACAAACCCACTACAATTCGCAGTATGGCGATCGCTGTGGCATTGGACTCGTTCGTACCTTCCATGCCAAGCATATTGCCCCGATTTGCTCCGGAAGAACTTTCGCGAGAAGAGCTGTTCCTCATGGCCGCACCGCGATCCGACCGCCCTCACTGTGAATCTTTTTGGAATAATCGTCTGCGAGTTGAGCGTCCCCTGTGTTAGCGGCGGCCTTCATAGCTCCAAGTAAGGAATCCAGTCTGTTTGGAGCAAGGTGAAGTGCTGTTTGGTAGGCTGCCAGAGCTTCGGTTGGCCGCCCCATCTCCGACAGCATATCGCCCAACATCTCCGAAGATGGTCGAGGAAGGATGTCGGAGTAATACATCGGGTGCTCCTGTTCATACTGCGCGATGCTTTTGAGGTGGGCCACAGCATCATCGCGCTTTCCTTCAGAAAACATTGTCCAAGATTCAGCCTCGGTCAGTGCCAATCCAAGCACATCGCCCCATCCATGGGACTTATCCCAATCGGCAGACGATCTCCTGTACTGTTCAAGTGTCTGTTCTGCTTTATGAGAATCCCCCAAACGGGCAGCGGCAATTGTCTGTATCCAGTAGGGGG
>CAZZXL010000084.1:7937-20761 GCA_964658035.1 uncultured Acetobacteraceae bacterium
CCCCGAAGGTGGCTCAATTTTCACTGCGTCCGTCCAGTCGTGAGTTTCGAGATCATAGTAGATCCTTGCATCAACCGGAATCCAAGGGTCTGGGACGGTCTCGGCTACCGGCACCATCTCATCAATGAGTCGGAGCGCCTTTTGGTCTTGTCCCAGTTGCAGGTAGCCATATTCCATGTTGTTTAGAGCGTGAAGTTCATCAAATTTACCGTCGCGCCCGGTTTTGATCCACTCTGCTGCCACGCGAGCTGACGCTTGATTCGTGCTAATTGACTCTTGCCAGTATCCGAGTCTGTTGAAGATGTGAGACGGCATATGAAGCGCGTGCGGAGAGTCGGGGGCGATTTTCGCGTATTCGCGGGCTGCTGGTAAAGCTTCTGGCGCAAGTTCGGCGGTATCCGCCGCATGGATGATGTAGTGGGCTGCCCCGGGATTCTGCGGATACTTCTGGAAGATGGGTAAGAGAATGGCGAGCGCTTGCCTGCGATGCTCAAGCCCCTCTCTTCCTGATCCAGCGTTGAAGGCTACCCCGATTGCGTAAAACAAGCTGGCATTTATATCCTCTGGATACTTGCGTCGGATTTCCTCCATGCGAGCCAGGTACTTCTGCTCTCTCACATTCGCGGGGGTCTTGTCGTATCCCTCATACATGACATGAACCGCATCCATGTACATCTGCTCGCGTTCTGACCCGGCTTTGACCGCGAGCCACGGTTGGAGTTGCCCCCACGCTGCTGCCAAGTCTTTTTGCGGCGCGCCCGCTCCGCTGCGTTGGGTCTTTGACAGAGCCATACCCCATGCAGCGATGACACATTTCGGGTCCTCAGTCTCGACCTGACCAAACGCCTGTTCGGCTTCCGGAAACTCGAATGAATGGAGTAGGGCAATCCCTTCCAGAAACCGAACTTGCACCTGCGGTTTGCATGTGTTCGCGAAGTGAACCTGCCCCAGAGATGCCTCACCTGATGATGTGGCAGTTGCCACGCAGCTACTCACCAACACCATGAGTAGTCCCTTTAGCAATCCTTCTCGCATCGCGATACCCTCCAACGAGATCGACCCGTACTGCTAACCATCTTAGCAGTACGAACCGAAAAAATCGCATCCGCTGTTGAGGCGGCATATTTCCACGAACATGGCCAGTCTGCTAATGTTCTTAGCAGGTATGCGTTTTCTTCGTTTAACCCGGAAAGGCGATGCTTCAGCGCTCGGTCCGCTCGAGAGTCGGGTAATGGAAGTTCTGTGGGACGCTAAGAGTGCGGTCTCTGTAGCCGATGTCCTTGCAGTGCTCAGCAAACGTAAGCCGGTGCTCTCCTACTCAACCGTCAAAGCTGTCCTGAGCAACCTCACGCGAAAAGGGCATGCGAAGAAACGAAGCATCGGGCGCAGCAACGTGTTCACTCCGTCGACCACCAGAGCTGCTTTCCAAAAGCATGTGGTGTCCGAGGTGATGGATTCACTCATCCACTCCTATCGGGAGCCGGTACTCGCCCATCTCATTGACGAGTTCGCGTCAGACGAGGGTACGCTCGACGAATTGGAACGGTTAATTGCGGAGAAGCGGATGGCTAGAGGGAAGATCAAATGACACATGACTATTTGCATCGCCTGGGGCTTCTGTTGTTTGCAAGTATCTGGAGCTCAAACTGGCCTCTTCTCGCATTGCCGCTTGCAGCTTGGATGATTGGACGAACGACATCTCCTCTTCTCGATTGCATGGCGGACGACGTGAGATGGCAACAGCGATGGGCGATCCATCTCAGTTGTTTACCAGGTCTCGTGATGCTTTCATTGGGAGCTTCTGCGATGTTTGCCCTCCGCCGCGCACAGATTGACTCATTGCTTTGCGTTGCTGTCTTCGTAGGACCTGTCTTCATTTGTTCGATAGCTATATTTAGGGCGATGGTTCTCCTTGAACACCGTCGCCGGGCTCTGAATGCTCTTCGAGCCGAGACTATCCCCGCAACTCCTAAACTGCAGCGAATCGCTGACCAGCTTCAAATCATCGCACGGGAATTACCTGACGATGGATATGCGTGTATGGTGGCGGGGGTATTTCGACCAATCGTAATCATTTCAACTAGAGCAGTTGAGAGTCTAAGTGATGGAGAGATTCTGGCCGTATTACTGCACGAGCGGGCGCATTTGAAGAGGCGAGACACGCTGTTGGCTACGCTCGTTACCTTCATCGCAGAGTGCGGGGTTTGGCCGACGGACAAAGTCTTGAAGGTCTATAGGAGATCGCGGGAGATCATGGCAGACCAACTCGCGTGTAGAGATACCGATCGATTGTTGCTGGCATCAGTCCTTATACGGTTTGCCAGAGGGCTCCAGCATCGTCAACTTAGGTTTATCGAAAGCTTTGCGGATCGCAACTCAGTTTCCGAGCGAGTGAAACTGTTGATCGAGGACAACCCGCAAGTGAGCGGGTCTCCATTTCGACTGCGAGTCGGATTCGTGGCCACAGTCGCTTCGATTCTGGTGTTGTACCCGTTCCTTGCAAGGATCGCCGTCGTGATGTGGCTTCATTGTCCGTAATTTTTTTGGCCGCGATGTGCTAAGTATCTTAGCAGTTAAGGCGGTGCTGCTTCTTGCATTGAAGGTTAGATCGAGTGGAGGTCGGGATCAATGTACACTTCTGAGCGCCAACGACGAGCGACTCCTTCCTCAATCTCATCGGCTCCCCGCCTGTTTGACGACAGACTGGATCCTCGATTTGCTCAACTGACTTTGGAGACTTTGTTCCAAGTTCTTTATCGTTTTTATGTAGATCATTCCAGCGACGATTCCGGCACGCGCCGAAGCGAACCTCTCGAGCGATAATGATGACGCCTCCTAAGTTGACAGCAACGGCAGCGTTTTCCGCCTTGGGCGCAAAACATAAAGTCGCGTATGGGCAGCACGCCCAGTTGACGGTTGACGTTTTGCTCCAGGGAAAATGGAGCATACAGGTTCTATGCGCGATGCGATTTGGTCCGGTCCGACTGGGGCAGTTAGGGCGCTCAGTTTCAGGCGCTTCGAAAAAGATGTTGGCACAGGCGCTCAGGAAATTGGAAGCAAACGGCATTGTGGTCCGAAGGGATCTCAGTGAACTTGTTTTGCACGTCGAGTATGCACTTCATCCTGATGTTCGGGACTCAGTCGTCGCCCTGATTGACCAATTGGAACAGTGGGGGGACGCTTTCATGAAGGCCGATATACGACGGAGCGAAGCAGAGGGAAAGCCTCAAAGAAAACTCGTCAGCAGTTCCTACAGAAGGGTACTCGGCTGACGCACTTCACGTCTACGAACACTACGTGCGGAAAAGATGCTCATCAATGATGGGCTGGCAACGTCAGTCGGGCCAGATGTAGTAATCGCTGGCGGGTATGCGGACAAACCCGACACCCTCCCAGAACCCTCGAACTCGTTGCAGCGCCTGCCGCATCCCCTTCGGTGTGGGGTCGTTCGGACTAAGGCCGGTAAACTGGAGTGGGACAGGTACGCAAGTGATGACGCCGCAATTCGCGCCAAGTTTCTGAATCACCCTTAGAGCTATCTCTTTTCCCAACCCTTGGCCCCGATACTCAGGTTCGAATTCAATCCGCTCAATGAGCATCATGTCGATCAGGCACGCTCGATCTTCAGAAAGCAACCGCTCGGCCTTCGGCTTCAGTTGCTCGGTTTTGCGGTCGAAGAGGTTCGCAAAACAATCGCAACTGTCGCCGTCAAGGCAGTCCATCACATCGAAAAGGGATATTCCTTCGTTCAGAACGCGCCCACGTTCCACCATATAAATTGTGAGGTTTCCAATCTTGCGTTCGCGGTCGTCATCCAGCATCCCTATGACTTTGCCCTCGTAGACCATGATGAAGTCGCTCGGATCTCCCTCGTGTTGGGAGAGACTGACCTCGAAATCGACGCGGAAGATCATCGGCTGTGAAGACTTCCTGCGCCCGAGCGCTTTGGGCTTTGCTTTGTTCATCTGATTTAGCAGATCCCGGTCCGGATCGATGACGAGCTTCTTGGCCGTTTGGGGCGGACGGTTTATCGAACCCACGTCCTCTGCCGTCCCGCCGTAGAGGTCTAAAGCACGCAACCCTAACAAACAACGTATACCGGGTCGCTCTCCCAGCATTTTCGGACGATTCTGGTCAGGCTTATCGAACCTTTAGCGAACCCACGTCCTCTGTCGTCGGGGCGCTTCCTGACGAGAATAGCGTTAGAACGAAGCCGCCGCTCGCCAGGCAGCGTAGTTGGCGACCTATCCATGTGGCCGGACAATCTCACAATCTAGGGAACCCCAACTATTCCAGCCGAAAGTAAAATGAGAATAGCCATTCTTTCTTCGAGAAAGATTCTGTGAGAGACGACTTCAACGCACGAACAATCGATCAGCTTGCCAAGCGTGCCGGGACGGTTTGTTCAAATCCCGGCTGCGGGAGACCGACGTTTGGCGCGGCCCAGACTCACGATGGTGTCGTGAATGTCGGAGTCGCCAGCCACATCACGGCGGCTGCGCCCGGCGGCCCCCGGTACGACCCGAGTCTAACGAGCGAACAGCGCCGGCATCAGTCCAACGGGATTTGGCTTTGCCAGATTCACGGGAAGGCTGTCGATGACGACAGTGGCCATTTCACGGTCGAGATGCTCCGTGAGTGGAAACGCCTCGCAGAGGCGAAGTCCTTCGCCGCAATCGTTGTGACAGACGGTAGGGAGGAATCGGCGACCTCGGGCGGTGGCCTAGAGGAGAGTGACGAGGAAGCCCGTACAGCGCGCCTGATTACCGCAGCCAAGAACGATCTCGATGCTTTCAAGCGAACTCCCGGCTGGCCTCAACATCCGATCAAGCTTAGCTTGAAAATGACGCGAGGTGAGAGCACTCAGCCGTTTCATGCTTCGGCACTCGCTAACGCTATCGATGCATTCAATGAGATCGTCCTCATGGCCGCTCCCGGCACCGGCAAGACCACGACACTGCTTCAGGTCGCGGAGTCTATTCTCTCCCGCGGGAGCTCTGTCGCCGTGTTCATTCCTTTAAGCGAATGGTCCCTACATTCGGATTCGTTCCTGCTATCCGTCGCGCGACGCAGCGCCTTCGTCCAAAGCGGTGAGGACCAGCTTATCGAGGAGGCTCGGCAAGGACGGCTTGTCTTGCTGTTGGATGGCTGGAACGAGCTTGACTCAGCCTCCCGGCAGCGAGCGAGGAGTGAGATCCAAAGGCTCCAAAGGGATTATCCCGGCTTAGGACTGGTCATCAGCACGCGCCGTCAGGCACTGGATGTTCCGGTCTCGGGTCCGGTGGCGGAGGTTGAGGCTCTAAACGATAACCAGCAGATGGAGATTGCGCGCTCACTGCGCGGAGCTCAAGGTGAGGCTCTCCTCGATCATGCTTGGCGGACACGAGGCATAAGAAGCTTGGTCTCGATACCGCTGTACTTGACGGCTTTGCTTGCGCATGCCAAGGGCGAAAGACTCCCAACAAGTAAGGAAGAAGTGCTACGGCTGTTCGTCACGGAACATGAGCGAGACAGTGACAATGCGGAAGTGTTGCGCCGGGAGATGTTCGGATGTCACTCGGACCTCCTGAGGGCACTTGCAGTTGAAGCGACTTTGTTGGGAACGACGACTCTATCCGACAGCCAAGCGCGGGCGGCAATCAAACGCGAAGAAAACCGTTTGGTTTTAGCGGGACAGATCAACGGATTAGCGCAACCGACATCTATTCTGGATTTGCTGGTAAGCCACCATCTCTTAGTGCGATCTGGAGGGGATGCTGGAGGCTACTCGTTCCAGCACCAGCAATTTCAGGAATGGTACAGCTCATTCAGAGTTGAAGGCCTCATGCGCAAGGCGGAGGCAGGTGACAGTGACAGCAAACGGGACTTGAGACTCGGCCCCTTAAACAACCGTGCATGGGAGGAGTCCGTTTTATTCGCTTGCGAGCGAGCATCGCGAGCAGATGAAAGTGGCTCCCGAGCAGTCGGTGCAGCCATATTGGAAACGATTGGAATCGATGCAATGCTCGCAGCGGAGATGATTCATCGATCGGCCGCGCCCGTGTGGGAGATCGTGAGGGGCCTGGTTGTCCAATTCGCAGAACGATGGCATCAGAGCGACACAGTAGATCGCGCAGTGCAGTTCATGATAACGACAGGTAAACCTGATTTTGCATCCACTCTTTGGCCATTGCTGGCGAACGAAGACGATCAGATCTACCTCAGCGCCTTTCGCGCGGCACGTCGTTTCCGGCCTTCGGTGCTTGGCTCGGATATTGAGCAGCGACTCGCTTCGTTACCGGAAAAGACACGTGCCGCAATTGCTTCCCAACTAGCTTTTGAAAGTGGTATCGACGGAATTGAGACGGCTGCGGGGCTCGCATGTAGTGATGCCAGTCCAAAGGTCAAGCTTGCAGTCATAGAGGCTCTCGATTTCCGACGCGCAGACAGGTTCATTGTGGATGTGCTGCGTTCGGCTCCTGATGAAGTATGGAGTGCAGTGGCACAGCACAGATACGTAGTCGCAACCACCGATCCCGACATTGCAGAACGGTTAGTCAGAGAACGGAATCAATTCGTCAGCACCGAAGTCGATCCGTTGAGAAAACTCACTGCAATCGTTGAGTCCGGGCACCGAGGAGAAAGGTGCGGCGATGCAGCCGCCGGGCTGATTGAGTCTCCCGAATTTCCCGCCATGGACCAGCATGTTGGATGGAAACTCAGCGAAGCCTACAAAGTTTTTCCGGAAGAAGTTAAGGGTGCGCTGCTTGCTCGGCTGAGGGCGGGCCTACCGATTCCAAGTCAAGCAGAAGACTTGCTAAGCGCGGAGGGTTGTGAAATTGATGATGGTAAGGTCGCCGCATTCACCATAGATGATGGCGAATCGAACCCTCTCGTTCCTGGTTCACTTGGTGTCTTAGGGCCACAATCCGTCGGTAGGCTGATCGACAAGCTGATCGCCATCAGAGCAAACGCGAACGACCTTCGCACGCCTGACGGAAAAGCAACTCAAGACCTGCGAGACCGGATTGCCGCCACACAACCGAGCTCTTTCGTCAAAGCGGTACTTGCGCGGGCATCGACCAGGATGACGAGTGAAATCGCACTTTTGGCGGATCTTGTGAGTCGTCACGGAAGGCGGCTGGAGGGTGAGCTCCTTCAGATTCCGAGCGATCTTCAAACTGACTTTGCCGCCGCGCTGATGCGCTGGGGCGAGGAGATGCTCGCGTCCGACGAACCCAATCGGTCGCATCTCGCAGAAGTTGCAATGGCCATGAGTCGCGTGTCGCATCCTGAGTTGGCTACAGTTCTGGGGAGGATGCTAGCAGCGGATTTATCACTTTGGCGCGACGCGCGTCAGAAGGTGAAGACCGCCTCCGAAAACAGACAACCGGTCGATATTGCGATTCGCTCCGCTGCGCAAACGGGACATTCGCTCCAGTACAGGCGGGCCTTCGCCCACACAGGAGGGGCGAAGGTCGAAGACCTCATGAAGTCGTATTTGCCACATCTTGGTTTTGACGCCTTTGGTGTAGACGCGGCACACGTACTGAGGGAGATTTGGGACAAAGAACATAATCCGCGTGACCCGAGGAAGGTGGTTTTTGGAACGGACTATTCGCAGGTAGGCATCCGAAGGAATGAACGAGTCTCGCCGACTGGCATTCTTCCGAGCTCTCCGTATGCGGACGCGATCTTCGCAGTTGTCGACGATCTTATCAAGCCGGAGTCAAGCAATGAAGAGCATCGCCACGCGTTGCAGTTGGCAACAGTGGCACTTCGAATGCCGCACGGCGATCGAACTTCTACGTTGGATAGACTCCTTCAATTAGAGCAGTCTCTTCGCGAAAAACAAGCCTTACTCGCCGCCCTTGTCCTAAGTGGCGAAATCATCTCGGCAGACATCGTACTCGACGGCGTTCGTGCCCTCATTGCGGACTGGAAGGCGAAGCGATGGTTCAACCTCGAACAGGATTGGTGGGAACTCGGAGGTTGGCTGGAGCTGTTGCCGTTCTCGGATCGTCCAATGGCCACGTTGGATGGACTAGATTTGCTCGATCCGACGTGGCGGCAGCCGTGGCGGCTCCGCAGTATTCTATCCGCATTGTCGTATGCCCCATCTTCCGAGGCTGAACGTGTGCTTCGGGAATTGCCGCGAAAGGACAAAGCATTCTTAAACGATCACGACTGGATCGGTAGCTTGGAACGACGTTCCCTGGTGACCGCTGCTCGCACGCTCCTTGACTTCATTTCGGACGGAACGCTTTCCGCTGTTGAGGTGAGAGACAGATGGTGGCTTAGTCGAAAATTAGGCCGAGCGATGGTGGAGGACGAAGGCTTTCGAGCAGATGTGTACCGCGAATACGCCTTATCGTCCCAAGGAACTGCAAATGATCTTTTGGAAAGCGCTATCGCAGAAGGCGCCGATGAGATGGGAGTGCTGTTGTTAGTAGAAGAACATGCACGCCGAGGTGAAGCATATTCGGGCAGCATTGACGCTGCGATTCGCCACGCGGTCGTCGGCGAACGGCCATCTCAGGATTGGGCTGGAGCGAGCGAACTATTCGGCATAGCGGTTCCGATGCTACGAAGCAAGCTCTTCGGAATGATCACGGGTAATGCTCCTAGTGCGCAGCTTGCTTGGACGTCTCTCACTCGCATTGATGAGTTGCGCGACGAATATGGTTCCATCGAATCGGAACCGAGACATCCGGATATAGAGTCAGGTCGCCCCTGGCCCATTCCTTTTGTTTAATGACGATGATAGCAAGTCCAGCGGACGCATTAGACATGTGGCGTCAAATCAATTCGGTAGATAGTATCTATTCGACCTCAAGACCGAGCGCATACCGTACCTCTGGTAAAGGGTCTTGGTCGACCAGTCCTAGCCATTCATCGATTTCTGCCGAACTCTCGCCGGCTTCCTTCAAGGTATTGGCCAATCGCACACAAGTTGCTCGCAGCAAAGTAAGACTTGTCGAATACGTGGCATTTTGATAAGCCGTTTCCGCGAATATCAGGGCGAGCGCATGAAGCAAGCGTGCGCGATCTGTCTTTTCAAAAACACCGGCTTTTGTTAGGTGGATCGCATCAAGCAGCGCATGCAGACGCCCGGATTCACTCCGTGTGTCGATGATCCAAAGCAGGCCATCCATTAGTGGATGCGAAACTGGAGGAAGCGAGCCTTTCTGCCAGGTACGCAACCAGCGATAAACCGCGTTAAAACCGCTCCAAGCGGTTCGAGGTTGGGGGCAGAGCATCGCGTCTAAAATACCCTGCGTTATCCGCGGTTCAGAATCGGGGTCCATGCGGAGTAATTCAGGAAACGCCTGGACGACGGCAGCATTCCGAGAAGTATGTTCGAGGAGCCGATTGATGAGATCCTTCTCTAGCTCTCCAGGCGCGAACAACGGGAGCACTTGGTCCGCAATGATTGTTCCAATCGCCTGGGCCGCGTCGCTATTCCCTTGTGCAACTCGGTTGAAGTCGTGAGCTGGCACCGTTTCAGGCTGCCAATTTAGGAGCTTGTCCATGAGCACCAACGCTTCTTCTTTCGTAAAGAGAAGGATTGGCACTTGAGCTGGCAATCTGTTCCTCTTGCCAGCATTGGCCAGAGTGATCAGGAAATTGGGAAATCCAGCGATGCAGGTGTCCCTCTTTATTAACTCGAAAGGTTTAGCATCTGGTGGGGCTGGAAGCTCAAGAAAGACATGAGGCAAAAGGTTTGTCTCGGCTGGTAATCCAGTTTGAGGAGATCGGCGAATCCACAAGGCATCTGAGAATTGCTGAAGTTGGCCCTCCGTCATTACATCTTCGAGTCGAAGGCGAATGAGTCTATTGGCAGCTTGCGCGCGGCTCTCGGCACTTCCGATCCTCACGAGATGAATCAACTGGTCGATCCGCGTATCGAGTTCAATGGAATCTGTCGGACGTGTAAGAATGGGTCCCTCCAGCCATCCTGATATGTCCGGCCATTGCCGTTGAAAATGTTCCGCTAGTTTCAGCTCATCGGGAATCGGAATGTTCAAGAGCGGAGTGAGACAGGCGCCTCTTTGCGATGGAGGGATGGCGGAGAGGCTTCGTTCTACGATGTCCTCCAGCGCATCGAACATTTCCGGGGAGGCCCATCGCTCGTTACGTGCGTAATTAAGACCTTGAAAGAAGAATTCAGTAGCTCGCGCAGCGTCGAGACGCAAGACCAGCCGGGACAGCATTTCTGCATAGTGCGCACAACGCCGGCTCCAGAATTGATCGGGCCATCCCTGGCGAACGTGAAGTTTCTCAAGCCCAAAGTTAAGCGCCGAAGAAAGTACCTGGATCAGGAACTCGACACGCGCCACGGATAGTTTCGCGACAGCTAATCTTCCAAAATGACGTTCCAATACTTCTTCACCATCAGATTGGATCGTCCACAGTATCCGCAGGAAGTCTGCATCATCGGACTCGTCTCCAAGTGGGTCAGCTTTCTGAATTCGATCAGACAAAAACTTATTTTCGTTCGTACGTACCGGTAGTCCAACCACCGTTGATAAACGAAAACAGTCGAACAGAGGTTGCCCAAGCCAAGAGCCAATCCGAAGTATATTGCCACGCTGCCGATATGTGCCGGCGTCAAAGCGAGGTTCAATTCCTGGACTCTGCTCCTTATGAGATTCCAATGCTTTATCGATATCGCTATCAAGTTGACGTAGCCAGTCCCACGGTTCGCACTTCGTCTCGTGTATCCGGCGATCTAAGGACGAAAAGTCAGTGTCTTCGGACTCTGGTTTGACCAACTCCATCCAATCTCGGTATTGCCTTGCGATATTTCTTGTCCATGCAAGTCGGGAGAGAGCCCAGATAGAATCGCGGTCTTTCAGATAGTGCGTGCGCGACTCCGCTAATGCCTCTGTCGCGAAGCTGCGAGCCGACTTCACGTCACCGAGTTCGGCACGGAGTGCCGCCTTTCGCAGTTTCCAAACCGGATCTCGTCCCTCAATCAATACGACGGACGCCTCTAGTGCAGCAAAGTCAAATCCATCACGCGCCCATAGTGCTCGCTCATAAGCAAGAGAGGAAGCTGCCTCTGGGTTGTGCTCTTTTCGTTGCTCTAGCTCCAGAGACCACTTTTGAAACAATGTCTCATTTCGGCACTCTCTGGCGGTACGTAAGAGCGCAGAGATGACAAAATCGCGTTGCGTGAGATCGTCCCAGCAAGATGCATCCTCGACGATCTTTTCCAGGATTACTTCGTGACCTGCTAGGGGCAGAAAAGCTGTTTCCGCTCGCCACACCACTTCATAAGCAAAACGTCCGCGCAACTGCGGTTCCATTGCTTCGATCACGTTCGTTCGATAGAGCCATTCAAAAGTGTTGCGGCTGAGCTCGTTTCGGACATCAGCGGGGCAGATGATCCAACCGGGATAATTTGTTCTGACCTTGGCCCATTCATCAGGAACGACTTTCAACCGCTCGGCAAGTTCCTCTGCAGAGGCAGGTGGATACTTTTGTGGAAAGTCGCCTGCCTTTCCAGACTTCCACTCCCAAAGAGGAGTCGGTTGATGATCACGGAGATAATCCAAGAACATCTCCGTCGCGATCTCGTGCCGTCGTCCCTTCTCGATGTGCTTCACAAGAGGAAACAAATCGATCGGTGAAATATTCCGTTGTTCTAATAGCCTTCTCTGTGCCGGTCGGAGATCGAATGCACCGACGAGATATATACGTCGAGCCGAGATCCCAAGATGATCCCGAATCCAGCCGCTCCATTCAAGAAAATTCGGATCGTCACCGGAAAAGCCAATGAGACAAAGCTCATTCTCAAGCAAGACCTGCTGAACGAGATTCACGAACGGCGCAAACTTAACTGGGTAAGTCCTATAGTCTTCTTCGGATAAGATGTAGGGCCGGTTTGCTGGCAAGCTGCCATGCAGCTTAACGATCCTCGGAGCACGGGTTGTTGCCAGATCTTCGAGGCAACGGACAGTGTCATAGCTTTGCCCCAGATTCACAGAACCGGCGCGTTCCAGCAACGTGTCCCAATTCGTGGTCAGTATGTCCACCCAATCCAGTGCGACGAGTGACTTGTGCAGTCGACCAGGTAACCACTGATCATCCGGAATCAATTCCATAATGAGGCTGTCTAAGGCGCTTCGACCGAGGGAAGCGATAAACTCCTCTGCAATACGCAGAGGATCCTTGTTCTCGCTAGCGGAATAGCCCAGTCTCGTTTGAAGCGCACGGGTCAGCGTCTTCCAATCCGGAGGCATGGGGGTGCCTTCGTGAATACGCTCGGCATTTCGGCTGAAGCCAGCACCAACCAACACTGCAGCTCCACGCGTTCTGCCGACTCGCCATAACGCCTTATTGACCTGTTCGACCGCAGGAAAATCTGGCAGGCACTCAACTGTCGCGGCCTCGGCCACTCTGACCTCTTCCCGCAAATGTAGCCGATTGGCAGAGATACTGCCACAGGCTGTTCGCTTATTATTCGCCAAGCGCGAACCACAGTCAACCAGGGAAGTCTGCACGTCATCTTCCGCCTAGATTTAGGCAAACGTCGGCACGCGAGGTAGCGGATTCCGCTTGGATGGCACCTAAATTTCTCACCTAGAGTTTGCCGCAGCGCGAGAATTTCGAGGCGTTATCGAACCCGCGACTTTTGCCTTAAGGCAGAGGTCTGGACAGAGGTTTGGTGGACAGAGGACGCGGGTGCGATAAGGGTGCAATAACCGGTGCCAAGGGTGTCTCAGGGCTCCAAAAGTAGCCATCCGGGGCTCCTGATTTCAATAAGTTACGAAATCCTTCCTTGCTGTCACGGCAGAGGTCGCGGGTTCGAGCCCCGTCGTCCCCGCCATACAAAGCAA
>CAZZXL010000085.1:0-20534 GCA_964658035.1 uncultured Acetobacteraceae bacterium
GGTGCGCATCAATGAGTCGCGCGACAATCATGACTTCTACACCCGTACCAACGCCCTCGCACGCAAGCTTGATCCCTCAAGGCAGACCGGCGGGATTCGTTACTTCCAGGAGTCGGAGTTTCTCGAAGACGTCTTCACCATGAACGATTTCGGCTGGCCTCTAAAGCCGCCCATTCATGGGAAATATCTAAACACTGAATTCGTCGGCCACACCTATCCCGTCAAACAGATTGACGATGACGAGCGTCATCGCGAACACACCATCCGCCATGCGCGGGTACATGACACTTTGGCATCGAACCCCCAGTATGCGGGTGGCATTGGCTGGTGCGCCTTCGACTACAACACGCATTTTGATTTTGGTGCAGGCGATCGCATCTGCTACCACGGTGTGTCTGATATGTTCCGCGAGCCCAAGCCCGCTGCAGGTTTTTACATGTCCCAGATTCCGCCGGAAAAAGAAATCGTTCTGGAGCCTGCTTTTCACTGGGCATCGAGTGATGAAGCGACACACTTCTCGGTCGCCATGGTCTGTTCCAATTGCGAGCAGGTCAAGCTGGCCTTCAAAGAGAAAAGTAAGAGCGAATGGGAGCAGGTTGCTGAGTCCGGACCTGATCGCAAGCAGTTTCCCAGCCTGAAGTATGCACCTTTCAGTTTTGACGTCGGAGATCTCAAGCAGGACTATGGTGACCTGCGCATCGAGGGCTACATCGGCGGCAAGCTTGTGGCCACGAAATATATGTCAGGCCTCGGCGTCGATCAGAAGTTTGCATTGCTGCCGGACGATCTTGAACTCATGGCGGACGGGGCCGACACTACGCGTGTCGTGATGCGTGTCACGGATGAGTTCGGCAATATCCGCCCTTACGCCAATGATCCGATCATGTTTACGCTTGATGGCCCTGCTGAATTAATTGGTGATAACCCGTTCGCCCTGTCTGGCGGAAGGGGGGCAGTGTGGGTGCGCGCCAAGGAGTCAGACGGCAATGTGAAGCTGACGGCGAAACATCCGCGACTCGGTGAGCAGAGTATCGAAATTAAGATGTTGGCGGCGGCCGCTGAAAAGGTCTAGAGCGAAGGTTCGATGAAGACGGCCTTTTCGCCAAGCAAGGCCCGTGTATCCAGCCAGAAACACATAGCATCAGGTAATTTGCTCTAGTCGCCCGCCGGTTCATGCGCAGCAAGCATGCCGCTCGAGTTACGATGCCCGAAGCGCGTACTGATCTTGTCAAAGTAGAGATAGATTACCGGCGTCGTGTAGAGCGTCAGCACCTGGCTGAACAGCAGACCGCCGGCGATGGCCACGCCGAGCGGTCTTCGCAGTTCGGAGCCGGTACCTGTGCCAAAGGCGAGTGGCAGAGCCCCGAACAGCGCGGCCATGGTCGTCATCAGGATCGGCCGGAAGCGCAGCATGCAGGCTTCAAAGATAGCGTCGCGTGTATTCTTGCCTTCCAGTCGTTCGGCCTGCAAGGCAAAGTCGATCATCATGATCGCATTCTTTTTCACAATCCCGATCAACAGGATAATGCCGATCAGCGAAATCACATCCAGTTCACTATGGAACAGGATCAGCGCGACGATAGCGCCCACACTGGCGGATGGCAGCGTAGTGAGAATCGTGATCGGATGCACCAGGCTTTCATAGAGGATGCCGAGCACGATGTAGATGGCGAGCAACGCAGTGATGATCAGCAGCGGTTCGGTGGCCAGCGATTTCTGAAAGGCTTCGGCAGTGCCGGCAAACGTGCCGCGGATCGAAGATGGCACGCCGATGCGCTGCTTCATTTGTTCAATCAGCTTAGTGGCTTCCCCGAGAGAAACGCCGGGAGCAAGATTGAAGGCCACCGTCACCGACGGAAAGAAAGAGGAGTGATTGATGGCCAGCGATGACGTGGATGCCCTTGCAGTAGCAAATGCATTGAGCGGTACAGAGCCGCCACCCGATGGATGGACGTAGGTGGAACTGAGCGTCTTCGGACTCAGTAGAAATTGCGGCGCAGCTTCCTGCACGACGTAATACTGGTTCAGCGATGTATAGATCGTCGAAACTTGTGCCTCGCCGTAGTTCAGGTAGAGCGAGTTGTCGATCATCTGCGGTGTAATGCCAAAACGCGCAGCTGTCGGGCGATCGTAGCTGAGCAGCATCTGAAGGCCATTATTCTGCTGATCCGTCGTCACATCTTTCAGCTGTGGCATCTTGCGCATCTCGTCATACAGTCTTGGCCCCCACGTCGTAAGATCGTCGACTGTATCTGCCGATAGTTGGTACTGGTACGCGGCGTTGCTTTGTCGTCCGCCTACAGATAGATCCTGCGAAGCCTGCAGAAAGGTAGAAGCACCGGTGAGTTTAGCTAGCCTGGGCCGGAGCCGATCAACCACTGCTGAAGAACTGATGCCGCGCTCAGCCAGTGGCTTGAGGCTGACAAACATAAAGCCTGTATTGCTTGCGCCGCCGCCAGGACCACCCTGGCCGCCGGTAAAGCCGATCACATTCTGTACTGCCGGATCGGCTTGCACTACCTTTTCAGCTGCGAGGACCGAGTCACTCATCGAATGAAAAGATGCGTCCTGTGCGCCCTGAATCCCACCCTGCAAATTGCCATTATCCTGCAGCGGAAAAAATCCTTTCGGCACACGGCCGATCAGCACAACATTCAAAGCGAGCGTCACCATCAGGATGACGATGATCAGCGCCGGATAACGGAGGGCCCAGGTAAGGCTGCGTCGGTAACCCTCAAGCAGCAGGTTGAAGCCACGTTCACTCAGGTTGTAAATCGCATTGTGCCTGATGCCTGCATGCGGCTTCAGCATCCGTGAGCACATCATCGGCGTCACCGTCAGCGAAATGACCATGGAGACCGCGATTGATGTCGCGAGGGTAAATGCAAATTCGTGAAAGAGTCGACCGACGATGCCGCCCATGAAAAGAATAGGTACGAAGACAGCGATCAGTGAAAGGCTCATCGACAGGACAGTAAAGCCGATCTCCTGCGCTCCCTGGAAAGCCGCATCCATCGGCGTCATACCTTGCTCGATGAGGCGGGTAATGTTTTCCATCACCACGATGGCATCATCCACGACAAAGCCGGTTGAGATGGTGAGCGCCATCAGCGACAGGTTGTCGAGACTGTAGTTCGCCAGGTACATTACCGCGAACGTCCCGATGAGTGATACACCCACAGCGACGCCGGGGATAAGGGTGGCTCGCGCGCTGCGCAGAAACACAAAGACAACCGACACCACGAGGATAACGGAGATAATCAGCGAGCGTTCCACGTCATGGACTGAAGCGCGGATCGTGGTCGTCAGATCGGTGATGGTCGAAAGAGTGTCAGCTGCCGGAATTGATGCGCGGACCGAAGGCAGCACAGCCTTGATGCGATCTACCGTATCGATCACGTTGGCGCCGGGCAGTCGGAAGACCAGCAGAACAATCGCCGGCTGTTGATTCATGAAGCCGGCAGACCGCAGCGTCTGTGTCGAGTCATACACCCGCGCCACATCGCTTAAGCGGATAACCTTTCCATTCGAGCTTCCGATCACCAGCGGCGCGTAATCCTTCGCCTTGGATATCTGATCATTCGCGCCAATGTCTGCGGTCGTGTTTTCGTCGGATAACTGTCCCTTTGGCCGATTGGAGTTCTGTTCGCTGACGACGCGGGCAATGTCCTGCATGCCAAGGCCGTAGCCATTCAGTTGCTGCGGATTCACCTCGATGCGCACGGCAGGCAGCGAACTGCCGGCTACCGTCACCTGGCCTACTCCAGGCACCTGTGAAAGCTTTTGCTGGATGACTGACGACGCTGTGTCGTACAACTCGCCCCGGCCATGCAGTGGGGAAGTCAGGTCAAGCACCATTACGGGCGCAACGGCGGAATTGATTTTCCGGTAGACAGGATTCGACGGCAGGTTAGCCGGCAGATAGGTGCGCGCCGCATTGATGGCCGCTTCCACGTCCCGCGCGGCCCCATCCACATCCCGTGTGAAATCAAATTGCAACGTGACGGAGACAACACCGAGCGTGCTTGAAGAGGTCATCTGGGTCACGCCGGCAATGTGGCCGAACTGACGTTCCAGCGGAGTGGCCACGGACGACGCCATAATTTCAGGACTGGCGCCGGGTAGTGTTGTCGCGACAGTGATGGTTGCGAAATCTACCTGGGGCAGAGATGATACTGGCAGATGGACGAATGCCAGTATGCCGGCGATGGCGATGGCCGCTGTCAGCAGTGTTGTGGCTACAGGACGCCGAATGAATGGGGCAGAAATATTCATGCTTCGCCGGCCCGTGGTTCGTTCTTTGCCAGGCCTGCTGACCGGCGGGTGAAACGGCTCGCCATCTTGTCAAAGAACACGTAGATGACAGGTGTCGTATAGAGCGTCAGTACCTGGCTTACAAGCAGGCCACCGACCATGGCGATGCCGAGGGGACGGCGAAGCTCTGCGCCAATCCCGGAGCCGAAGGCTAGCGGGATTCCGGCGAACAGCGCAGCCAGGGTAGTCATCATGATGGGACGAAAACGCAGCAGGGATGCTTCGAAGATGGCGTCGACGGAGTTCATCCCGCGGTTGCGCTCAGCATCCAGGGCAAAGTCGACGATCATGATGCCATTCTTTTTTACGATGCCGATCAACAGGATGATGCCGATGACGGCAATGACATTCAAATCCTGCCCAAAAAGTCGCAGTGCCAGGAGTGCGCCGACCCCTGCGGACGGAAGTGTTGAAAGAATGGTGATGGGGTGGATGAAGCTTTCATAGAGCACGCCGAGCACGATATAAACGGCCAGCAGTGCTGCAAAAATCAGCAGTGCTTCGTTCGAGCCGATGCCCTTGTACGCGGCTGCGGTGCCCTGGTAGCTCGTCTGCACACTCACCGGAATATTCAGGTTAACAACAGTTTTGTCGATCGCGTCTATGGCTTGACCCAGTGACGACCCATCCGCAACATTAAAGGAGACAGTCACGACCGGGAACTGCCCTTGATGTGTAATGGTCAGCGGCGAACGCTTCGTTTCAAAATGAGCAAAGGCACTGAGTGGTACAGGCGTCGGCAGCGTACTGCCAGAAGCACCGCCGCTGCCGCTTGAAGACGAGGATGACAGGCTGCTGGCAGGGGACGTTGATGAAAGATTTGAGCCGCTTCCAGAGCTGCCGCCAGAGCCTCCGGCGCTTCCCGTAGAAGAGTTTGAAGTGGTCGAGCTAAGCGCATTGCCCGTGCTGACGCCGTTGCTCTGTGAAAGGCCGACGGAACTTGTGCTGGCGTTCGCGAGCGCAGTCGATTGTGTCGTTGTCGTGCCACTCGTGGATGATGGCGTGAGTGTCGCAACTGAGCCGCTTGACCCGCCCGTGGAAGTACGGCCAGTCGTTGTCGTCGTGGTTCCCGCAGCCGTAGCCGAGCCCTGCAGGTAGATGCTGTCGAGCTTTTTCGGGTCCTTCTGAAACGAGGGCAGCGTTTCAAGAATCACGTGGTATTGGTTTGACTGTGTGTAGAGCGTACTTATCTGTCGCTGCCCAAATGCATCGTAGAGGGTGGAATCAATGTCGTCTGCCGTGATGTTCAATCGCGAGGCAGTAGCGCGGTCGTAAGCGAGCTGCGCCATCACGCCATTCGGCTGGTCATCCGTCGCGACGTCGGCAACCTGTGGCAGCTTCCGCATTGCATCGGTCAGCTTGCTGGTCCAGGTGCTCAGCTCAACAGGGTCGGGGTCTTCGAGGGTGTACTGATACTCCGTGCGGCTGGCGCGATCATCCACGGTCAGGTCCTGCACCGGCTGCATGAAAAGCTGGATCCCGGGCACCTGCTGCAGACTGCGCTGTAAACGGTGAATGACCTGAGTTGCATCCAGGTGGCGCACAGCAGGGTCTTTCAGGTTGATCTGGATGCGTCCGCTATTAAGCGTGGTATTTGTCCCGTCGGCGCCAATAAACGATGAGAGACTCTCAACCGCCGGGTCTTGCAGAATGACGTGTGCAAGCTGCTGCTGCTTGTTGGACATGGCATTGAAGGAGATGGACTCCGGCGCCTGCGATATACCCTGGATGATTCCGGTATCCTGAGTCGGGAAGAAACCCTTGGGGATCGCGATATAAAGGAAGATTGTCAGCGCCAGCATGGCGGCGGCGACCAGCAGTGCCAGTACTTCAAAGCGCAGAACAACGCGCAGACTACGGCCATAAGCGGCGATGATCCGGTTGAAGACGCCCTCCGACCAGTGGTAAAACCGTGACTGTTCTGATTCTTTCCTGTGCTTCAGAATGCGCGCTGCCATCATCGGCGTCAGCGTCAGCGAGACGACAGCCGAGATCAGGATGGTCACGCTGAGCGTCACCGCAAATTCACGGAAGAGCCGTCCGACAATGTCTCCCATGAAGAGCAGCGGAATCAACACAGCGATCAAGGAAACCGTCAAAGAAATGATGGTAAAGCCGATCTGCTCCGCTCCTTTGAGGGCAGCCTGCATCGGCGGCAGCCCTTCTTCCAGGTAGCGAGAGATATTTTCGATCATCACGATGGCATCATCGACGACGAAGCCGGTTGAGATGGTAAAGGCCATCAACGTGAGATTGTTCAGGCTGTAGCCAAGCGCCTCCATGGCAGCGAAGGTACCAATCAGCGACAACGGTACAGCCACGCTTGGAATAATGGTCGCCGACAGGTTCCGCAGGAAGATAAAGATGACCATGATGACCAGTGCGATGGTCAGCATCAACTCAAATTCCACATCAGCGACAGATGCCCGAATGGTATTGGTACGGTCCGTAAGCACCGTAAGCTTGATGGACGCAGGGAGGCTTGTCTGGAGCTTAGGTAGAATCTCTTCAATACTCTTGACTACCTGGATCGTATTCGCCCCGGGCTGCCGTTGAATATTCACGATGACCGCCGGCGTTTCATTCATCCACGCAGCCAGCTTGCTGTTTTCTATCCCGTCGCTGATACGCGCCACGTCCGTCAGCATCACCGGTGCGCCGTTCTTGTACGCTACGACCAGGTTTCGATACCCGGTGCTTGAAAGCAGCTGATCATCCGCATTGATCTGAAAGTTCTGTGCGGGCCCATCGAAGCTGCCCTTCGCGGAGTTCACGCTTTCAGCTGTAAGCGCGCTCCGCAGATCTTCCAAACCGATGCCGTACGAAGCAAGCTCGACGGGGTTTGCCTGGATGCGGACGGCCGGTTTCTGGCCGCCGCTGATCGTCACAAGGCCCACCCCGCTGAGTTGCGAAATCTTCGGCGCAAGCCGGGTATCAACCAGGTCTTCAACACGCGAGAGCGGCATCACCTTTGACGTAAGAGCCAGCGTCAGCACAGGCGTGTCCGCTGGGTTCGACTTGCTGTAAACCGGCGGTACAGGAAGGTCGGTCGGCAGATAGCCCTGCGCAGCATTGATGGCTGCCTGCACTTCCTGCTCGGCTACATCGATATTCAAGCTGAGGGAAAATTGCAGCACGATAACTGAACTGCCGTCGGAACTTGTCGACGTCATTTGCGCCAGTCCGGCCACCTGGCCAAATTGCCGTTCCAGCGGCGCTGTCACCGCGGACGACATTACCTGTGGACTGGCTCCCGGATAAAACGTCTGCACCTGGATGGTCGGGTAATCGGCCTGCGGCAATGCGGACACGGGCAGCTGGGTAAAAGCGGCAAGGCCGATCACCAGGATGGCGAGCATCAGCAGTGCTGTTGCCACCGGCCGCAGAACAAAAGTGCGGGAAGGATTCAACGAGCCCCTCCGCCCTGCTTTCCGCTCAATTTGCCCGTCGCGGTAGCTGCCGGCGTGCCCTCATTGGGCGAACCCTGCACCACAACCTTGGCGCCGTCCTGCAATTTATCGAAGCCGGTAACCGCGACCACGTCCCCGGCCGCCACCCCTTGCAGCGCGGAGACGTCTCCGTCTGAGGTCTGCTCAGTGACGTCGTGTGTATGTACCGTGTCGCCGGTCACAAGGTAGACGAACGTCTGCACCCCGTTACGCTGCACTGCCGCGCTCGGCACCAGCAAGGTGTCTTTCAGCGTATTTACTAGTAGTCGCGTGTTCACAAACTGATTAGGAAACAGGGTCAGGTCCTTATTGCTGAACTCGCCGCGAAACCGCACTGTGCCTGTCGTGGTATCGACCTGGTTGTCCAAGGTGAGCAGCGTACCACTTGCCAGCTTCAATTGCTGCGATCGATCGTAGACATCGATGGGCAGCGCCTTGCGATGCAGGATCTGGCCTCGAACCTTATCCAGGTTGTCCTCCGCAACATTGAACACCACGCTGATTGGCTGCAGTTGCGTAATGATGACGAGTGCATTTGAGCTGCCGGCAAAGATGGTGTTTCCCGGATCGACCAGCCGTAAGCCTACGCGCCCCGAAGCAGGTGCCGCCAGGTGGCAATAGCTCAGCTGCACCTGCGCATATTTCACCTGGCCTTCGTCATTCCGTACAGTGCCCTGGTACTGCACCACGGCCTGCTCCTGGTCTTCCAGCGTCTGCCGCGCTATTGCATTAAGTGCCGACGCTTTCTGATAACGCGCCAGGTCGATCTTCGCCTGGGCAAGCAAACCGCGATCATGTTCGAGCGTACCCTGTGATTCTTCCAGCTGCGCTTCGTATGGCCGAGGATCGACTTCGATCAACTCCTGCCCTTTGCGCACCATCTGGCCTTCACGATAATTCACGGCCATCACTTTGCCGGTGATCTGGCTATACACATTTACCGTTGAGAGTGGCGTTACGGTGCCGAGGGCTTCCACGTACAAGCCAATGTCGCCGGTACGCACCTTTGCTACTTTGATGGTCGCGGCTTGCGGCTGATCGAACTCGGCGCTCTTGTTGTCTTTCGGCTTACGCGCAATCAGCACGGCGATCAGCGCAAGAGCCAGCACCACAATCACAATGCCCACCCAGGGCCGTCGCCTGGGCGTATCCGAGACGGATTCTAGACGTCCAGGGGAAGAGGCGTCGGGTCTCAGGTCTCTTTTGTCATGCCCGGGATCTTGCTTATCGTCGATCAAATCGTCCACTCCTGCGGATCAAAGGCTTACGCTATTCGGTCATCTTCAAGACGAAGTGCTGCTAAAAAACAATAGCAGCCAGCCATGCAAGTGGAGTGAACTTTGACGATCTAATGTCTACCATCAAAGTTTGCCGAGCAATTACGCACAAAACAAAAGCCGGACACTCTTGAGAATGGCCGGCCTTTGTGTTGCAAAGACGTTGCGTTGCTCATGTTAGTTTCTCAAACCTGCATGACATCTTTTTCCTTCGCCTTACACAGTTCTTCCATGCGCTTAATCTCTTCATCTGTCAGCTTCTGCACTTCTTCGAGCGACCGCTTTTCTTCGTCGACGGAGATCAACTTGTCCTTGGCAGCTTTCTTGATCATTTCGTTACCATCACGGCGCACATTGCGGATGCCCGTACGGTGCTCTTCAAGCTCCCGGTTCAACTGCTTCACTACCTGAAGGCGGCGCTCCTCATTCATCGCCGGCATTTTAAGGCGGATGAGCTTGCCATCATTCTGCGGGTTATAGCTCGAGTCGGCCAGGCGCAGGGCCTTCTCGATTTCGGCAATCGCCGAGGGATCAAAGGGCTGAATGACAATAGTCTGTGCATCCGGAGTGGAAAGCTGTGCCAGTTGCGTCAAAGGCGTCTCCGCGCCGTAATAGAGAGCGCGGACCTGGTCGAGCATCTGCACGTTCGCTCTTCCCGTGCGGGTGGATGCAAGGTTTGAGCGGAAATCATTGACCGCCTTCTCCATGCGCGTCTTGACAAACTGCTGCGCTTCTTTGAGTGCGGGAATTGCGGACATTGCGGAAACTGCCATGTGGATCCTTACCTCGCGAACAAATCTACCAAGTAGATTCTAAAGCAGGACTAGCCACACTGTGGACCTGCATCCACGCGAATACTCCCGCTCTTATGCCAGCACGTCGAGGTCAATCGACTTCTGCAAAGACAGCAGCGAGGTCCATGCGGATTGCAGTGCCTTCAGCCGTGAAGCTGGTCTCCTCCTGCCAGTCTGCTTGTTGCCCTGGGGAGCAATCGAGGCCCGTCTTCTTGCGCGGATCAAGAATCCACACTGGCCGCACGCCCATATCGAAATAATCCCGCACGCGCGGTTGGAGCCGGTTGAGCCGATCCTCGGTGAAAGAACTTCAAGATATTCTTCGACGGAGACACTCAGCTTCGACGGACTGGCCATGATGCTTTCCCGATTGCCTAGGAAGCTCTTACGAAACTACCGACAGCCCGGTGCTTGCAGCCTGCTCGTGCGCGTGATAACTCGAACGCACCAGCGGTCCCGATTCGACATGCCGGAAGCCCATCTTTAGCGCTTCTTCGCGCATGAAGGCAAACTCGTCCGGCGTGTAATAGCGGGTCATGGGCAGGTGATCTTTCGATGGTCGCAGGTACTGGCCAATCGTCAGAATATCTGTCCCGACCGCTGCAAGGTCTTTGTAGACGTCAAGCAGTTCATGGGTTTCTTCACCCAGGCCCACCATTACGCCTGACTTGGTCACGACCGTAGAGTCGACTTCCTTCGAGAACTGCAGCAAACGTAACGTTCGCTCGTAGCGTGCGCCGGAACGCACAGCCCGATAGAGGCGCGGCACCGATTCGGTATTGTGGTTCAGCACTTCCGGATGCGCATCAACGACAATGCGGATCGCATCTTCTCGACCCTGAAAATCAGGAATGAGCACTTCTACCTGGCAGCCGGGCGCCTGCTTGCGGATCTCCTCAATAACCAGGGCGAAAGCCCGCGCGCCGCCGACGATATCGTCATCGCGATTCACACTGGTGATCACGGCGTGCTTCAGGCCAAGGACTGCAACAGCTTCCGCCACACGGCGCGGTTCGTCAAAATCAATCGCATCCGGCCGACCCTTGGGCACTGCGCAGAAACCGCAGCGGCGCGTGCAGGTGTTGCCCAGCATCATGAAGGTCGCCGTCTTATGGTTCCAGCATTCACCAATATTCGGGCAGTGGGCGCTCTCGCAGACAGTGTGCAGGTTCAGGTCGCGCGCCAGCTTCTTCAGCGCATGGAAATTGTCGCCCACAGGTGCTCGCGCTTTCAGCCACTCCGGCTTGGGCGCAGGCTTGCGCGGCTGCAGGTTGATCTGCACCAGGTCGGCCGAAAACTGGCCTGGCTGGGTAGACGAAATGGAAGGGCTCGTCATTCCTTTTATTGTACTTTGCTCAAAGCCCTGACGCCTCCACCCGCTTTGATCAGGCGACCTATTCCATTTTGCGTAATGGCAACACCCTGAGGCGCCATCGAACGGTCCACATCTATCGCCAGAGGCGATGCACTCCTTCAGGTAACCTGAAGACCTGCCCACGTAGGAGTTCAGATTTGTTCGAAGAGAAGCAAGGAGAACGCTGGAACGTTTCCCTGATCGTGGTCCTGCTGGTCGCCACCGTCATCTATCTTACGGGCATCCTTTCGCCGCCGGCGCTTATGGATGACGTCGACGCAGTGCAGGCGCAGATCGCACGCACCATGCTGACTTCGGGTGATTGGGTAACAGCGCGCATCGATGGCGTCGTCTACTTCGAAAAGTCGCCGCTGGTCTACTGGCTGATGGCGATTGCTTACAAATTGTTTGGCATCCATGACTGGGCTGCGCGCGTCCCCATCGCTCTTTCGGCAGTTGGCCTTGCGTGGCTTACCTCGGCCTTCGGGAAATGGGCCTTCGGCAAACGCGCGGGCTTCTGTGCAGGGCTGGTCATGGCTACCTGCATCGGACTCTGGCTTTTTACGCGCATCCTCATCCCGGACGTGATGCTCACCCTGACCATCGCGCTGTCGCTGTGGGCCTTTTTGCGTGTGCTTGATGATGAAGAAAAGCAGCCGCAACTCTGGGCCTGTGTACTTTATGGCAGCCTCGCACTGGGGTTCTTGTTAAAGAGTCTCGTCGGGATTGTTTTTCCCATGGCGGCCGCCGTGCTTTATCTACTCTTTACCCGCCAGATTTTCTCGTGGAGTACCTGGAGACGCCTTCGCCCCTTCACCGGCACACTCCTCTTTATCATCATCGCTGCGCCATGGCACGTCCTGGCGACGATCCGCAACCCGCCCTACTTCGCTTGGACCCTGCTCAGCGCGGCCGGTCACTATCACGGCTTTCTCTGGTTCTACTTCATTAATGAGCAGTTGCTGCGCTTCCTGAACCTGCGCTATCCACGCGACTATGACACGGTGCCGCGCCTTTGGTTCTGGCTCTTCCACCTTGTCTGGCTCTTTCCGTGGAGTGTCTATCTGCCAGCCGCTGTAAAAATGTCGTTTCGACCAGCAGACCGTGCCGGACGTGCACGCCTCCTTGCCCTCTGCTGGATCGGTTTTGTACTCGTCTTCTTTACTTTTTCGACGACGCAGGAGTATTACTCCATGCCCTGCTACCCGGCCTTGGCGCTGCTGCTGGGTTCAGCCATGGCCGCAGAAGATTCGTCAACAGAAACATGGCTGCGCGGCGGCACGCGTGTACTCTCGTTCATTTCAGCAGTGGCTGCTATAGCCGCAATCGCAATCCTGTTCAGTGTCCGCTATGTGCCGACGCCCGGTGACATTACCACGGCACTCAGCCGCCATCCAGCCGCTTACAAGCTCTCGCTCGGCCACATGGAAGACCTTACGCTCGATTCGTTCGCCTACCTG
Source organism: uncultured Acetobacteraceae bacterium (assembly GCA_964658035.1). Lineage (GTDB taxonomy): Bacteria > Acidobacteriota > Terriglobia > Terriglobales > Acidobacteriaceae. Next base: position 12,649 of record CAZZXL010000085.1, read on the forward strand.
CGGGTACCGCTTGCGACTGCAGCAGCAGCGTTTCTAATCGGCGCGATTGGTACCCTCTGGTTGAAAGGCGATCGAGGACTGCGGCGAGCCTATCTGGCTGCTGCGCTCATGATGGTGGTCTTCTTCCAGGGCGCGCGGCTGGCCATGATCAGGTTCGATCCGCTGCTCTCTTCGCGCGACATGGCAGAGATCATCAACCAGGCGCCGCCGGGAAAGGTGATCGTCGATCATCACTACTACTGGTTCTCGTCGATTGCCTTCTACACGGGTCGCCCGGAGGTGCTGTTGAACGGCCGCTGGAACAATCTTGAATACGGCTCGCATGCACCGGGTGTGCCTGACGTCTTTACGGATGACGAAAAGCTGGCTGCCCTCTGGCCGGGGCCGCAGCGTTATTACCTGATCGCCAGAGCCGACCAGCTGCTGCGCTTTGACAATCTTTTCGGCCGCGGCAATTTTCAGGTGATGGACACCAGCGGCGGAAAAATCCTGATCACAAATGCGCCCGCATTAGCACACTGAGCTCCGACGATGTAGATAATGACGACGACTCGCGACGGATCTGCTTTTCCTCCCTGCGAATCTTACTTAAACAATGTAGTCAGATCTTCCCCTCAGCCCGCAGCACTGCAATCTCGGCATCCGTAAACACGCGCGACCGGATGAGAAACCTGACCCCCTCAGGATTTTCAAGCGAGAACATACCGCCTCGTCCCGGCACCACATCGAGAATCAGTTGCGTGTGCTTCCAGTAGTCAAACTGGCTACGGCTCATGTAGAACGGGGTACCATCTTCGAGCGTAGTAATCAGTACATCGCTGCTGCCGGTCAAAAACTCGCCGCGCGGATAGCACATGGGCGAACTGCCATCGCAGCAGCCGCCGGACTGGTGAAACATCAGCGGGCCATGCATCGTCTGCAACTTGTCCATCAGCGCAGCCGCTGCTTCGGTGCGCACAACCTGTTCCGGCGGCTGCATGGTGCCGGCTTCGACTATGGATGTCTCCAAAATATTGGTCTCCATGCAGTCTCGTGTCTTCATGGGAATGGGGGTGCCCCACGTCTCGCACTTGAGACTTGGGGTTTGGAGTCTAGGCGGAAACCCAGGTCTGAAAATCCAGTCCTGGGGCACCCGTCGCGGCCTTTGCAAAGCGTGCGGCCAAACTGCGCCCGCCTGTACCGCCGTGCTAGAAGAAACCTAGTTTGTTCGGGCTGTAGCTTACCAGCAGGTTCTTGGTCTGCTGATAGTGCTCGAGCATCATCTTGTGATTTTCGCGTCCAATGCCGGACTGTTTATACCCGCCGAACGCAGCATGTGCCGGGTACAGGTGATAGCAGTTCGTCCACACGCGGCCAGCTTTAATCTCGCGACCCATGTTGTAGGCGCGGTTGCCATCGCGCGTCCAGACACCGGCGCCGAGGCCGTACAGCGTGTCATTGGCAATCTCGAGCGCGTCCTCTTCATTCTTGAAGGTCGCGACCGAAACCACTGGTCCGAAAATCTCTTCCTGGAAGATCCGCATTTTGTTGTGGCCCTTGAAAATTGTTGGCTCAATGTAGAAGCCATCGGCCAGGTCGCCCTCGAGCTTCGCACGATGGCCGCCGGTTAGCACCTCCGCGCCTTCCTGCTTACCAATGTCGATGTAGGACAGGATTTTTTCCATCTGCTCGCTCGAAGCCTGTGCGCCCATCATGGTCGTCTTGTCGAGAGGATTGGCCTGCTTGATCGCCTGCACCCGCTTGATCGCCCGCTCCATGAACCTGTCGTAAATCGACTCCTGGATCAGTGCGCGCGACGGGCACGTGCATACTTCGCCCTGGTTGAGCGCGAACATGGTGAAGCCTTCAAGCGCCTTATCAAAGAACGCATCGTCTTCGTTCATGACATCGGCGAAGAAGATATTTGGCGATTTGCCCCCAAGTTCAAGCGTCACCGGAATGATGTTCTGTGAAGCGTACTGCATGATCAACCGGCCTGTTGTTGTCTCACCCGTAAACGCAATCTTCTGGATCCGCGGACTCGACGCCAGCGGCTTGCCTGCTTCCAGTCCAAAACCATTTACGATATTCAGCACGCCCGGCGGCAGGATGTCGGCAATCAACTCCATCAGCACTAGGATCGATAGCGGCGTCTGCTCAGCCGGCTTCAACACCACGCAGTTGCCCGCGGCCAGTGCCGGCGCCAGCTTCCAGGTCGCCATCAACAGGGGAAAGTTCCACGGGATAATCAGCCCAATGACGCCGAGCGGCTCGTGATAGTGATATGCAACCGTGGTTGCATCAATCTCGGAAATGCCACCTTCCTGCGCGCGGATCACGCCGGCAAAGTAGCGGAAATGGTCGATGGCCAGCGGCAGATCGGCAGCCATGGTCTCGCGAATGGCCTTGCCGTTGTCCCAGGTTTCGATCGTCGCCAGCATTTCGAGATTCTCTTCCATCCGCTGCGCGATCAGGTTCAGCATCTGGCTGCGTTCGGCGACAGAGGTCTTCCCCCAAGCCGTCTTCGCAGCATGCGCAGCATCAAGCGCACGATCGACGTCGGCAGCGTTCGAACGAGGAATCTCGCACAGCACCTGGCCGGTCACCGGCGTCACGTTTTCAAAGTAAGCGCCGGAGGCAGGCTTGACCCACTCGCCGCCAATGTAGTTCTGATACTGCTTACGGATCTCAACCGGAAAGCCAAAGGCCCCGGGACGGATTGCAGTGACAGTAGCCATGTTTTTGCTCCTTCTTGACGATCAGACAGGTCAATTCCGACGGCGATCAGCCGTTCTTACGGACGGAGCGAATTCTAGTCCTGCCGCACCATTTCTGTCGCTCTTGTTGCGGTCAACAGGGAGAAATCCGCCCCGGCTGCTACCTCGCAGTGGCGTTGCGGACGGCATAAATCTTCCTTTTCAGCTCAAGTTCCCCTATACTAGCGAGATGCCAGAGCAGCGGCGATGCAAGCAGGGAAACCCATGCCTAAATTAAAGACACACAAGGGCGCTGCCAAGCGCTTCAAGAAAACTGGTACCGGCAAGGTACTGCGCGGCCAGACCAAGATGCGCCACATCCTTACCTCGAAGGCGACGAAGACCAAGCGCCATCTCGGTGGGACGGTGCTGGTCTCGGACGCCGATCTGCCAAAGGTATTGCGGATGATTCCGTACGCCTGATGTATTCGTTGCCGGATCAAGCTCTTCGTGATCAAGAGTTTTTGGGATGAGGTCGAGCGTTCCTCAACCCCGCTGAGTGTTCAACACCCAGTAGCGATCCGGCCAGCAACACGTGTGTGAAGAGGTCTGGCGTTCATTGAACGCTGCCTGCCTCCAGCCGCGAAACAGCGCCCTCAGCAGATCTGAAAAGGAACCACCATGCCTCGTGTAAAACGCAGTACTAAACGTAATGACCGCCGCAAGAAGATCCTCAAGCGCGCGAGTGGATACTTTCTCACCAAGTCCAAGCTCTACCAGGCAGCCCAGGAAGCCGTCGAGCGCGGCCTCAAGTTCGCCTACAGCGGCCGTAAACAGAAGAAGCGGCAGTACCGCTCGCTGTGGATCGTCCGCATCAACGCCGCCTGCAAGATCAACGGCCTCAGCTATTCAGTGTTCATCAATGGCCTGAAACTGGCCGGCATTGAGCTTGATCGCAAAATCCTGGCCGAACTCGCCGTGAACGACGAAGCTGCCTTCACCGCCCTGACCGTCACTGCGAAGGACCACGTCGCCAAAGCCGCCTCCGCGCGCGCTTCGGTCAACGGCACCGGCAAGAAAGACAAAGCAGCCTAGTTTCAAAGTATCAATACAAAAGGCACAGCCAACGGCTGTGCCTTTTTGCTTTTTTGGCTAGGGATGCCTATTTCACCAGTTCCGCCACAACTTCGACATCCTGGTGCCGGGTACTGCCCGGGACATCGAGCGAGCCTATGATCAACGGCTTGCCAGGTGTAAGGTTCGATGCGCCTTCGAGTGCCGTCTGTCTTATCACCGGATCCTGTGCTGCAATCGTGGACTTCTCGTCGGCCAGGCTCGACTGAATGATCTTCGAATACAACTTCACGCCAGAGGCGTCGCCATAGAGACGCGCCTCGATGTCCAGGCCGACATCGAGATATTGCACCTGTGTGTTGTTCATAGAAGCTGCGTTGCCGGTTTCGTAGCTGCCGGTGACAATCGGAACCTTACTCCCCTGCTTCAGCTCTGTCTTTCCGTCCGCGGACACAACGATGGCAAAGTGCTGAACGCCAAGGCGTTTGCCAGCGTCCGACTCAGTGACGGTGTAGGTCAGTCGATAGATTTTCTCCGGCCGATCGAGATCAGCGATGATCTTCTCCGCGATTGCGATATCTTCCGGCGTACTGCGGATCGTGATCGCCTGAACGGAAGGTACGACATAGAGTCTCGCTTTCGGCAGCATATTGCGCAGCGATGTCTGAAGATCGTTCAGGTCATCGTGCTGCGTCCTGTTTGTCAGATAGAAGGTACGGACTTCTTGTGGCGCGTCCTTCGCCTCTTCGGCAAAACCTTGCATCGGTGCAGCCAGTCCAATCGCACTCGCACCCAAAGCAACCGCGAGAACTCCTTGCGTTACATTCATCGCTTATCCCCATTTCATCCCAGATTGAATTCACTAACGAGTTGCATCAGTCGTGACACTTGATTGAGCTGTTAATTTTGGGTCCGCGTGAATCTCTTTCGTCCCCGGAATTTCCTCTTGCTGCTCCTTCGCTCGATCTTTTATGCCAAAAAACTTCTTAAAATCCTCATCCTCCCTTGCCGCCGTTTTGTCCCGTTCCTCCGCGTTCAGCATCGCCAAGTCCCTGAGGCCGTGCCGGCTAACCACTCTCTCCAGTAATCTCTCCTGCGCCGTCATCGGCAGGGGCGGTGCTGGGTGACTGGGCGCCAGCATCTCTTCCCGCGCCAACTCATCCTCGGCCGCGTTTGAATCTTGAACACCTTTCTGACCGGCATTCTGCTTTTCAACTCGAACCAGCAGCGGCTTCGTCGCCTTCCGCGGCACCCTAGCCTCAGCGACCGGTGCGGACGCCACCTCAACCTGCTTTGCGACTACCGGCTCCTGCGCCGCCCGGCGCATCCGATGCGGCACGGACACCGCAATCACGACCAGCAATCCAGCCAGTAAAGCTCCATAACCCGCCATCCTTGGCCACGACCACCACCACGTCTGTTTCTCCATCGACTCAGCAGCGATACGCTCTTCCATCGCCTGCAGAATGCGGCCCTCCATCCCCTCTGGAGCTTCGCTCTCACGCAAGCCGGTCAGCACTTTATCGATCGCCACGTCCGCCTGCTTCATCGCATATCTCCTTTCTCCAGCCGCTCCCGCAGCCGTGTCCGTGCCCGGAACAGCAGCGCCCGCACTGCCGACTCGCTCTTACCCAACACTGCCGCTATCTCTGATGTGCCCAACTCTTCAATCGCCGAGAGCAGCAGCACGTGGCGCTCGGCTTTGGGCAGCTTTTCCATCTCCGCCAGCACGGCCTGCATTCGCTGCGCCTCGTCAATCGCCCGGTCCGCCGGCACGTTGCCGCCCACCAGGCTTTCGGCGAACAGGGTGTCCATCTGGTCGGGCCGGATGCGCCGGCGACGATCCAGCGCCAGGTTCCAGGCAATCCGGATCAACCAGACCCTCATATCCCGCACAGAATCGAGCGTCCGGCGATGTTCCAGTACCCGTACAAACACATCCTGTACGACATCTTCCGCTTCTGCCCGGCCGCGCAAAATGGAATGAGCTACACGAAAGAGCACCAAGGAGTAGGTCTCGACTAGCACGGCGAGGTTGACCTCCGGCCGCGCTACTTCAGTGCGCGCACCGTCCTGCGGAGACAAGACCAATCCGTAGCCCTCAATCGCTGTCATCAGCCCCTTCTATACGGACAGACGTCCCGGCTCCGTTTCCGCTCGACTAAAATTCAGGGTATTCGCTTGCTCGCGCGTGCGCTGCCATTGATGTGCCGCCATTCATGGCCTGTGTTTCGACCCTTCCTACGGCCTACATCATCCTGCACCGCGCCGCCGTCTTACCATCGGTAACAATAACGTGGTAGAAGTAACGACCATGAGTGAGCATCAACTTCCTTTATTTTCTTGAGCAGGCTGCCTTTACAGGAGGAGAATAGGGTTGTGTCGCTTCCGCAACCATCGCGCTTCCTTAGCGTGCGCCAGTCATGAAATCGGTCGCTGCAGGCCTCGCGATTTTGCCCTCGAGTGTTCCAGATGGGCCCAGTGTGCACACGGATGCGACGCACACGCCATCTTTTGAGTCGCTCACCCCTGCCGCCGGCATGCTTCGGTTTCCAGCGCTCGATGGCTGGCGCGGCATCAGCATCCTGCTGGTGATGGCCGGGCACTTGTTTCCCCTGGGGCCCAAGCGCTTCGACGTGAACGAATCAGTCGCCGCGCTGGGCATGGCTATCTTCTTCACGCTTTCCGGCTTCCTGATCACGACCACGCTGCTCAACCGGCCCAGTGTGGTCGAGTTTCTGATCCGCCGCTTTTGCCGAATTCTGCCGCTCGCCTGGGTATTTACCGTCTTTGGACTGGCAATCGCCAGGGCGCCGCTCCCGTATTTCCGTGCACAGTTGCTCTTCTACAGCAACCTGCCGCCCTTCTATCTCACCAACCAGACGGCCCACCTGTGGAGTCTGTGCGTCGAAATGCAGTTTTACCTGACAATCGCCGTCATTTGCGCGATCTTCGGGCGTCGCGGGCTTTGGAGTATCCCGGTACTCTGCCTGCTCGTCACTGCGCACCGCATCCAGACTCATACCCTGCTGTCTATCGTTACGTTCGCGCGGGTCGATGAAATCCTGGCCGGCGGCACGCTGGCCCTCATCTGCAGCGAAACACTCTACCTGGGTTGGGCACGCAGATTCCTGACCTGGGTCAGTCCGCTGGCGCTTCTGCCCCTCGCGCTGGCAGCTTCCAACCACTTTACGGGGCCTCTGAACTATTTTCGACCTTATCTGGCTGCCGCCATGGTGGGCAGCACGCTTCTCTATGAAGGCACGCCGGGTGTGTCCCGGCATCTACATGCGAAATGGCTCGCCTACATCGCGGCCATCTCGTATGCGCTCTACATCTTTCACCCCATGGTGGAGTGGGGCTGGCTCGCCTCAGGCAGCAAAGTGGTCCGGTACGCCAAGCGTCTTCCGGAACTGGCTGCCGTCTTCGGGCTCGCCCATCTTTCCACTTTCTACTTCGAGGACTTCTGGATTCGCAAGGGAAAGCAGTGGAGTAAACGATTCGCGAGCAGGTCCCCGGTCAAACCTCCGGGCAAGCAAAACGAGCCGGCACGGCGCGACGCTGACCGACGCCAGGGCTGAACGCACGGACTACTTCAGCATGCTTTCCCGGGCGCCGGCTTCTACTTCTTCCGTCGAAGGAGTTGCCATCGTTTGCCCGATGGACCATTTATAGCCAAATGGATCCTTCAGCTGCCCATAGCGATCGCCCCAGAACTGGTCTTTGAGCGGCATCGTCACCGTGGCGCCCGCGCCGACTGCTTTGTTCCAGAACGCATCTGCATCGTCCACCTGCAGGTGCAGGGTTATGGGATTGCCACCCAGCGCCGACGGCGTTTCGCTGTTGCCGCCAATCTTGTCGCAGAAGTCATCGCACAGCATCAGGTCGGAACCCATAATGCGCAGATGAACATGCATCAATCGCCGCCCGTCGGGCGCCTGGTGCCGGGTGACTTCTTCTGCGTCGAATGCCTTCTTGTAGAAATCAACCGACGCGGCAGCATCGGGGCTGACGAGATACGGTGTGAGTGCCTGGCTCATGGCAGAGTCTCCTTTCGTTCCGGCGGAAGTATAGCGGAGAGCGCGTGAGTGCGGCACGACAATTCGAAGCTGCAACCATAGATCTGGTGGCGACAGA
>CAZZXL010000086.1:0-20415 GCA_964658035.1 uncultured Acetobacteraceae bacterium
CCATCAAGAACAACACGCCGCCGCGCGAGTGGACGCTCACCAACATAGCCGCCATGAAGCGGCAGATGCAGCGTCTCGGCTTGAGCTACGACTGGCAGACCGAGGTAACGACGTGCCTGCCCGACTACTACCGTTGGAACCAGTGGTTCTTCCTCCGCATGTATGAGCAGGGCCTCGCCTATCGCAAGAAGAGCAAAGTCAACTGGTGCTCGCAGTGCGCGACCGTGCTCGCGAATGAGCAGGTAGTCAACGGCCGCTGCTGGCGGCATGAAGATACGATCGTCGAACAGCGTGACCTCGAGCAGTGGTTCCTCCGCATCACAAAATATGCCGACGCTCTGCTTGACGGCCTCGACAAGCTAGAAGACTGGCCGGAGAAGGTCCGCACCATGCAGGCCAACTGGATCGGCCGCAGCAGTGGTGCGACCGTCTCCTTCACCGTCTATCGGCAAGCTCACGAAGAAGCCGGCACCCGTGAAGAGAAACGCGGCAAAGCCGTTCTGCCCGCACCGGAAGGCTGGGCCACTGGACAGAAGATGGAAGGCCAGGCAGAGGGCGGCATCAACGTAGTGAAAGTTTTTACTACGCGCATCGATACGATTTTCGGTGCAACCAGCCTGCAACTCGCGCCTGCGCACCCGCTGGTGAAGGTATTTGTGCAGGCAGACAGCGGGCTCAACAGGGAAGTGGACAAGCTCCTTGACGAGCAGAAAAAAGCCCGCGAATCGGAAGACTTCGGCGCCATCGAAAAACATGGTGTCTTCACCGGCCATTACGCAGTAAACCCGTTTAATGGCGAGCGCGTGCCCATCTGGGTCGCCAATTATGTGCTGACAGATTATGGGACTGGCGCGGTCATGTCGGTTCCCGCGCATGACGAACGCGACTTCGAGTTTGCAAAGAAGTATGGCCTGGAGGTCCGCGTCGTTGTGCTGCCCCGCCGCATCGGTGAACCGAAGGAAACCGGTGAGCAGGAAGAAGCTGTCCTGCCCTACATCGAAGAAGATTCTCTGCTCATCAACTCCGGCGACTACAACACCCTCGGCTGCGAAGAAGCGCAGCATAAAATGACTGCCTTCGCGACTGAGCATAGCTTCGGCGAAACGACGACCACCTATCGCTTGAAAGACTGGGGTGTCAGTCGGCAGCGTTACTGGGGCACGCCTATTCCCATGCTCTACTGCGACAGGGACGGCATCGTGCCGGTGCCGGACGATCAACTGCCGGTACTGCTGCCGGATAACGTTGACATCACGCAGCAGGGTGGATCGCCGCTTGGCAAAGTGCCTGACTTCGTCAATGCCACCTGTCCCAAATGCGGGGGCGCGGCGCGGCGCGAGACGGACACGATGGATACCTTCGTCGATTCGTCCTGGTACTTTTACCGCTATACGGACGCAAAAAACGCCGCTGCCCCATTCGACACCAACAAGATTGCATACTGGTTCCCCATCGATCAGTATATCGGCGGTGTGGAGCACGCCATCCTGCACCTGATCTATTCCCGCTTCTGGACTAAGGTCATGAAAGACCTGAAGCTGATCACGAACGACGAACCTGCGCAGAGACTCTTTACCCAGGGCATGGTGATTAAAGACGGTGCGAAGATGTCCAAATCAAAGGGCAATGTCGTCTCGCCCGATGACATGATCGCCCGCTATGGCGCCGACGCTACCCGTGCCTACTCGCTCTTTGCCGCTCCACCGGATCGCGATCTCGACTGGCAGGAAGATGGCGTGGCCGGGGTAAGCCGTTTTCTCGGCAAGGTTTATCGCCTGGTGATGAAGCATGCTGCTGCCGCAAAGTCAGCGAACGGCGCAGCCTTCGACGCCGCCATGCTCACAGCGCCTGCCCCCGCATTGCTGCGCAAACTGCATAAGACGATCGATAAGATCACGCATGACTTTTCCGGCCGCTGGCACTTCAACACCAGCATTGCGGCCATCATGGAGCTGGTGAACGAGCTCACTGCCGCTGATGCTGCCATGACGGAAGGCACAGTCCCGCCTGCAGTCATCGCATCGCTGCTCGACAATCTGGTCCTGCTGCTTGCTCCGCTCGCCCCGTATATTTCCGCGGAATTGTGGCAGGAACTCGGCCACACGGACTCGATCCTTCGCCATCCCTGGCCGGTCTACAACGCAGACCTTGCCCGGGAGGACGAAATTGAATTTCCCGTGCAGGTGAATGGCAAACTCAAAGCAGTCGTTAGCGTTCCGACCGACGCGACCCGCGAACAGATTGAGCACATCGTCTTGAGCAATGAAAAAGTGCGTGCCGCGGTTGCAGGCAAGGAAATGATCAAGCTGATCGTCGTACCCCGCAAGCTGTTGAACATCCTGGTGAAGTAGCGCATGCCTTCGCCCCCAGCGACTGCGCCCATGGCCTACGGCAAGACGCCGCTGCGCGGGACGCAGTCGCTCGTGCACCTGCTGGGGAGATGTGTGCGCCAGCCCCGATGGCTCGCCGTTGAACTGGCCTGGCGCTGGACCTTCGGCATTCCGGCCCTGCTCGTCTGCTACTACGAGGCCATGGCGATCCTGGCACGCACACCGCTCGCTCCCGGTGGCCTCAACAATTACTCACTCACTGATCCCGATGCGGCCGCGCTGGCATTCTCGAACACCAGCGCCGCCCTGCTGCCGCAGTTACAGCATCTCGCCTGGTGGCTTGGCCCCATCCTCATCGTCGGCTGGTCCTTCTCTTCCGGCATCGGCCGCAGCATTCTGCTGAAACGCATGCTTCCAGCTTCCCATCCGGAACCAGGTACCCTCATTGGGCTGCAATTTCTACGCATCCTCGCCTTAGTCGTCGCTGGCATCGCCTGGTTCGAAGGCCTGCACTGGGCCGCGCGCCTCACTCTCCAGCCCAACGGCGCGCAACTGGACTTCTCGCCCAACCTGGTCGGCTATTTCGCCTGGGTCATCGCCCTCTCACTCGGTACCTTCACTGTGTGGGCGCTGGTTAGCTGGGTCTCGTCAATCGCGCCGCTTGTTGCCGTTCTCGAAAACCGCAAGCTCCTGGGCAGCCTTGGCCGCAGCTTCCGGTTGCGTAAATTGACGTCGAAGCTGGTTGAGGTCAACTTCGTCCTCGGCATCGTCAAGATGGCGCTGATTGTGCTCGCGATGGTCTTCTGTGCCACCCCGCTGCCCTTCGAGTCGGTCGCCACCGGCACGCCGCTGTATATCTATTGGGGCATCATCACCGTCTTTTATCTGGCTGCGTCTGACTTCTTCCAGGTCGCCCGCCTCGCCGCTTTCATCGAGTTCTGGCAAGCACTGCGACCCTGACCGCACGCCCCTTTGAAGACAAACGATAAACTAATCAAGTGGACACCTCAGCAATCGTCATCCTTGATTTTGGTTCGCAATACACGCAGCTCATCGCTCGCCGCATCCGGGAACAGAACGTCTTCTCCGCCGTCCTGCCCTGTACTGCCTCGCTCGACGAAATCCGCGCCTACAAGCCGCTCGGCATCATCCTCTCCGGCGGCCCCAGCTCGGTCTACGATGCCGATGCCCCGGCAGCCGATCCGCGCATCCTGGACAGCGGTCTGCCTATCCTCGGCATCTGCTATGGACTGCAGTTCATCACCCATCATCTCGGCGGCAAGATCCGCCCTGCTGAGAAGCGCGAGTACGGCTTCGCCGAAGTCACCCTTCTTGACGCCGAACTGCCGCTCTTCGCCGGACTGCCCGCGACCATGGAAGTGTGGATGTCGCATGGCGACCACGCACAGGAACTCGCGCCCGGCTTTCACCTGACCGCCAAGACTGCCAATGCCCTCGCCGGCATTGCCAACCCAGCCCGCAACATTTACGCCGTGCAGTTTCATCCCGAAGTGCACCACACGAAGATGGGCACGCAGCTGCTGAAGAACTTTGTCTTCGACATCTGTAAAGCGAAAGCCGACTGGACCCCCGCCCACTTCATCGAATCAACCGTCAGCGCGATCCGTGAGAAGGTCGGCAAAGGACAAGCCATTTGCGCCCTCTCCGGTGGGGTCGATTCGTCCGTAGCCGCCGTGCTCGTGCATCGCGCCATCGGCGACCAACTCACCTGCATCTTCGTCAACAACGGCGTCCTGCGGAAGAACGAATTCTTCAAGGTGCAGGACACCATGCGCAATAAGCTGCACCTGAAGCTCGACGCCGTCGATGCCAGCGGACGCTTTCTAGCCAAACTGGCTGGTGTCACCGACCCTGAGACGAAGCGCAAAATCATCGGGGGCGAATTTATCGCGGTCTTTGACGACGAAGCCACGCGCATTAAGCAGGACGTTATGCGGGAGGGGGGCGAAGTCGATTTCCTGGTCCAGGGCACGCTCTATCCCGACGTCATCGAGTCCTCTTCAGTCAAAGGTCCATCGCAGACCATCAAGAGCCATCACAATGTCGGCGGTCTGCCGGAGAACATGAAAATGAAGCTGATCGAGCCGTTGCGCGACCTCTTCAAGGACGAAGTCCGCCGCATCGGCCGCGATCTGGGCATGCCGGAAGAAATCCTCGAACGCCAGCCATTTCCCGGTCCAGGCCTGGCCGTGCGCATCCTCGGCGAAGTGACACCTGAACGCGTGGCGTTGCTGCAGGAAGCCGATGAAATCGTTGTCGCCGAGATCAAGAAGGCGGGCCTCTACAAGCAGATCTGGCAATCTTTTGCCGTACTGCTTCCCGTCAAGAGCGTCGGTGTCATGGGCGACCAGAGGACCTATGCCTACACCTGCGCTGTCCGCGCTGTGCATTCAGAAGACGGTATGACCGCCGACTGGGTTCCGCTGCCCTATGAGGTGCTGAAGACCATCTCCAACCGCATCGTGAACGAGATCCACGGCATTAACCGCGTCGTCTACGACATCACCTCCAAACCTCCAGGCACCATCGAATGGGAGTAACGGGCCGTTACGGCGGACGCGCCTTCAGCGCAAGAGCATGCTCCCGTTGATCGCACTTTGCTGTGGCTTACGAGATGTGACCGCTTACTCTCTGCACTGGTGCGAAGTGCGATATGTCGTCATAAAAAGACTACCTGCGGTTACTTTCACGGGAAGTTATTTCGCCCGTGACTGGAACTTCAGGTTTATCGGCGAAGCTTGAAGGAAGGAGAGTCCCTCACCCCTGACTCAATTGTGCTATTACGCACCGCAGTGCGCTTCTGTCATGGTTTGGAACGTTGCCTGTTCTGTAGAAACAGCCGGGCCGGGAGAATACATGCTCGATCAGCGGCCTTTGCGCATTGAAATTGAACGGCTGGACCATGGCTATGAAGCCAGCGTGCCGTCGATTAACGGCCTGAAAATAATAGGCCTCACCGAGAATGAAACCCTCGACCGGCTCAGCACCGCTGCTGCCGCTCACTTCCAGGTCGCCTCTGTCAGACTTGAGGTCTTCCGCATCTGAGCGCAGGCGGTTTTTGTCGTCTGCCTATGGAGAGCCCGGCAGGTGGAACTCCACCCCCGCCGCATCGTTCGTAGCCGCCGTAGCACTTATATCGAGCGCCTTTAAAGGGTAATCCCGCTCGGTGTTGTTGTCTGTTACCAGGATCCTGGTCTGCGTAATGGCATAATTCTGTACCTGCAGTTTGTGGCCGTCCTTGAACACCAGTGTCACCTTAGGATGCTGCAACCCGTCTGACCCTGAACCTGCCCCTTGTCCCGACTCCCCGGACACCCCCGGCGCGCCACCGCCAGCATCGTAAGCTGGCCTGGCCGCACTCGGCGGGTACCGGTAGCCCTGAGGATCAACGGGCGCCAGGTACGACTCCTCCGGCCCATTCTGGGGGTCTGGCGAGTATCCTGCGGAAGCATCTCCAACGGGAAGATCGCCTTGAGTATTCGGATCGTTGCCATCATCAAAGCTGATCCCTCCGTAATAGCCGAAGGGATAGCCAACTAACGGGTACCCGTACCCGCCATAGCCGCCATAGCCGTACCCATGCCTGCCCCCGCGGCCGTCTCGCGAAAGTACCTGGCCTGAATGCGAGGGAAAAAACCCCGCAGAGGTCCAGTTTCCCGTATCGGTTCCTCCATCATATTGCGGAGAGCCTAAACTGCGCTGGCCGGAGATGTTCCGGTCGGAATTCTGCGGGAAAGACGAATGCGAAGGTGTAGAGAATCGCGGGGCCGCATGACTGAACGACTGAGCCGGCGTACTGCCATGGCTGGCTCCGGCAAATCCGCCGCGGCCACCGCCTGCAACAGACCCGCCTCCGTGCTGCGCTGACAGGGTGACGGCAGAGACTGCAAGAGCCACCAAAATCACGTATTGTCGCATCGTTAAACCCCTCTCAGCGCGGAAAGTAGTATCAAGCGTAAACCGAATCACCACGGCAGCCGATAATACTACGTACTTACTTATTAAAGATGCTTTCTGCAGGGACATGGACTCTTGCGCCGTCGGGCAAATTCTCAACCAGCAGTAGTTTTTGATCATCCTACGAGTAACGAACGTGAAAGGTAAGGATTTTGTGACCGATTCAAACGACAAGAAACAGAATGGCAAGGATGGAGAAAAGCCGGAAGTTGTCCTGATTGCTCATCTGATCGCGGTCCTGGTCAATGGCGAAACCCTGGACCTACTCCCCATCCGTCACGAGAATGACGTCAAGAGCGATGTCATCAAGCTACTGGAAGAGTGGTCGCGGTCAGGTTTCCTTTTACGCGGCAATCTCGCCTATCCCTGGCACCAGGTGCGCCACGTGGAGGTCACACTGGTAGAGGAGCTTGCCCCGCACCAGGTGCACCAGCGCTTGTTGGAACTGGAAGGCGCCAGCCGGGCCAGGGTACAACAGGGCTTCTGGAAAACTCGCGAGACCAGCGGCCAAGACCAGGGAGACAAAGACAAGAAAGAGAATGACGATAAAAAGGACGAAGGCGAGAAGAAGAGTTAGCGCAAATGAATGTCCTTTAGCTGCGGAGAGGATGACAGCAAGAAAGGCCGGGACTTTTGTCTTGGCCTTTCTTGCCAGAGCACATTACCTGAAGGTGTAGAGCGAAGATACGATGAACACGGGCCTTTTCGCCAAAAAAAGGCCCACTGTATCCAGCCAGAAACACCATAGCATCAGGTAATTTGCGCTAATACTCAATTACCGTCTGCGGCACTCGCAGCTGGCCTTGCTGCGAGCCATTGGTCGAGTTTTGGCCCCTGCATGGCGCGCAGATCGATACAGGCTGTGATGGTGTTCCGAGCGAGCGTCAATGCCCGCTCGCTGGCCGCTACTTTGTGCGTGGTGAAGAAATTCGCCACTTCGTCACGCTTTTCCGCACTGCAGAAGCTGCCTGCCGCGCTCACCAGGTAGCCACCTGCCATCGTAGTCAGCTGTGCCTTCACCTGCGGCCAGTGGTTCTGGATGTACTGCCAGGCAATGTCCCGTGTATCTGCATCCGCAAGACCGCCGGCGTAAACGAAAACCGAGTCCTGGTTGCGCACCTTCCCCGAGCTTGCATAATCCAGCGCGCGCTTTTGCAGCGCGGGATCACGGAAGGCCGCCAGCGCATGCAACGCACTCTCCTGCTGCACCGGGTCCTTCATCGTCTCAAAGCTTTTCTGCAGTTGATCGAACAGGGCTGCATCTCCGTTCTGCGCCGCAATATAGAGCGCCACACCGGAGATGGTCGGATCGACAGAAGCAGGATCAGCCAGCCGCTTCTGCGTAATCTCTTTTGCCTGCGCAATTACTTTCTGGTCCCGGGCGTCGCCCAAGATTTGCATCAGCGTAGCCCGCAGTTCGCTCCGGTCATGCGAGTCTGTCGCCGCGGGATCGCCCAGCCGTGCGTACTCAGGACTGTAAGTCTCGCGAATCCATGCATCCAGATTTGATCGCTCCTTCTCATTTCCAGCAATGCGTGAACGCGTCGTGCGAAGACTACTGGCAACCACGTCGATTACCCCTGGAGTCTGGTCAGCCTTCAGGGCAGCGGCCAGGCTCAGGTAATCGCCGATACCGCTCTGGCCTGCGCGCGTAAGTGCGAACTGGCCACCGACAAAGGTGATGCGTTCGGCTGGCGCCAGCCCCGTTTTAACATTCGCCAGGATGTTCTTGTAATCTCGGGGATCGTAGGCGGTGCGATAGTAGCCCGTGCCGGCAGCATTCCCATAGAGGAAAGGCGCAGCGGGAACTGGCAGCTGCTGTCCAGGGGCGGAGAGGACCTCGCAACTGCCGCCTTCTATTTTGGAAGACTTGAAGCACACCGGCACTGTCCAGATCTGCACCTGCCCGGTTGCATCTTTGGCATTCAGGAAGAAACGTTTCTGGCTGATGCTGACCTTGCCGTTCTCGGCACGATCAAACGTCAGCAGTGGTTCGCCAGGCTGCGCCACGAAGCTGGACATGATCTTGTCTACAGGTTTGTGACTATTCGCCGTCTGCGCATTCCAGAAGTCTTCTGCCGTGGCATTCCCGTACATGTGGGCGGCCAGGTAGTTATGCACGCCCTGGCGAAATGTTTCTTCGCCAAGGTAGTTTTCGACCATGCCGAGCATGGCGCCGGCCTTGCCGTACGTTATGCCATCGAACATCTCGTTGATTTCATCCGGCGTATTGGCTTCGGCACGAATCGTGCGCGTTACCTTCTGCGCGTCGAGGTCGAGAGTGCCGCTCACTCGCGCGGCAACATCTTCCGGAATCTTCCACTCCGGTTTCCAGGCGGCGACCGGCTTGTTCTCCATCCAGCTCGCAAAACCTTCGTTCAGCCAGAGATTATTCCACCACTCCATGGTGACCATATCGCCGAACCACTGGTGCGCCATCTCGTGGGCAACCACTTCCGCAACGTTCTGCTTCGACCGCTCAGAAGCCGTCTTCTCGTCGATCAGTAGATCAGTTTCGCGGTACGTAATTGCGCCGAAATTTTCCATCGCGCCTGCTTCAAAGTCGGGCAGCGCAATCATGTCCAGCTTCGGCATAGGGTACTTGAGGCCAAAATAGGTATCGTAATAATGCAGCACAAATTCAGCTGCGCTTAGCGCATACTTGCCTTCGTCTACCTTGTCAGGCGTAGCGCAGGCACGAATGGGCACGCCATCAGCTTGGCCGCTGGTGCACTGGAAGTCGCCAACGAGGAAGGCTACCAGGTACGTTGACATCTTCGGCGTTGTGGCAAAATGCAGGGCATGCTTGGTCGCTGAGACTGGCGTGTCCGCGACCATGTTCGTATTTGAGATCGCGGTATCACCCTTGTCGACCACAACCGTAATGTCAAAGGTCGCTTTCATCGCCGGCTCATCGAAAGATGGAAAGGCGCGGCGCGCATCCGTCGGCTCAAATTGCGTTACCGCGTAGTTGCGCTTGGGCGTCCTCGAGAGGTAGAAGCCGCGCAGCTGTTCGTTCAGTATGCCGTTGTAAGCAATTTTCAGCTTCGCTTCGCCGGCCGGCAGTTCCTGCGGAAAGGTGAAAGTAGCCTGTTCTTTCTCCGCGTCCAGGGTTACCTCGGCCGGCAAGTCTTTGCCGGACAGCGTAGCAGTTACAGATGTAAATTCGATCTGGGCAGCATTGAGTGTAATGGTCCGCGAAGGCGCCTCAAGTCTCCCCTCGATCGTCTCTGTCCCGGCAAATTTAGCCGACTGCAGATCTGGCGTCAGGGTCAACGTGTAGTGTTCCGGATGGACATTTTGTGGCAGCCGCTGCGCGACCAACTGCGAACAGCATAAGAAGCTGGCCGCGCTGCAGGCAAGGATTACCCTCTGCAGGCGGTGGATTGGACCGATGAGTGTGTGCATTGATTCCCTTACAAATGAATGTTGTGCGATACGAGATGAAGTTGTGGCGACGGCTGGCTTATACCCGTTCAGTCATCGGACACATTTGCTTGAGATCAGAAACGAGGCAAACCTTGCGAGAAACGCGGGTAACAGCAAACTCGCTCTATTCTTCATACTTAAACGGTACAAACGATAGCTGCGCATTGCGCTCAACCTGCAGGACAGCGGAGTCACCCGGCTTCAAATTGAGCATAAAATTCTTCAGTGCATCAAGCGAGTCAACCTTGGTGCGATTGGCAAAGTAAATAATGTCACCGACCTTCAAGTCGGTTTCCGCTGCGGACGCCCCAAAGGTCCGCGCAACCACCAGCAGACCACCGGGCTTCCGCTGCGATCCGATTGACTGGGCCAGTTCGCCTTCAATGGGAACAGCGAGCACACCCAGCCGGGGCACTACATACTCATCCGCTTTCGAAGGATCGATCAGGCTGGCGGCATCACGTTTCGATTCAGTCACGGTGATCGCAACGCTGCTTGCCTCGGCCTCGCGCAGTACGCCGAGCCGGACTACATCTCCCGGTCGCTGGCGGAACATGCGCACGGCAAGGTCGCGTGTGTCGCGCAGCGGCTTGTCATCGATGGTGGTCAGAATATCGCCGATCTTTAACCCGGCATGCGCGGCCGGCGAATCTGGCTGGATGTCTTCGATCAACACGCCGCTGTCTCGCTGCAGCCCCAGGCCATTGGCCAGTGTGGGCGTCAGGTTTGTGGGATAAATCCCAATGGAGCCGCGACGGGCATGGCCATACTTGATCAGCTGCTCATAGACGATCTTCGCCGTGTTGCTGGGGATCGAAAAGCCTACACCCTCATTCCCGCCCGATTGCGACTCAATCATGGAGTTGATGCCGATCAGGCTGCCCTCCATATCAACCAGCGGGCCGCCGGAGTTGCCAGGATTGATCGCAGCATCTGTCTGGATGTAGACCAGCGGACTGTCCGGATCGAGCTGACGGTTCACCGCACTGATCACGCCGAGCGAGACACTGTCCTGGAGCCCGAGGGGACTGCCAAAAGCCAGCACCAGTTCGCCTGGATGGGTATGATCGGAATCCCCGAATTTGAGCGCTGCCAGTCCTGTGCGTTCCACCTTGATGACGGCGAGATCCGACAGTGTATCCATGCCGATAATTCGCGCTGCAAGCGCCGTCGCGGGCGGCTCGCTGCGATTGCCCTCCGTCTCCGTCGAAGCTCCGGACACGTCAGACACCAGCACACTCAGCGAGCGTGCATGCTGCACAACGTGCGCATTGGTCAGTATGTAGCCGTTCGCATCCATGATCGCGCCTGAGCCGAGCATTCGCTGCTGCGCCAGGAAGGATGTGTGCGCGGAGTCATCCGAAACAGGGGCCAGGCCGGTAGCATAAATCTTCACGACCGATGGCTCTACTGAATGGGAGAGTGTCTGTAGATCATCGCTGAGCCCGTTGAGCACTGAAGCGGCATGCGTGCCGTGGGATTGCGCCTGCTGGGCCGGAACCGGTTGCGGCGAGGAAGCCGTCTGGGCGTTGCCCTGCAGCATTGACAATACCCCGCATGCAACCAGTACGGAAGCAGCGAAGCTGCCAGTCGAACTCTCTTTGAAGGACACGGAAATCTCCTTGGCGCCGCGCTTAGAGCAATGCAAATAGCTGCAAGTCTTCCACGAAACCCCGCACTTCAGCCGGTTCGCATTCCGGCTGAAGCAGTAGGCATGTTCCTCCGACACAGCCTTACGGCTGTGTACGCGCGCGGACAGCAAGGAATTGCGCCGGGGTGATGGCGCCGCTCGCATCCGGAAGACCCGGCGGCAGTGTCGACGTATCAGTCAGCGTCGAGGTCGAAATCAGGTGGACGAGATTATCACCCGTCGTCGACACATAAAACGTCTTGTTGTCCGGACTGAAGACTCCAGCGATCGGCGCCGTGGACGTTCCGGATAAAGCGACCGGCGTGACGGGCTGACCGTTGGTACCGGAAGTCGGAATCTTGTAGGCAGGAAGTTTAGCGCTGCCTGCAGCCCCGGTTCCCTGGTAGGTAACAAAGGCGAGTGTTGAGTTGCTCGCGGTCACCACCTGGTCAATGCTGCTGATGTTATAGCCGGTAAGCGGCTGTGCCGTGTTGCCCGTGTTCGTAATCGTTAGCGGAGAAGATAGCGGCGGCGTAGTCGTGCTCAACGGACATGCCCCGGTAGTGTTTTGTGCTCCCGGCGGTACGATCGTCGCCGAGTCTGTCAGCTGGGGTGAAGTTCCCGCGCTCGCACCAATTACATGCTCGCCATTGGTAGTGGCTGACAGGTGGTCGGTCGCCGCTCCCAGCGTTCCCGCGGAGGGATAGTAGACCGGAATTTTTCCTGCCAGGTCAGGGCAGAAGCCGATGCTCTCACTGGTCGATTTGCCAGTGATAAAGCTTCCTACCGTCGGCACCGCAAGCGAAAGATCGGGCGAGCAGAAGGTGTTGTACTGGGTATTGGCATCGGTAGTGCCGCCCAGCTGGCCGTTCGTGGCATCATTCGAAACAATGCTGGCAGTGCAGGCATTGACGATATTGCTGGCTGCTGTAATGTCATTGTTCGTGCCCGTGTCAGGGTTGAGCGGGATCGTGCTCCAGCCCGTGAATACGTTGTGCACGTACAGGTTATTGTTGCCCACGATGTAGACGGTGTTGCCGTCAGACGAGAATTGCGCACGCTGGCCGACGCCGCCATAGGTCGTGATGATGCCGGATGCTGTGCTCGACGACGTGCCTGTCGTCGTGGTTCCCGTTCCGGTCGTTGTGCCGCTGCTACTGCTGCCGGCCGTGCCGTACAGGTAGAAAATTCCGCGGTTCTGGTCGTTGATCAGCAGCGTCGTGTTGTTGGGCGAAACGGCGAGGACCACGCCCGGTACGGTCGTGTCCTGCTTGCTAAGCGAGCTGGTCGCTGCCGTGAATACCATCAGTTCCCGATAGCTGCCGAAGTACAGGTTTGTTCCCGTTGGATCCAGAATCATGGAATTCGGCGCGTAAGGCAGTTTGACGGGAGACGTCACCTGGCCAATCGTGAAGTCGATCGCGCTGTAAAAGTCTGACTTGGGACTCGCCATGTACAGAACAGTTGAACTGGTGCCGGTTGAATTCACCAGCAGCGGATTGCTGACAATCGGCGTCCCCGTCCCGTTCACGCCAATCTGGTTAATCGGCGCGGGATTGCAGGACGGCGGCTGGCAGATAGCCGTCACTGAAGCTGTCCCCGGATACACTGAAGTAATGGTGCCCGCGGAGGACACCGGCACATTCTCCGGCTGGGTCGACGCATAGGTCAACGACAATCCGGTAATGGTCTTTCCATTCACATCGGTTACGTCTGCAGTAATGGCCTGGGAATTGTTCGGCGTCACGTTTACGCACGGCGTGCCCGGCGTCACACTGCTGCAGCTTACGCCATTGGCACTGAGCGAAATCTGCTTTGGCGGGCAGGTATAAAAGTAGCCGGCTGACGAAGTCGTCGTGCCGCCTGACGTATTGCCGGTGTTGGTCGACGCCGTGATCGCGGTCGAACCCGGCAGATTCGCAGTCGCAATATTCGTCGTACCGAGGGTCGTTCCCAAGGTCGCAATGGTAGACGTCACCGGCGTATAGGTAAGAGCGCCGAGCACGCTGCTGCACTCCGGCAAGGTGGTGGAATTGGGCTCGCACAAGGGAGTCGCAGCGCCGGCTGCGTAGGCAGTAATATCCAGCGTTGCCTGGTCGCCCTGGGACACGCATTGGTTGTCGCTTGTTGAAGCGGTACTTGGCGTAACTGAAAGCGTGACACTGCCAATCTGCGGATGGACATACACAGGCACCACGTTGCTGGTGACCGTTCCAGCAGAAGCCGTCACATAGGCTATGCCTGTCTTGCCCGTCGGCAGGCAGGTCGTATAGGCAGCAACCCCGCCGGCAGTCGTCCGGTTCCAGGTGCCGGCGCAGACCGATCCAGTGGTCGGATTGATGTCCGCAATGGTCATGTCAGAGGTGCCGTACTGGTAGGAACTCACAGAAACCGTGGCGTTGGTGCAGCTCTTCGCCGATGGTGCGGTCGGCGTACCAATTTCGCCGTA
The DNA here is from genome assembly GCA_964658035.1 of uncultured Acetobacteraceae bacterium. Lineage (GTDB taxonomy): Bacteria > Acidobacteriota > Terriglobia > Terriglobales > Acidobacteriaceae. The sequence continues at coordinate 13,817 of CAZZXL010000086.1, forward strand.
AGGGAGGGAGATACCCGTCGTGGCCGGACCAAAGGTGATGCTGGTGACGCCTGCATTCGAGGTTCCGTAACCGATGTTTTCGCAGAAATTGGCAGCAGGGTTTCGAGAGCAACCAGTCACTGCAAGATCAAAGGGAAGAGTGAGACAAAACAGGAACGCAAGAATCAGATACCGCCGCATGAAACCTCCCCGCCTGGACGATGCTTGCCCGCGACGGTATGTACTGCCAGTTCAAGTGAATTACTTCGATACTAGAGTGTAAAGCAAAGCCACGTCGTCGCGTGGGTTGGCACGCGCCTTTAGGGCCCGAGCCGGGTGGCGCCCCACGCTGCCGGTTGCGTCAGGACAGGCACTGGTCGTGCCGGCGATCGTTGCAAACCAGTCGTAATAAAGGATCGGACGGCGTCCAAGGCGCGTCTGCCGGTACTTTACTGCATGTATTGCTGGAACCAGTTCAGCGCTCGTTCAAGGACATCCCGACGATGCTCCGGCAGCCGGAAGGCATGGCCTTCATTCGGGTAGACGACCAGTTCCGTCGGCACGTGCTCAGCCTTCAAAGCATGCCAGAACTCGAAGGATTGCGGCGAAGGGCACTCGCCATCCCGGTCGCCTCCGACCACCAGGGTGGGCGTCTTCAGCTGCTTGATGAACTCAATAGCCGAACTCTTTGCATAAATCTTAGGATCGTCATAGATAGTCGCGCCGAAGAACGGCGTCATCCACTGGTCAATCGAGTTCTCGCCATAATAGCTCTGCCAGTTGCTGATGCCCGCGCCCGCCACCGCGGCATGGAAGCGGTTGGTCTGTGTGACCGCAAACATGGTCATAAAGCCGCCGTAGCTCCACCCTGTCAGGCCAAGACGTTTGTCATCGATCGGATACTTCTTCTCAACCGCATCCACGCCGGCCAGGACGTCGCGCAAGTCGCCATAGCCGAAGTCCTTGACGTTCGCCTGCGTAAATTTCTCGCCTTCGCCGTAAGAGCCCCGAGGATTCGGCATCAGCACAAAGTAGCCCAGAGCTGAGAACGGCACGCCGCCGTAGCCGACTCCCGGCCAGTGCGGAATCACCGCTGACGACGGGCCCCCATGCACCATCACGATCATCGGGTACTTCTTGCCCTGATCCTTGGACGCGTCATAGTCAACCGGCGGAATCAACCAGCCCTGTACCTCGGACCCTTCGTTAGTCCACAGTCCACGAGATCGATTCAGCCTTGCCCCACATAGGCTTCAAGGCCTCGTTCACATGTGTGACCGCAGCCGGCACAGCTCCTGCTTCCAGCTTGCTGACATAGACCTCGGGTGCGCGATCGAACGAACTCGAGACAAAGGCCGCGTTGCCATCCTTTGCAATGGAAAGGCTCATCTCCAACCGTCCATCGCCAATGTTTGCCGGTAAGGTCAACAGCGGGGTGGTCAGATCGACAGGTTGTTTCAATGTTCGGCTGCTCATAGGAGCATTAACCGAGTCTGGCGAAGCTTCGGAAGAAGCCGGGAAATGTACTGTTAACTCTGAAACTTGGCTCGCGCCGCTAACGATACTGGACAAAATGAGCTTGTCGTTAGCTTTCCAGGAAAGCCATGCCGCGCTGGTTGACGCCGGCGACACGTTTTCCGGGGCGCCTCCATTCGAAGCCACCACATACACGTCGCCACCCGTAGCCCCCTGGTCTGACATCAATCCGCCGATAAACGCAATCTTCAAACCATCCGGTGACCAGCGCGGCACAGCAATCTGCAATCCATGCAGCGGTCCTGCAACCGTCGCAGGGTCAAGCAGAACGCCGGGATCAACCGCGGCGCGTCCTCCCGGCCCCGAGGGCGAAGCTGCAGCCTCCCCTGCATGCATCACGGGCTGCGTGTAAAGCTTCGCCACCCACCAGTTGTTCTCGCCAGGCGGCGGCGCAGCTACGTAGGCCAGCTTCCGGCTGTCAGGCGACCAGTCAAACTCGTACACAAACAAGCCGGCAGGCGTAATGTCGCTTACCTGCCCCGAAGCCGCATCGACGGAAGCGACCCGCGCCACTTCCAGCCCCTCCACGCCGATCACGCCAGATGGCGGCTTCATCGCATCGAGTGCGCCGGAGGGTCGCGTCGCCCCCTCCGTATACAGGACGCCGATCTGCTTTCCATCCGGCGACCAGGTTGGCCGATCCACGTAGCCATGGAAGTGGGTAAGCTGCTTTGCCTTGGCTTTTGCGTCGGCCAGCGGCAGCAGGAACAAGTCATCCTGCGTCACTCGTCCTTCGCCCGGTTTCACCATCCCTGCCGCTGAACCGCAATCCGACAGGAAGGCGAGTTTCTGCGAATCAGGCGAAAACGTGATCTCGCTGCTCGAGCAGTCTGTATTCTTCGCGGCAGTCACCACGCGGCGCGCATTCTGCCCCAGCGCATCCCCCAGCATGATCGCGCTGCTCTTACCTGCCTGCACCCACGCCAGGTGCTGCCCATCCGGCGAAATCGCCGTCTGCGGGATATTCTGCACTTTCTCAAGTGAATCGAGCAGCTGCCCAATGCGCGGATCGTGTGCCTGGGCGGCCCCTGCTGGCTGCGCCCAGGCATCACCGGCCGGCAGATACAAAGAGAGGACACACGCAAGTGTGGCGATCAAGGCTGTTGAACTTGCGAAGTGGAACGATTGCAGAAGACAGCGAACGAAGTGCCTGTGGACCATGCAGCAAATCGTATCAGGCTGCTTGCCTGGTCGGTTTGCATAGGAAACCGCATAGGAAAACATTGACATGAAGAACAGGGGCCTTTTCGCCAGGAACAACCCAACCTGTATCCAGGCAGAAACACCACAGCATCAGGCAATTTGCCCCAGGAGTAATTTGCTCCAGGAATGGTGTGGTGCACTCCGTACCAACGCCGTCTGTCCTCCCCACCCTGATAGCCAAGGGAGCACAGCGCTGATTGGACGGCGTTAGGCCTGACAATCCGAAAAGCAGGCACCGTCTTGGAGCGGTCTTGACCGTGATCCAACTACTTGCTATTGTTAAAAGGTTCCGCTGGCAGCTGCTTTTCGTTTTGAGCGCAAGGCCGCCAGGAGCACAACGAGACTGGAGACATGCGCCTTGCGCTCTCTTCGGTTACACTCTATTAAGCATCGTTGTGACGATCCCCAATTTACTTTTATGCGGGGTCCGGACGCTTCGCACTTGTGCCTGCGACACTTCCTACCTTTGGAGGCTATGCGGGCCAGAAATTTCGAAACGGAGTTGGCCTTCGACCGTCTTCCAAAGTATCGGGAGGCATCTATCCCCGGTTTCAATTCGGGGAACGAAGCGCGCGACCACCGTCGGGATTCTTGTCCTGAGTGTGTTTTGCAGTAAGGGCGTGATAGCGCCTGTGGTACGTAGGCGCACGTCAGCGCAAGGATTATTCGAGACCATGCAGGTATTTGCCTGCCTTGTTCTCGTTGCAGTTAAGCGTAGGTGATCTACGCGTGGTCCAAGGTTCGAGAAGGTAAGGAGTTTCGTTTGCCGACATTTAATCAGCTCGTGAAGAAGGGCCGCACGGCTCCGCGGTACAAGACGGCATCGCCTGCGTTGCAGAGTTCGCCCCAGCGTCGTGGTGTGTGCACCCGTGTGTATACGCAAACCCCGAAGAAGCCTAACTCTGCCCTCCGCAAGGTGGCCCGTGTGCGCCTGACCAATGGCATTGAAGTGACGACCTATATCCCCGGCATCGGCCATAACCTGCAGGAGCACTCGATCGTGCTCATCCGTGGCGGCCGTGTAAAGGATCTGCCAGGCGTCCGGTATCACGTCGTGCGCGGCACGCTGGATTCGGTGGGCGTTGCCAATCGCAAGCAGAGCCGGTCCAAATATGGCGCGAAACGTCCCAAGGCCGCAGCAGCCAAGTAGTTTGAAGTTCAGATAAAGGATTAGAAGAGAATGCCGAGAAAAGGTCACATCGCAAAGCGTGAAGTTCCCGCCGATCCAGTCTATGACTCGACGCTGGTCACCAAGTTTGTGAACTCCATGATGTGGGGCGGCAAGAAGTCGACCGCGCAGAACATCTTCTACACATCGATGAAGAACCTGGAAGCCAAGGGCGGCGGTGACGATGCCCTCAAGCTGTTCAAGAAGGCCGTCGAGAACTGCAAGCCATTGCTCGAAGTCAAGAGCCGGCGTGTGGGCGGCGCGAATTATCAGGTGCCGATCGAAGTGAATCCGGAGCGTCGCACTTCGCTCGCCATTCGCTGGCTCGTCACCTATGGCCGCGCACGTGGCGAAAAAGGCATGATCGACAAGCTTACGAATGAACTGCTGGATGCGGCAAATGGCCGCGGTGCAGCAATGAAGCGTAAAGAAGACGTCCATCGCATGGCCGAAGCGAATAAGGCCTTCGCCCACTATCGCTGGTAGCCGTTGGGTTAAGCATTACGTTAAACAACCGGGATCAGATCCCGGAGAAGAGTTGAGAAGCAAACGTGGCTCGTACTGTACCTTTAACTCGTTGCCGGAACATCGGAATCATGGCTCACATCGACGCCGGGAAGACGACGACGACCGAGCGCATTCTTTTCTATACAGGCATTACCCATCGCATCGGTGAAGTGCACGAAGGCACGGCCACGATGGACTGGATGGAGCAGGAGCAGGAGCGCGGCATCACCATCACTTCCGCCGCGACCACCTGTACCTGGAAGAACATCCGTATCAACATTATCGATACTCCCGGTCACGTGGATTTTACGGCCGAGGTAGAGCGTTCGCTGCGAGTACTGGATGGCGCGGTAGCACTGTTTGACTCGGTGTCCGGCGTACAGCCGCAATCGGAGACGGTCTGGCGGCAGGGCGACAAGTATAAGGTTCCCCGCATTTGCTTCGTGAACAAGATGGACAAGGCCGGCGCGGATTTCGAGTACGTGATCGAGACCATCCGCAAGCGCCTCGGCGCGCGCCCGGTGGCGATCCAGATCCCGATCGGCGCCGAAGCAAATTTCCGCGGCGTGATTGATCTGATCGAGATGAAAGCGATCGTCTGGAATGACGAAGAAATGGGCTCCGAGTACACCGTGGAAGAAATTCCAGCGGCGCTCGCCAAGAAGGCTGAAGCTTTCCGTCTGCAGTTGATCGAAACGGTGGCAGAGTTTGATGACCACTTGCTGCACAAGTTTCTTGAAGGCGAACTGCCGACCAATGAAGAGTTAAAGGCGGGCATTCGTTCGGCAACCATTGCCATGCATGTATTCCCGGTACTTTGCGGCTCTTCCTTCAAAAATAAGGGTGTGCAGACGCTGCTTGATGCAGTAGTGGATTACCTGCCCAGTCCTTTGGACGTTCCGGCAGCCGAAGGCATTGATCCATCGAATCCCGAGACTGTCCTGATCCGCAAGGCTGACGACAGCGAACCCTTTTCGGCCCTCGGTTTCAAGCTGGTCAATGATCCGTTCGGTAAGCTGGCGTTCATCCGCATCTACTCCGGCTGGTTGAAGACGGGCGACACCATTGTCAACCCGCGCACAGGTAAGACTGAACGCGTTGGTCGCCTGGTGAAGATGCACGCCAACAAGCGTGAAGAAATCAGCGAGATCTACGCAGGCGATATCTGCGCGGCAGTTGGCATGAAGGAAGTGAAGACGGGCGACACGCTTTGCTCGCCGGATCACCCCATTGCACTCGGTGCGATCGATTTCCCCGATCCCGTGATCTCGATTGCGATTGAACCAAAGACCAAGGCCGACCAGGAAAAGATGGGCATGGCGCTGGCTCGCCTGGCCGACGAAGATCCAACCTTCAAGGTGCGCACCGATGAAGAGTCTTCGCAGACCATCATCAGTGGTATGGGCGAGCTGCATCTTGAAATTCTCGTCGACCGCATGCGCCGTGAGCACAAGGTTGAAGCGAATGTCGGCGAACCGCGCGTAGCGTTCCGCGAGACCATCCGCAAGCATGCCGAGGCAGAAGGCAAGTTCATCCGGCAGACCGGTGGTTCAGGGAATTACGGGCATGTGAAGATCCGCATCGAGCCAAACGAAACGGGTGGTGGCTTTGTCTTCACCAATGACACCAAGGGCGGTACCGTTCCGAAGGAATACATCAAGCCTACCGAACAGGGCATCCGGGAGGCTCTGCAGGGTGGTATCCTCGCCGGCTACGAAGTCGTGGACGTCAAGGTATCGCTTTACGACGGCAGCTATCATGATGTCGATTCGAACGAAAATGCCTTCAAGATTGCCGGTTCCATGGCTTTCAAAGAAGCTGCCCGGAAAGCAAGTCCAGTCCTGCTGGAACCTGTGATGGCAGTAGAAGTCACTGTGCCGGAAGAGTACATGGGCACCATCATCGGCGACTTGAATTCGCGTCGCGGCCGCATCGAAGGCGTGGAGCATGCCGGTGGCTCGCAGATTGTCAAGGCACTGGTGCCGCTGAAAGAAATGTTCGGGTATGTGAATGAGATTCGTGGCTCTACCAAAGGCCGCGCTTCCTACACGATGCATTTTGCACGGTATGAAGAAGCGCCACGGATGATTTCTGAAGAGATCATCGGCCGCAACCAGACCAACAAGTAGTCAGCAGTTTCGACAAGAGTTCGCAGCAAAGCTTAGAGAGGGTTTTCAAGATGGCGAAGGAAAAGTTTGACCGGTCA
>CAZZXL010000087.1:0-20321 GCA_964658035.1 uncultured Acetobacteraceae bacterium
ATTGAAGCCGTGGCAGTCTCATAGAACTAGCTTTGCAAACGCATCCTAGCCCGCTATGAAACTCCTGTCTCCGCTCCTGCTTGGTGCTTTTTTCGTCGCTTCCGTCCCCGTATTCCCGCAGCAGGCTGCGACCGATCAGCCCATTGGTCGGCTTGAAACGGTTGCTGTTTTTAAGGATGCGATGCCGACCGGCGTCACCGTTTCGCATGCCCATCGGATCTTCGTGAATTTTCCACGCTGGGGCGATGACGTACCCTTCACCGTCGGTGAAATCGTCAACGGCAAGGCCGTCGCGTATCCCGATGAACAGATCAACGACTGGCCCGGACGCAAGCTCGAAAATCCCAACGCGTTTATGGATGAGCAGGCAAACCAGACCCATTTTGTCAGTGTGCAGTCCGTCGTCGTTGATCCGGACGATCGTCTGTGGGTGCTCGATACCGGCGCGCCGCTGCTCAAGAACATCGTGCCGGGCGGGCCAAAACTGGTGTGCATTGACCTGGCGACAAACAAGGTCATCCGCACCATCCTGCTGCCGCCGGAAACGGCGGGAACAAACAGCTACATGAACGATGTGCGCTTTGATCTGCGCGCAGGCGACACCGGCACCCAGGATTCATCAACCATGATCGGCAGCAAGCCGATGAACGATCCGAACGTGAAGCCGAAGGACCCGAAGTTCCCGCTCGCCGATCGTGCACCTGGAAAGGGAATTGGCGGCCGACATGCATGGCACCGCGTACATCACCGATTCATCGAGCCAGGGCCCGAATGCGTTGGTGATCGTCGACCTGGCTACCGGCAAAAGCATGCGCCGCCTGAATCAGCATGTAAGCGTGTTAGCCGAGCCCGGTTTTCTCATGTTCGCCGAAGGACGGCCCGTATACCAGACACTGCCGGGCCATCCAGCCGAGCCGGTACTGTTCGCCGCGGACGGTATCGCGATCTCAGCGGATGGACGCGAAATCTACTACTGTCCAATCAACTCGACCAAACTATATGCGGTTAGTACAGAAGCGTTGCGCGACACGAGCAAGTCCGATGCTGACGTCGAAAGCACAGTGCGCATCGCGACCGGCAAGATGCCGTCCGATGGCCTTGAATCCGATGCAGAGGGAAACGTCTACATGACCGATCCGGTTACAGATTCGATCCATCGCTTCAATCCGAAAACAGGACTTACCGACACCATCGCCCATGACCCGCGCCTGCTCTGGCCGGACACGATGAGCTTCGCCGATGATGGCTACCTGTACGTAACAGCCAACCAGCTGCATCGCCAGCCGTCGATGCACAACGGCCAGGATCTACGGCAGAAGCCTTACCAACTCTTTCGCATCAAGGTAGGTACGCAACCGGTCCGGCTCAAATAGAAGGCCCTGGAGCAAATTACCTGACGCTATGGTGTTTCTGGCTGGATACGGGTTGGGCCTTTTCCTGGTGAAAAGGCCCGTGTTCATCGGATCTTCGCTCTACACCTCCAGGTAATTTGCCCTGGTCATCATCGGCGCTGTCGCCCTTACCGAAGTACCCGCTCTTGCCGCCAGCCGCCGTTTGTCATTCGATGCAGGGAAACTTCGTCATCCCCCAGGAAGCACTAACATTCTTGTCATCCCGACCGAAGGGAAGCGCAGTGGAGGGAACTGCGTTTCCCCAGCCCCCTCACCATCCCCATGCAGGGAGCTTCAACGCTAGAAAGGAATATCGTCGTCGGTAATTCCGGTATCTGCATAATCGGGTTGCTGGTTCGAGCGCTGGTCAAAGGATGCCGTTCCCCCACCGCTGTTCCCACCACTGCTGCCGCGGGCATAGCCGCCGCCTCCACCATAACTACCCCCGCCACCCTCATCACTGCGGCCGGAAAGCAGTGACAGATCATTCACGATGATCTCTGTCCGATACTTCTTTTCGCCGCTCGTCTTGTCATCCCACGAGCGCGTCTGGATCTTGCCTTCCACATAAAGCTTGTTGCCCTTCTTCACGTAGTCGCGCACAATCTCCGCCGTGCGCTGAAAGGCAACCAGGTTATGCCACTCGGTGCGGTCCTGGTAGGTACCGTCCTTGTCCTTGACACGATCACTGGTAGCAATCGCGAAGTTGGCGACAATCATGCCGCCGGCAGTCGACTTGATCTCCGGGTCCTTACCAACATTCCCCAGCAGGATCACTTTGTTCACGCTCTTAGCCATTCGAACACTCCGTAGGTTTTGAGGATATCAGGACTCGCACCATGGGCACAGGAGCAGCCTCCGGCGGGCCCTGCGCGGGCAGCGATACTCGCCGTATGGGCGTGGACTTCAAGAACGAGGGAGGTACACTTCCCTTGTTCTTGAAGTAGACCAGTGTGGTGAACACCCTCGCCGCGCAGGCGCCGCCGGAGGCTACTGTCGGCTCAGTCTACGATTCCTCAGCCACTTCAGACCGCCGAGCAGGAAGATCATCGAGCCGAAGGGCAGGCACGTCATCGCCAGAATCAAAAACAGCCAGCCGGCATTGGTATGCGGCCCGTGATCGCCGATACCGCCAAAGATAAACTTGGTGGCCATGGCCGACAGGATGCCGACGGCCAGGGTCCAGAAGCCGCCTTTCAGCAGTGGAATGGTGCCGTCGGAGGGTTGTGGTATGCGACCTGACATGGAGACGCTGGCTACTTCCACGGCATCATCAGCATCGTGCCGACGATGACGCCGGTAATGGAAACGTAGAGCCAGACAGGGAAGGTCCAGCGAGCGATCTTGCGATGCAGGGGGATGCGGCCGCTGAGCGAGAAGAAGAAGGTTACCAGTACCAGCGGCAGCGCGAAGACGGACAGAAAAATGTGCGTGATCAGTATCCACAGGTAGGCGGTGCGGATAGCGCCATGGCCGGGAAAGAGCTGGTCGCCATGCAGCGCGTGGTTGGTGATATACGAAACCAGGAAGAGCGACGAAAAGACAAAAGCGGTCATCATCGCGTTCCGGTGGGCAGTAATCCTGCGCTGCTGGATGAACAGGAACCCGGTAGTGAGCGCGATCGCGCTGAGCCCGTTGAAGGTAGCGTTCAAAGCAGGCAGAAAGCTGAGCCGGTGCGCGAAGGCCGCCGGCGCCTGGTGAACGTAGACCAGCCAGAACAGGAACGCCGACGCCGCCACGCTGATCGCAACAATCGCGACGATAGCGGCGCGTGTATTCCCGGCAGGGAGTAAAGGGGCATTCCCGGCCGGCAGGGGCGTTTTCGGCAGTAGGGTCGGCGTGTTGCTGATCTTGATTCTTCCTGCGGCGTCGATGTTGTTGCTGCTGTTCATGGTTTTCTTCGGGTTTCTCTGGTATTCAGGCTGCCGGTCGATTGGTCCGGCGGTTCACAATGGCCCAAGATGCAACGAAGGTCAGCAGGCAGAAGCCCACGGTGACGGCCATGTTGGTCGCGAGTGAAAAGCTGGTAGGGCTGCCCGGGAAGAGCGCATGGCGCAGAATGTCGACGCCATAGGTAAGCGGGTTCAGCCTCATGATCAGGCGCATCCACCCGGAAGCGCGGTCAGCAGGGAAGAGCGAGCCCGACAGCAGCCACAGCGGGATGAGGATCAGGTTAACGATGGCGTGAAAGGCCTGCGGCGAATCCATGGGCCACGCAATAGCGAAGCCCAGCGCAGTCAACTCAAAGCTGATGAGCACGATGATCGCCACCGCAAGCGCGATCGTGGCCAAGCCCGGATGCACGCCGACCAGCGGGCAGAACACCAGGAAGATGACGCCCTGGATGGCCGCCAGAGTCGCACCCCCCAGCACCTTCCCCAGCACGATGGACGACCGGCTCACCGGGGCCGCGAGCACCGAAAGCAGAAAGCCTTCGTTGCGGTCCTGGATCAGCGACATCATGCTGAAGATCGCAGTGAACAGCACGATCATGACGATGGCGCCAGGGAAAAAGAAGCTGGAGTAGTCAGCACCCGCCCCGGCCGCACTGTTACCGCCGGAGAAACTGTGCGCAAAGCCTGAACCGAGGACCAGCCAGAAGAGTAGAGGTGAAGCAATGACGCCAACCACGCGCGATTTCTGCCGGTAGAAGCGGACAATCTCCCGCTGCCACAGCGAAATCGCCGGCATCCAGATCCCTGGACTGGCCATATGCGTGCGCGTCGTTCGGCTTACAAGAGGTGCTGCGATAGTCGCCATAATGTCGTCCTTGAACTTTTGTCCTTCCAACCCAAAGTGGAGGAAGGTGCGTGCCGAAAAATCGGAATGTTTGTCATTCCAACCGCAACGTTGTCATTCCACCGCAAACCCTTGTCCTTCCGACCGCAAGCTCTCGTCCTTCCGACCGAAGTGGAGGAACCTGCATCTCGCGAACTCGCGACCGTCAGCCTCGACCTGCCCATCCTCGTGAGCACGCCGGCATCAGTGGCCCTTCCGTGTTTTCTTCCCCGGCGCCAACTCCTCTCCAACCTTCTCCGTCCAGAAACGATGGCCGGTGCGCTGAATAAAGACATCTTCCAGGCTTGGCTTACTCACGGACACGCCGTTGATCTCGCCCGGAAAAGCTTCAATCGTCCTCGTAAGAAAGTGGTGGCCTTCTTCGCGTTCCAGCCGGACAGTCGACCCAAGGGCAGTCGGTTCCACTCCAAATTTCTGCCCGATACGCAAGGCCAGCGACTGCGCAGCGTCTTCGCTGACTGTTTCGAAAAGCACGACATCCCCACCGATCGCAGACTTCAACTCGGTAGGCGTACCTAGCGCGACCAGTTTGCCTTCGCTCAGGATAGCCAGCCGATCGCAATGCTCTGCTTCTTCCATCAGGTGCGTCGTCACAAATACCGTCACGCCTTCGTCATCGCGCAGGTTGCGCAGGTAGATCCAAAGATCGCGGCGCGCGCCCGGGTCAAGCCCGGTCGATGGTTCGTCAAGCAGTAACACTGACGGCGAATGAATCAGCCCCTTGGCCAGTTCCACCCGGCGCTGCATCCCGCCGGACAGGGTCTCCACGAACTCCTTCGCGCGGTCCGTCAGACCAACCCGCGCCAGCACGTCATTGATGCGCCCGGTCAGCGTCTTCCCGCTCAGTCCGTAAAGATGGCCCTGGTGCTTCAGGTTTTCGGCAACCGTCAGCTTCAGGTCCAGACTGCGTGCCTGGAAGACAATGCCAATCTGCTGCCGCACCTTGTTAGGCTCAGTAGCAGCGTCAAACCCGTGGACGCTCGCACGGCCGCCGCTGGGCAGCATGAGCGTCGAGAGAATGCGGAACAACGTAGTTTTGCCGCTGCCATTCGGGCCCAGCAGCCCAAAAATTTCGGCTGCATGCACCGAGAAGGTCAGGTTGTCGAGGGCCACGCGCGTACCGTAATCGTGGGTCAGACCGGCGAGTTCGATCGGCTGCGTTCCGCCTGCAGAGACTTCTTGATCAGCTGAAAGCCGGGCCGCGGGATGTTCACTGAGTGTTGCCATGGGCTACTTTCCTCCTGCAGCCGCGTCGAGCATCATCACGATGAGCAGCAGCGGCAGGTAGATAACACTTGCTTTCAAAAGATTACGCGCCAGCGTGCGTGACACCACCTTGCCGGTGCGTGGGATGCGCGCGAAAAGAATCGTGTAGTACAGGTAGCCAAGGCCAAAAATCCCCGCGAAGATCGCGTAGACCGGCCCCGTCATATGCAGATAGAACGGCACGATGCTCACCGGAATCATCACCACGGCATAGAACAACGCCTGGATCACGGTTGACCAGCCGTCCGGCTCAACCACGGGAAGCATGCGAATGCCGGCGCGGGCATAATCATCGCGATACAGCCAGGCGATCGCCATGAAGTGCGGGAACTGCCAGACAAAAAGAATTGCGAAGAGTGACACCGCCGGCCATTCAATCACGCCCCGGGCAGCCGTCCAGCCAAGCAGGGGTCCCATCGCGCCCGGAAACGCTCCAATGAAAGTCGCCATGGTCGTCACGCGCTTCAGCGGCGTGTAGATCGTGACATACGTGACCGCGGTAAACAGTGTCAGCAGCCCGGTCAGAGGGTTGGTGTAGACGGTCAGCACGATCGTCCCGCTGATGATCGCCGCCATTCCGGCAATCACGCCGTGGGCCAGGCTTATGCGGCCGGTAGCAAGTGGCCGGTCGGCTGTTCGCAACATTTTCCGGTCAGATTTCCGCTCCATCACTTCGTTCAGCGCACTCGCGCCCGCAGACACAAGAGCGACGCCGAGCAGCGTTTGCAGCAGCCCGATCTGCAGGGTGGGGATGCCGGAACGCAGCGAACCAAGATAGAAGCCGGCCCAGGCCGTGAGCACCACCATGGCCAGCACGCGGACTTTAAAAAGCTGTTTGTAATCGCCAACGAGCGTGTGGCGGCGTGTCGTCGAGCGCAGATGCTCAGTCAAAGTCGCTTCAGCAGCCGAGTCCAGGACGGCAGAGTCAAGCCCGGCCGGGTCCAGAATAGCCGGATCGAGTGGGTGTTCGCCGAGATTGTGCGATGCCGGGGCCGCAGTCGTCATCTTCGCTGAGCCGGTTTGAAGACCAGGGTTCTCGCTGCCGAAATGGAACGAACGAACTGCGAGAGGGCAATCGGCATCATGTGAGAAGAGGACCAGCGCAGTCCGGTTGAACCCGGCTATGCGCCCCGTTTCCTCAATGATAGCAACAGACTCCCCGCGCCGGAACCCGGGCCCTTCGCGATACCGAAAGCCAGGCCGATCTGCTTTGCTCCTGCAACGACACTCTCCTAGCCTTGTTGCGCCTCGGGATCGTGCTGCTGTCCATATTCCTGCAGCAGCACGGCAACAAGCACGGCAGTCGGCACCGCGACCATGGCTCCCAGTACGCCTTCAAACTCTGACCCGAGCAGCAGCGAAACCATCACCGCCAGCCCGGCCAGGTCGACGCTGCTCTTCATGATCTTCGGTGTCAGGTAAGAATTTTCAATGTTCACATACAAGGCATAGAAAATACAGACGCCGGCAACTTTGCCCCACGATTCCGTAGCCGCCGCCAGGATGACCATGGCCATCGAAATCATCGCGCCGATCACCGGAATGATGTTGAAAATGCCCATCAGCACGCCCAGCGCGTACGCATACCGGATATGCATGGACGCAAAAACGATCGTGCTGGCAACTCCCAGGATCAGCATCAGCGAGGCCTGGCCGACCAGCCACTTGCCCATCCGCGTGTCCGCCTTCATCAGTGTGCGGTCGAGCCGGTCGCGCTGTGCCTTCGGGAAAAACGACAGCGCCCAGTTGTAAGCGACATCGCCTTCAATCATGAAGTAGATCGTGAGCACCAGGCCGGTGATAATGCGGACCAGTCCGCTGGCCCAGTCGCTCACGTAGCCGAAAATGCCGCCCGCCACCGCAGAGGCTTCACCCTGCAGCTTGGTATTCAGGGCGGTCACGTCGATACGCGAAGCGATGGGAAGCTTCTTGATGCGGGCCAGCATTTCCGGCGCGCGTTTCGGTAAATCAGAGACGAAGGCCGAAAGATCATGCAGTGCCGGCGGCAGCGCGAAGCCGATAAAAAGCCCCATCGCAAGCACTGCGCCCAAAAACAGGATCAGCATGGAAACGCCATGCCCCGGCGACCATTTACCAATCTTCAATCTTGAAATACCGCGCACGACCGGCGTTAGCACTACTGCAAACAGCGCGCTGACATACAGCAGGATGAGCACATCGCGCACGCGGAAAGCGAGGTAAAGACCTATGCCGACGGCAAACGCAAAAACAATATCGCCGCGATGCGAAGGTACCGGCCCCTGTGATCGTTCCTGCGCGGGGTATTGAACCGGTTCGATGGTGTGGATCGTTACAGGTCGCGGTTCTGCGTGGGGTTCAGCGTCAACCGGCGGAAGCTTGGTCGTTGGCGAGGATGGATGCGTAATGGCCATAATGCTGGGCTGCCAGGTGATCGACGATCGCGGCGGCTACATTCTCCGGTGTAAGGCTTTCAGTTAGAACCGTGAGATGCGCATTCTGGTAATAAGTCACTCGCAAATTGTAACGAGCCTCTAATTCATCCCGCTGCAGCAGCACCGGCCGACTCTCACCGCCGTCCTGCGCCAGGCAGCGGTCAAGCAGCAGTTGCAGCGGCGCTTGCAGAAAAACCACCATACTGTCCGGAGCCGCGAACAGCAACTCGCGGACACCGGCCGTCTCCACCGCGCCACCACCGAGAGAGATGACGGTCTGGTCCTGCTGATGGAGACCCTCGATCGCCTGCCGTTCAAAACCTCTAAAAGCGGCTTCGCCAAGTTTCGCGAACAGAGCGGGGACCGGCTCGTTCTGCTGAGCTTCGATCACTCGATCCACATCGTAAAACTGCCAGTGCAAGCGTGCCGCCAGGATGCGACCGACCGTTGACTTGCCGGCACCCATAAAGCCGATCAGAAAGATCCGGCGGACCGCTTTCTTTGCTGGCTCAGCGTCAGCTGTCGGGGTTGAAACGTGTGCCATCCCTTTATTGTAGAAGCGGCACAAGCTTCTTCTTCAGAAAGCGCGCCGATTCAACGAAAAGATCGGCAGCCGGAAGTCGCATCGCGTTTTAACCCGGCGCGAGCAGCAGCATGGATGTCTTCCTAGCTGACCTTGTCACCGCTGATCTTTTGCTGAATGTTCTCCCACACCGCAGGGCTCGGGTCGCGTAGTGGAAGCAGCAGCTTCGCCTGGTCAGCGATGTACTCCAGGTCACGCACCAGGGCAGCACAGTTCTCGCAGGTTTGAAGGTGGTCAAGACCGTGAAATTCTTCGCCGGATTCAAACATCTCCGGCAGCTGAGCCTGGAACTCGGTACAGGTTTGTACGGGCTTCGCGATTCTTAAATCCGCATTCATTTCTGGGTGACCTCTTTGCGCTGCTGTCCCGACCGAAGCAGATCGCGAAGTTTCATGCGCGCTTTGTGGAGTTGCGACTTGCTGTTGCCGATCGAGCACTCCAGCATGTCTGCAATTTCGTTATGTTCGTAGCCTTCTACATCGTGCAGCACAAACACCAGGCGATAGCCCGGCGGCAGATCTTCAACAGCGCGTTCGAGGGTAACGCGGTCGATCGATCCTGACAGCATAAGGTCGCGCGCGCCAATGTCCTTCCGCGGCCCGTCTTCCTGCGAAGGCTCAAGTGTTTCTTCGAGCGATACCTGGGGAAGTCCTTTCTTGCGCAGATGCATCAGCACCACGTTCACAGCCAAGCGATGGAGCCAGGTTGAAAAAGCAGAATCGCCGCGGAAGGTCCCGATCTTGCGATACAGCTGCAGAAACGCCTCCTGCGTCAGGTCTTCTGCTTCCGCCACATTCCCCAGCATCCGCAAGCAGAGCGAATACACCCGCCGTTTGTGCAGCGCATAGAGCATCTCGAAGGACGGTGCATCACCCGCCTGGGCTTTCGCAATCGCCTCTGCCTCCCCGGCAATCGGGGGATTGCGGCGCAGATGCTGATTGGGCGCTTTGGGGCGATCAGGCGCGGCCGGCAGGTTGTCGCTGCCCGGCGAAAACATGCCATTCGTCACAGTCTTGGCATTTGTTATTGCCGTGCTGTCTTCCTGCGCGGTTTGCTTGGGCTTGGAAACTTTACTGCTTTTCGCTTCTGTTGCACTTGTCATAGTTGGGCGTGGTCCGGCTCTGTTTCGAGTCTAGAGCAAATTTCCTGCAGGTGTAGAGCGAAGGTACAGATGTTGGCTGGCTCTCTTCAGCAGGAATAGACCAACGGCAAGATCTCAAATAAGCACCGTAGCAACCAGGGAATTTGCTTTAGGCCTCTTCAGACGCGCCCAACGGTCAAAAGGGTTGCTTTGTAGTACCACGCCCACACACTCACGAACCAACGTAACGCGCATACAGGGTACGAGCCACGCTGACGTCGGTCGTCCCCTGGATGAGCGCCCGGCCATCCGTGAAAAGTGTGATGGCATAATCGCCGCGCCGGAACTGCAGCAGCAGCTGGTTGAATCGCACCTCACCATGCGTGCGCAGGCGCTCTGCCATCGCCGCCAGGTCGACCGGGCGATTGCGTTCATGGATCTGGATCGAGTTGCGACCGCAAAGAGTGATGTGCGGCCGGCCCTCGCCCCGAAGATGCATAAAATCATGCTCGCCGCACACTCGGCATCCCTCCCTTGGCCGTACCGCCGAGATCTCTGACCGCTCGTTACTCCACAGGTCATAGGAAAGCAGCGTGCGGCGCATCTGCGAAGATTTGCCGATGAGGAATTTGATCGCCTCGGTCACTTCAATCGACGCCGCAAAATTGACAGCGGTATTCAGGATGCCCGCTGTATCGCAGGTCTCCACCGTGCCCGAAGGCGGCGCAGGAAAAATGCACGCAAGACAAGCACTCTCCCCCGGCAGCACGTTCATGGTGACCGCATAACTGCCGATGGCCGCGGCATAGATCCACGGGACATGGTTCGCAACGGCGTAGTCATTGATCAGGTAGCGCGTTTCAAAGTTGTCCGTCGCGTCCAGGATGATGTCCGCCCCTGCGAGCAGGCTTTGAATATTTGCCGGCACCAGGTCGGCAACATGCGCAGTCACGGCGATATCACTGCTGAACAGTTGGATCTTGTTCTTGGCGGCCATGGCCTTCGGCAGGGCATCGCGCGCGTCCTGTTCATCAAACAAAACCTGACGCTGCAAATTACTGGTCTCAACAAAGTCCCGATCGATAATGGTGAGCGTGCCTACGCCGGCCCGCGCTAGCAGACCTGCCGCCGCGGCGCCGGTCGCTCCGCAGCCCACCACCGCGGCGTGCGCCTGCCCCAATCTCGCCTGCCCTTCTACGCCGATACCGGGATAAAGAATTTGACGGGAGTAACGATCTGCCTGCAGAAGTTCGGTCTGGTTGGTCGCCATGGTGAGTCTCTGATAAGTATAAGAGGGTCGTCCCATGAACCTGGTCGTGGCCCCGCAACTATTGGCCGCCGATGCTGTTCGAAGGATAAGGCACTTTTGTCGCGACGCGCATCCTAAGAGCGTCAGAATCGAGCAGTTGCTACCGTGTCGAATCGCAATCCAAGAGAGGTCGGTTGAGGTTGGTTCAAACAAATGGCAACGCCCCATCCGGCAGTACTGTTTTCCCGCTCCCGTCCGGCGTTCAGCTAAAGCCGCACGGCGTCGACCACGCCCTCTGGCGGCGCTGCCTGTTTGTCGCGTCGTGTGTGCCCGCATTAAGCCTGTGCCTGTCTTCAGCGCAGGCCCAGTCATCTGCCCCGGCGGATACAGGCTCCTCGGCCACGCCATCCGCACAGAAAGCGGTACCGCCCGAGAGTGACAGCGGCGGCACCACTCCCAACCTGAACAAGTATGCCGGGCAAACCGTCACCACCGTGGATTTCGCCGGGGTCGATGCGTCCATGCTGGAGCCGCTGCAAAGCAAACTGCCCCTGCAGCCAGGCCAGAAGCTGGATGCCCAGACCGTGCGCGAAACCCTGCGTACCCTGTACGCCACCGGCCTCTACCAGACGATTGAAGTCTTCGCCGTCCCATCGCCCACTGGCATAGGTGTGCTGTTTTCAGGCGCGAAGAAACTTTTTGTCGGGCGCATCACCATCGACGGCGTGAATAACGAAAACCTGCTCGCCCAGTTGAACGGATCGACCAAGCTCAATCCCGGCACCGTCTACACCGAAACCAAATTGCTTGCGACCGATGACCTGTTGAAGCAGGCCCTCGAAGACAATGGCTACTACGAAGGACAGATCTCGCGGACCCTCGACGCCGACCAGCGCAATGGACTGGTCAATGTGCACTACACCGTGGTGCCGGGGACACTTGCGCGGGTCGGCGACATCAAGATCGACGGCGATCCCGGGCTTACACTCAAGCAATTCCGGCGCAAGGGTGGCCTGCGGCATAACACGCGCGTCAGCCGTAATACCGTTTCCACTGCGCTGACCAGTCTGCAGAAGATCTATCAGAAACGGCAAAGGCTTGCAGCCTCCGTCACCCTTGCTGCAAAGACCTACCAGGCACAGGGACAATACGTTAACTATGAATTCCAGGTGACCCAGGGGCCGGTCGTCAAAGTCACTGTCGCCGGCACCAAGATCAGCAAGGGCGACATCCAGAAATTTGTCCCCATTTATGAAGAAGGCGCCGTCGACCGGGACCTGATCAACGAAGGCGCGCATAACATCCGGAACTATCTCCAGAGCAAGGGATACTTTGACGCCACCGTAGTTCCGCGGCCCGTCCGGCGGTCAGCCGACGAAATCACGCTGCAGTATATCGCTGAGACAGGTGTGCATCATCGTGTTGAATCGGTCACCGTCACCGGCAACAAGTACTTCAATACACAGACGATCAAAGAGCACATCAGCGTCTATGCGGCCAACCTCGCTGACCGCAGCGGCGGCTACAGCCAGGCGCTGGTCAACGCCGACGTTTCTAACATCACCTCGCTGTATGAAGGCAATGGCTTCAGTCATGTGAAGGTCACACCGGAAATCAAGAACGTCGAGAACACGGGGAAGCCAAAAAAGGAAGGCCTCCTCGCCATCAACTACGCTATTCAGGAAGGCGATCAACAAAAGATCGGCAAGTATCAGATCAACGGCACAGATACTGTGCCGCTCGAAACGCTTGCCCCGCTGCTCAATACCCAGGTCGGGCAGCCTTATTCTTCGCTGAACATTGTCGGTGATCGCGATGTCATCCTGAACTACTACCTCGCCCACGGGTATGACAAAGCGCAGGTAAACGTCTTTCAGGAAGCCGATCCCAAGGATGGCACCCTCGTCGACGTGACCGTCAATATTAAAGAGGGTCAGCAGTTCTTCGTACGCGACGCGCTGCTGAGTGGTATTGAAAACACCCGCATCTCCACTGTGCAGCAGCAGATCAGCATCAAGCCCGGTCAGCCTCTCGATGAATCTGCCCTGCTGACGACGCAGCGTAAGCTCTACAACCTGGCCTTGTTCAACCAGGTGAATACCGCCATCCAGAATCCCGCCGGTGAAGAGATCAAGAAGAATGTGCTGCTGCAGTTGACCGAAGCAAAGCGGTGGGACATCACCTACGGCTTCGGCTTCCAGGCACAAACGGGTACGCCCTCCACCAGCTGTCTCAGTCCCACGCAGCAGATTGCGTTTGGCGTCTCCGGCTCTTACAGTTGCAACGCCAATGGAAAAGTGGGCGCCAGTCCTGAAGTGCTGTTCAGCATCTCGCGCATCAACCTGCGGGGCACGCAGCAATCGATCACGCTAAACACTTCCTACGGCTCGCTCGAACAGATTGCGCTGCTGACGTATAACAATCCTGACCTGTTGCGTAATCCCAACTTCAACTTCAGTCTCTCGGGCGGTTATACCAACAGCCAGAATGTTACGACCTACGCGGCATCAGTCCTGGGTGGATCGGTCCGCGTCAGCCAGCATGTCAACCGGTCCACCACGCTGCTCTACAGTCTCTCCTTCCGCGATGTGAAGGTGAACCCGAACAGTATCCAGGTGTCGCCCGACCTGATCCCGCTGCTCTCGCAACCGGCACGCGTAGCCGGCCCGGGCTTTACGTGGATCCGCGATACCCGCGATTCTCCACTCGACGCGCATCGCGGAACGTTCAATACAGCCGCGACCTTCTTCTCTACCTCCAAGCTCGGCTCACAAGCCAATTTCGCTCGCCTCGATTTCTCAAACTCCACCTATCATCCCTTCGGCGCAGGCTGGGTCTTCGCGCGCCAGACGCGGATCGCGGACGAACGTTCCTTCGGCTCGCCGACACAGGAACTTATCCCGCTCCCCGAACGCATTTACGCCGGCGGCGCCCAATCGCTACGCGGCTTCTCCTTCAACTCTGCCGGGCCCCGTGACGCAACCACGGGCTACCCCATCGGCGGTGCCGCTGCCTTCGTCAATACGCTCGAACTCCGCACGCCATCGCCACACCTCCCCTATGTCGGCAATTCACTCGGCTTCGTGCTCTTCCATGACATGGGCAACGTCTTTGATAAGGCCTCTGACATCTGGCCGAGCTTTGCACGCGTCAATCAGCCCACGCCGAAAGCCTGCCGCGACCTCACCACTGCCAATTCCACGGCCGGCTCAAACTCTGCGATTGGTCAGCAGGGTGGCTGCTCCTTCAACTACTTCACGCATGACGTAGGCATCGGCTTGCGCTATCACACCCCCATCGGCCCGGTCCGCATTGACGTCAGCTATCTGCTCAATCCCCCGGTCTACCCGGTGCTGCTCAACTACGCCGCCAACTCAACCGTGACCCTGCCGGCACAGGTTGGTATTGCCTCGAACTTCAACTTCTTCTTCAGCATCGGGCAGATGTTTTGATGACCATGCCGACTGCCGCACATCGTCTACTCGCCTGCGCAACTGCGCTCGTCCTCGCCTGCGCATCCTCCTGCCTTGCGCAAAACACGCACTCTGACCAGACCCTCGTCGATACCACCGGACATACGACGACCATGGGCACGGACACCAAATCAGGCTATAGCTCCAGCGTGAACAGTGTGCCTCCTGTGCTGCCGCCAAATGCCATCCGGCTCGACCGTGTTGTCGCCGTCATCAACGGCGATGTTGTCCTCGGCAGCGACGTGCTCGAAGAACAGCGCTTCGAGAAACTGCAGCCCTTCCAGTCGAAATCCAGTGGCAGCGAGGACCAGCAGGCACTCGACCGCGTCATCAACCGCACACTGATTCTGCAGCAGCTCAAGGAATTGAAAGAGCCTCCGCAAATCAAGGACGCGGAGTTTAATACGCAGATCAGTGATCTCCGCAAGCATCTGCCCATCTGCGGAGGGGACAAGTGCGCGACCGACGCAGGATGGCAAGCAGTGCTGGCCAGCCAGGGTTTCACAGAAGACCAATTTGAACATCGCTGGCGGGTACGCATGCTGGTGCTCAGCTTTATTGAGCAGCGTTTCCGCGCGGGCGTCCGTGTGTCAAAGCCCGACATACAGGCCTATTACGATAACTCCTTCGTACCGCAGTTCAAGAGTCGCAACCTGCCGGCTCCGCCACTGGCCAAGGTGTCGCCGCGCATCGACGAAATTTTGCTGCAGCAACATGTCAACGGCCTTCTGGCTGAGTGGCTGAACAGTTTGAAAGACCAGGGCAACGTGGCCATCCTCGATCCACAATTCATGAAGGCAGGTACGCAGGGTTCGTCTGATGACAACGATGCGGGAGCAGGAGACCAGGAGTGAGTACGTCTGCACAAAGCCCTCTCGCATCGTCGCCCGGGCGGCGATGGCACCGCATTCTTCGCGCACTGTTGATTTTTTTCGCAGTCTTGATCGTCGTGGCCGGCGGCGCGCTCTGGTACGCCTCAACGGCCCAGTTTGACAATCGCGTTCGCAGTGAAGTGATTGAAGTGCTCGAGCGCTCCACCGGTGGCCGCGTTGAACTTGCGCACTTTTCCTGGCACCTGCTCAAGCTTGAAGCAGAAGTCGACGGACTGACCATCCACGGTCTCGAAGGCCCGAAAGAAGTCCCCTACGCGCATCTCGACGAACTCATCGTTCGCGCCAAAATCATCTCGCTGTTTCGCGCCCGGATAGGCCTGCGATTGCTCCAGGCTGAGCGTCCAATCTTTCACCTGATCGTCTATCCCGATGGCACCACGAACCAGCCCACGCCAAAGACGGAAATGAAGAGCTCCGGCAAGCCTGTGGTCGATGAAGTTTTTGACCTGGCCGTCGACAACACGCAGCTCGACAATGGCTTGCTCATCCTGAACCAGCGGCAGATCCCGTTCAATGTTTCGGCGAAAGACCTGTCCGCCAAATTCAACTACGTCTACGCGAATGACCACTACAACGGCACGCTGCAGATCTCTGATCTCACCGCCCAGCACGGCGCGGCGCACGCGCCTGTCATTCATTCGCAGCTGGGCTTGAACGTGGATCTGGGGCGGAACATGGCCAGCCTCACAGGCCTGCATTTTTCTTCCGGCGACTCGTCGCTTGAAGCTTCAGCCAACCTCAAGAACTTCGCCGACCCACATTGGCAGATGGCCGCAAAAGGCTCTGTCGATCTTCGCGAGGTAGCTGCGTTGGCCCAGGTGGATGGGCTTGGTCCTGGCACCGTCGGGCTTGATATTTCCGGCCAGGGCCAAAGTGCCAACCTGTTTGATGTAAACGGACATGCCTCCCTCAAGGACGCTGCCTACAAAACCAGCTCGCTCCTGGTCACCGGTCTGAATGCGAGTACAACGGTCCGCGTTACGCAGGATGAAATATCCGTACCGCAGTTGACAATCAATTTGCGCCAGGGCGGCGGCATCGACGGCTCTGCGCAGTTGCTGCATTGGATGGCGGCAACCCCACCGACCACTATTGCGCAGGCCCAGAAAACAGGCCGTCCCATCGCGACGAAAGGCCCGCAGCCACAGCAGCAGGAAGCCAAGATTGAGCTCCGTCTGCATGGTTTGCGCGCCCAGACACTGCTTGAAATGGCGGCTGCACGGAAGTATCAGGACCTGGGGTTTGATACCGGCCTCGGTGGCGACGTCAAGGTCGCCTGGACCGGCACACCCGCTGCGCTGACCGCGGATGTCAAGCTGGCCCTCGCGCCTCCCGCACCGCCCACTGCTAGTCAGGTGCCGATCACCGGCCAGCTTGACGCCACCTACATCAACCACGGCGGCCGTCTCACTGTCCGCCGGTTGAACGTGCATACACGCGGTTCGTCCCTCGACGTCACAGGTAACGCGGGCCTCTATCCGGCAACCGGCCCGGCAGCCCTGAAGATCGACCTGTCATTGACCAACCTCGCCGAATTCAACCGCGCGTTGATTGTGGCCGGCGTCAGTTCAAATGGAAAACAGGGTGTCGCCGCCTTACCCGTCTCGCTGCAGGGTCAGGCAGGCTTTCATGGAGCGCTCACCGGTTCGCTGCTTGCACCGGACGTGAAGGGGCACTTCAGTGCCAGGCAGTTCAGCACGGTCTTGCCGGCTGCTTCAACCCCGCAGGTCGAAACCGTCCAGACGACGCACCGCGGCCGGATAGTAAAAGTAACCAGGCCTGTGACGAAAGCCGGAACTGCCGCGCCGGAAGCCAAGCCGACCATCATCCAGTGGGATGATCTCGAAGCAGATGCGGAGTATTCGTCCGCCCTCATCTCCTTGCAGCAGGCGACACTTACCCGCGGCAGCACCAGTATTCATGCTTCCGGCCAGTTGCATGCCCACCATCTTTCGCATGGCAGGCTCGCCTTTGATAACGAAGCGAATCTGAACGCCACGGCGGGTATCCAGAACGCAGCTGTGCCGGATCTTCTGAGCATCGCCGGACAGAACCTGCCGGTGAGCGGCACATTGAATCTGCAGGCCCACGCCGGCGGCACGCTCGGCAACCTGACCGGTGGCGGGCATCTCTCGATCGATGGCGGAAAACTCTACGGAGAGCCGTACAAGAGTTTGAATGCTGACCTTCAATTTGCCGGAAAACAGGTGGGTCTTTCGCAGTTTACGTTCCTGGTTGACGGCGGACAGATCGCAGGCAGCGGCTCCTTCGACACTGGCAACAGCTCCTTCAAGGCCGACGCACGGGGCACGGGCTTTAACCTGGCAAATGTACAAACCCTGCAGGCACAGAAGCTTCATCCGGCCGGCAATCTCGCCTTTGACCTGCAGGCATCAGGGACCGCCGACGACCCCATCGTCAGCGGGAACGTTCATCTGGATAATGTCATCGCGGGCGGCAAGCAGGTAGGCGCCCTGCAGCTCCAGGCGCATACCACCAATGGCGTCATTTATCTTGACGCTCACTCCAATATCCTGACTGCCCAACTCACTCTTGCCGGCCAGATCGTGCCACGCGCGGACTTCCAAACCAAGGCCCAGTTGAGCCTCACTCATTTCGACATCAATCCTGTGCTGGACATGTTGAATGTGCAGAACGTCAAAGGCCACTCCATTGTCGATGGCACCTTCAACGTAACCGGCCCCCTCAAGACGCCGAAAATGCTTGAAGGCGATGCACGCATCAGCCAGTTTTCAGTCGGCGTACAGAACGTGACGCTGGCCAGCCAGGGTCCCCTGCACGCCTCCCTTCGGCAGGGCGTACTGCAGGTCGACCCATTGCACATTGCCGGCCAGGATACTGACCTTACCGCCCAGGGGACGGCCGACCTCTTCGGCGAAGATGGCGAGCTGAACATGAAGGCCGGCGGCTCCATCGACGTCAAGCTCGCCCAACTCTTTAATGCGGAAATCCTGTCCACCGGTAAAATAGCCTTCAACGTCAGTGCGGGCGGCACCATCAAGCAGCCTGACGTTACCGGCCAGGTCAACTTTACCGACGTCGCACTCTCCTACCAGGAGTTTCCCAGCGGCATCAGCCAGCTGAATGGCACCATGGAGTTTGACCAAAATCGCCTCGAGGTCAGGAACCTGGTAGGAATGTCAGGCGGCGGCCAGGTAAAAGTAACCGGGGCTATTACTTATCAGCAGGGAATCTATGCGGACCTCAAGCTGACTGCCTCGAACGTGCGCGTACGCTACTCAGGCTTGAGCACCACGGCGGACGCCAATCTCCGTCTCCAGGGCACGCAGAATAGCCTGCTTTTCGGCGGCAACGTGTTGATCACGCGCTTCCTGGTCAGCCCGAATATTGACCTTGCCGCCTTGACCGGCTCCGCCGCCTCGCCTCCGCCAAACCCGGAGGACTTCGGGAATAATCTTCGGCTTGACGTGCACGTCACTTCATCGCCGCAGCTGGATTTCCAGAACTCCTTTGCCCAGCTGGCTGGCTCCGTTGATCTGCATATCCGCGGCACTGCTGCGCAGCCCTCCATCCTCGGCAGCATCAACATCACCGAGGGCACGGCGACCTTCAGCGGTACGACCTATCAGCTGGAGCACGGCGACATCTACTTCACCAACCCCGTGCGCATCGAACCGACCATTGATCTTGATGCCGTCACCCGCATCGAGCAGTATGACGTCACCATCGGTTTGCATGGAGGCGTCGCCAACCTTCAGCCAACCTTTAGTTCGGAGCCGCCTCTGCCCCAGGCCGATGTAGTTTCGCTTCTCGCCCTCGGTAGGACCCAGAACGAGCAATCCATCTACTCGCAGGAGCAATCCGATGCCGGCGTCAACGGGACCACCGACGCGCTACTCGGCAGTGCGTTGAACGCCACCGTGAGCAGCCGCATCCAGAAGCTGTTCGGCGTAGGCAGCATCAAAATCGACCCCACCTACCAGGGCACCCTCGGTGAGACCAGTGCGCGCATTACGGTTTCGCAAAACATCGGCAAAAGTGTCATGGCTATGTTCGCGACCAATGTCAACACCAGCTCCGAACAGTTGATCCAGGCACAATGGAACATCAGCCAGCATCTTTCGGTAACGGCCATCCGCGACGAATCAGATGTTTTCAGCATCGTCTTCAAAGTCCACCGCCGCTACAAGTAATCGCCCGGTGTAGAGCGTCCACGCAGCAAATACCATCCCATGGCAGAGAAGCAACTTGCTGAACGTGCATGGTATCTATATCTCCGGCGAGGCGAGTGGTAACGCCCGTCTGTATGAAGGAGAAATTCGTATGCGTTCCATGCAACGTTTCGCGACCACGCTCACACTGGCCGCCCTGGTTGTAGGTCTTCCACGCGCGCAGGCACAATCCGGCGATGATGCCAAGGTGCAGCAGGATGTGCAAAGGTCACTGAAGGGCTCGCGTTTTAAAGATGTCCAGGTAGCCGTGCAGAATGGCACCGTCAAGCTGACCGGCACCGTCCCCTTGTTTCAAGACAAGGAAGACGCCGACAGGAAGGCCCACCATGCCAAGAAGACGGATGCGATTGAAAATGAAATTGAAGTTGCAACCAGCAACATCAGTGATGCTCAGCTGCAGGCCAAGCTGCAGAAGGCCCTTGCTTATGATCGCGTCGGTTACGGCAATACCTTCAACGCCATCACCCTCTCAGTCCGTAATGGCGTGGTGACTCTCGGCGGCAACGCGCTCGGCCCGGTGGCGCAATCCTCGGCTCTTTCGCTGGTCAGCAATACTCCCGGGGTGCGGGATGTCATAGACGAGATCCAGGTCGATCCACTTTCATCCTTTGATAATCAAAGCCGTTTGGCCGTGGCGCGCGCCATCTTCAGCTTTCCCACCCTGAGCAAATATGCAGTGGATCCGGCAGCGCCCATTCGCATCACGGTCGTGAATGGCAAGGTCACGCTATCCGGCGTCGTCCTCAACCAGTCCGACAAGGATGCCGCCGGACTGCGAGCCAACGGCGTTCCGGGTGTTTTCAGCGTGACCAATAATCTGCAGGTTGAAAACAGCAGAGACGAGAAGAAGCACTAACGAACCGGGAGGGGCAGGAAAGCACCTCTGCTTCATCCTTCCTTGCAAGCGGCAGGACTCCATAGCAAGCAGGACTTCAGTTGAAGGGGCGGGACTCCATAG
>CAZZXL010000088.1:0-20278 GCA_964658035.1 uncultured Acetobacteraceae bacterium
CTGCTGCCATGGGCGCGGGATTTACTCAGTACACGGCAGAGATGGAAGCAGGCGGCATCGTTGGGGCATGCAGCCGCCAGCGGTTCGTCTATGTGTTGGAAGGCAGGGTCGAGACGCGGTCTTCAGCCAATAGCGACGTACTAAGGGTCGGCGGCTATGCGTATCTTCCGCAAGCTTCGCCGCACAGCATCACCGCCCTCGAGGCAAGCCGGATAGCTGTGATTGAAAAACAATATCAGGCTGTGAGTGGTAGTACGCAGCCGCAGGCTTTATTTGCGGACGAAGAAAATGTAAGCGGCATAGCTCTTGGAGGCGATGTGGACTTGCAAGTGCGTGGCCTGCTGCCCGACACGATGGCGTTTGATTTCGCGGTGAACACGATGACCTATCAGCCCGGAGCGGCGCTAAGCATGGTGGAAATGCACGTGATGGAGCACGGGCTCCTGATGCTTGAAGGGGGCGGAATTTATCGTCTGGATGATTGCTGGTACTCCGTGACAGCAGGCGACTTCATCTGGATGGGCCCTTACTGTCCGCAGTGGTTTGGCGCCATTGGCAAGGTACCGGCCAAGTACCTGATCTACAAAGACTGGAACCGACATCCCCTTGGTTCAGAAGAATTGTGAACGCCCTGGACAATCTTGTTGTCGATGGTGAGCGACTGCAGGGCGGGATTGATGCGCTCGCAGCATTTTCCGCCGATGCGTCACCGGCCGTTACGCGGGTCGTTTTCAGTGAGCAAGATATGCAGGCGCGAGCGTGGCTGAAGGAACAATGCCGCATGGCCACACTGACGGTGCGCGAGGATGCAGTGGGCAACATGTTCGCGCGATGGATGGGTACGCATCCTGACCTGCCAGCTGTTGCCACGGGGTCGCACATCGATGCA
The DNA here is from genome assembly GCA_964658035.1 of uncultured Acetobacteraceae bacterium. Classification (GTDB taxonomy): domain Bacteria; phylum Acidobacteriota; class Terriglobia; order Terriglobales; family Acidobacteriaceae. The sequence goes on from CAZZXL010000088.1 coordinate 890, forward strand.
ATCCCCTATTCCGGCAAGTATGATGGCGTGGTTGGTGTCCTCGGCGGACTGGAAGCGGTACGGGCGCTGCAGCGGACCGGCTTTTCGCCGCGACGCTCTATCGAGTTGATTCTCTTTACGGCAGAGGAGCCCACTCGTTTTGGCATCGGGTGCCTGGGTAGCCGGCTGCTGTCCTCAACACTCGCGGCTTCCTCTGATGAGACGCTCATCGACAAGAATGGTGACTCTCTTGCGACCCTGCGACAGTCGGCCGGGTTTGCAGGTCCGCTGGCAGCGGTGCCATTGCCAGAGAACGCGTACGCAGCATTTGTCGAACTGCATATTGAACAGGGGCCGATCCTTGAACAGGAAAACATCACGCTGGGCATCGTCACAAGCATCGCGGCTCCGGCTAGTCTGCGCATTTTTATAGAAGGCGAAGGCGGCCATGCGGGCGGCAGGCTTATGCCGGGGCGTCGCGATGCACTCTGTGCCGCATCAGAAATCGTCCTGGCCGTGGAGCGTGCGGCATTGGGCACTAGAGCGATCGACACAGTGGCGACGGTCGGCATTTGCCAGGTGCATCCGGGTGCCGTGAATTCCATCCCCAGCCGCGTAGAGCTTGCCGTTGATCTGCGGGACACGGACGAAGCGCGACGCAACCGTGTGCAGCAGCAGATTCAAATGGACTGCGAAGAAGTGGCTGTGCGACGAGGTGTGACGGTCAGCCTGCAGGTAATTAATGCCGACGCTCCGGCGCATTCCTCGCCGGCGATCGTGACAGCAATCAAAACTGCATGTGGCGCGCAAGGGGTGTCGCATCGTGAAATGGTCAGCCGCGCCTACCACGACACCCTGTTCATGGCCCGCGTCGCACCGGTTGCTATGCTGTTCATTCCCTGTCGCGGCGGCATCAGTCATCGGCCGGATGAACACGCGGCCAGCAGCGATATTGTGCAGGGGGTAAGAGTGCTGGCCCAGACGCTTGCGGCATTAGCGCAATAGAGTTGCGAGCCTGTCATAAGCAACCGCCGGCCAAATTCGCACAATGCTTCTGCGCGGCCGTCGTATCATCGTGAGCAACGTAGACTATGTCAACCGACCACAAGATTATCGGCGCTTCGCCCATCCGTAAAGAAGGTGTCGAGAAAGTACGTGGGCGGGCACAGTATGTCGACGATATCGTGTTGTCCGAGATGTGGTTCGGTGCAACAGTGCGGTCAACAATTGCGCGTGGACGCATTCTGAGGATTGACTTTCCTCCTCATATTGCCTGGGATGAATTCACGATTGTGACCGCCGCTGATATACCTGGCGAAAATACGATCGTTCACCTGACCAAGGACCATCCTTGCCTGGCGGATGGCTTCGTCAATCATCCTGAAGAGCCGATTCTCTTACTCGCCCATCCGAGGCGCGAAATGCTCGCCGCGGCTGTGGCTGCGGTGAGCATTACTTACGAAAAGCTTCCCGGCGTATTTACGATCGAAGAGTCAGAAGCTGGGGCCGAGGGTGATGATTCGAAGATTGTCTGGGCCGGCTCGAAGCATGGCGGCCTGCCAAACACCTTCAAACGCTACTTGATGGAGAAAGGTACGACAGAAGAACTGGATCAGATTTTTGCAACTGCCGATTATGTGATCGCGGGGGAGTACCGGACCGGAGCACAGGAGCAGTTGTACATCGAGAATAATGGGGTCATTGCCGAATACTCTGCGAGCGATGGCGTAAAGGTGCAGGGTTCGATGCAGTGCCCATTCTACCTGGTGCATGCGCTCGAACTGGTTTTCAACCTGCCTGCAGAGAAGTGCCGTGTCATCCAGACCGAGACGGGGGGCGCTTTTGGCGGAAAAGAGGACTTCCCTTCTGTGATCGGTTCGCATGCTGCACTGCTTGCGATGAAGTGTGGACACCCAGTGAAGATCTGCTATGACCGCGGTGAAGATATGGCAGCTACGACGAAGCGGCACCCTTCACGCACCCGCCACCGGACTGCTGTGAGCAAGAATGGAAAGCTGCTGGGTGGCAGCATCGACTTCGTGATTGACGGTGGGGCCTATGCGACATTGTCGCCGGTGGTGCTCTCGCGCGGGACCATCCATGCGGCCGGGCCATACCACTGGCCGGCAATACGCGTGACCGCCAAGGCCATGGCTACAAACTATCCGCCGCACGGAGCGTTTCGCGGCTTCGGGGCACCGCAAAGTATTTTTGCCATCGAGCGACACCTGGACAAGATCGCGAAGGTCGTTGGCATAACACCTGAGGAAGTGCGGCGACGTAACCTGCTTGAGGCAGGTGGGGAAACCGCAACCGGCCAGCATCTTTCCGACCCTATTGACCTGCACTCGCTTCTGACGCGCGCACTGCATGAATCGAATTACCACGCCAAGAGGAAGGCCTTTGATCTTGAGAATCCTGATGCGCTGGTCAAGCGCGGCATCGGCTTCGCAACTTTCATGCACGGCGCGGGATTTACCGGTTCCGGCGAGCGCCGACTAAATTCGCTGGTGCAGATAGAGTTGACCCCCCAGGGCTGGCCTCGCATCCTTGTGTCGTCGACAGAATTTGGACAGGGTACGAATACGATTCTCTGCCAGGTGGTTTCTGAAGTCCTGCGTCTGCCGTATGAGGTGATCACCATTGCGCAACCTGACACCGGTCGGGTGCCCAACTCCGGCCCGACGGTGGCATCGCGCACCGCGATGATCGTCGGCAAGCTGGTGGAGCGGGCCTCACAGGAGCTTGGCGTGACACTCTTAAACTCCGGCCATTTGCCCATTGCCCATGATGCTGAAGAGTTTCGCATCGCTGCCCTGGCGTACCTGGCAGAGTACGGACCACTGGTTGCAAGCGCCCGCTACGAGGCTCCCGGTGATATTTTCTGGGACGATGACCAATACAAAGGGGAAGCGTATCCGACATACGCCTGGGCCGTGTACGTGGCCGAGGTAGCGGTTGACACAACCAGATATGCTGCAACTGTTACAGATTTCTACGCGTTGCAGGAAGTAGGGAAAGTGCTGCATCCCGTGCTGGCGGCGGGACAGATCGAGGGCGGCGTGGCCCAGGGAATCGGGTATGCGCTGCTGGAAAAATGTGTATGGCAACAGGGGCGGATGGTGAACAACCAGATGACTAATTACATTATGGCCACCAGTGCGGACATCCCGCCCATTCGCGCAGCATTCGAAGAAATTCCATCGATCCATGGTGCATTCGGGGCGAAAGGAATGGGGGAGCTGCCGATGGATGGACCGGCTCCGGCAATCCTGAACGCCATCGAACACGCAACTGGAATTGCCTTCAATGAAATCCCGCTGCTACCTGAAGATATTTTTGCTCGCATGAGTGCTGCTCCTTCTGAAAGGAAGGAGAGCTGATGCGTGGGAACGTTTACGAATACGAGATGGCCCGGCCGGCTTCGCTTGATGAAGCACTGGCAGCACTTGGCGCCGCAGAGTACCAGCCACTAGCCGGCGGCACAGAATTGATGGTCGCGCTGGGTGCAGGTAAATTGCCGCGCAAGCCGATCCTGTCCATCAACCAGCTTAAGGAACTACGCTTCATTGACGTGACAGCTAACGCGGTGACGATTGGCTCCGGCACCACTTTCAGCGATCTACGACGGCATCCTGTGATTGCCGGAGAGTTCGCACTGCTTAGCCAGGCGTCGAGTTGGATCGGCTCCATTGCCAACCAGAATCGTGCCACCATCGGCGGTAACATCGTGAATGCTTCTCCTGCTGCCGATGCACCGCCGGCGTTACTCGTGTATGACGCCCTGGTCACCCTGGTGTCCAGGGGTTCCGGACGGACGCTTGCGTATCGAGAGTTTCATCTTGGCTATAAGCAGACAGCCATGCGGCCGAACGAACTGCTGCACAGCATTCAGCTTTCACGATCCCATGGCGGTTACATCTCGTACATCCGCAAAGTAGGAGCAAGGAACGCGCAGGCGATCTCCAAGGTCGCGATGGCAGGGGTGGTTCGTTTGCGCGATGGCGCCATCGACGACATTCGTATTGCGGCAGCAAGTCTGCGGGAGGTCCCCTGGCGTTTCATGTCTGTGGAGAAGGAGCTCATCGGAAGACGTGTTGATGAAGCTGCCATTGCAGATGCTCGCTATGCTTTTCTTCGCGAATGCCAGCCGATCGATGATATTCGATCAACCTCGGCCTATCGAAGCGCCGTGGGGGCCAACCTGCTGGAAGAGTTTCTTCGATCCATGCCGCGATGAATACTACTCGCGGCAAAGACGCTCTTACCAGCCGAGAGTGCCGCGACCACCTTTGAAAGGCCCTGTCACCCTGGACGTAATCCACCCTCCATAGAAATCTCCGGGTTGAGGAATGACGAGCTCGCCATCGACGCTGCACTCGTCTACTTTGCTTGCATAGAACGCGAGATGATCCCGCAAAGCAGAGTACGGCTTCGCAGGATCGCTGTAGCTCCAGGCCGCATCGATGGAGAGACTGCTTTGACCCGGCTGCGTCAGCGCAGATAGATCGATCGTCCAGTAGCGAGCAACGCCTTTGAACTCGCAGAAACTTTCGCTTCGCGTGGATCGCCGCATCCATTGCATCGCAATGTCACTTTGCGGAATGTAGTAGACAGGCGGGTGACTGGTTTCGAGCACCCGCAAAGACTGGCTCGATGCCGCAATGACCGCCCCGCCATGCAGGATACGCAGATGGCTTCCTGACGGCTCCAGCCGCGGGGGTCGTGGATACTCCCATACCGATTCAGTCTTGTCGCCGCTCTTTGAAGCTTGTCCCATGAGTGCAGGCACCTGGTCTATGTTGTGGTTTGGTTAGTTTACGGTTGCAGACAAATTGAGTTCGCGTGAGGACGGACCCACTTTCAACGTGCGAGTTCCAGCGGGTGTGACCCACTTGCTTTCAGCGGTCGACCAGTATTGAAAGCGCCGAGCATCTACGTGCATCGTGACAACTTGCGCTTCACCCTTTGCGAGCGTAACGCGATTGAAAGCGACCAGCGTACGCGGAGCAAATTGCGCGCCTGCGGGCTGTTCTCGGGGTGGGTCCAGATAGACCTGGGGCACTTCGTCGCCCGCGCGCTCGCCGGTGTTCTTGACCTGCACGGATACATCGGCTCCGCCATCTGCAGACTTCGAGACTTTGAGATCAGAGTACGCGAAAAGCGTGTAGGAAAGTCCATGACCGAAAGCGTACAGCGGCTCAATGTGCTGCTGGTCAAACCACCGATAGCCAACCAGCAGGCCCTCAGAGTAGGTGGTTTTGCCATCGACACCTTTGCTGGAACGTTCCGGATGAGCAGGATCTGTTGCAGGATAATCCGTCAGCTGTTTCGCCCAGGTAAAGGGCAGCCGTCCTGCCGGATTACTCTGTCCGAGCAGAGTCTTGGCTGTGGCCCATCCACCTTCATCTCCGGGCCACCACATCTCAAGTACCGCCTTGACTTTCGGCAGCCACGGCATGGCGATGGCCTGGCTGGTATTCAGTACCACAACTGTTTTCGGATTCACTGCGGCTATCTCTTCAACTAACCGGTCCTGCTCGCCGGGTAGACCGAAGGCCGGTTTGCCGCGCGTCCAGAGAAAAACGACGGCGACCTTGGCCGACCTGGCGGCCGCAATTGCCGCGGCATGGTTGGCGGCCCGCTGCTCGGGTGTCAGCCAGTTCAGACGAATCTGCGCAGGCGCATTCGAGGTATCGCCGGAGACTTCTACTGCCAGCGTATGCGCGCCCTTGGTCAGTTGAATGGCACGACGAACATTGTCGAGTCCATCGGTCGTCGGCAGGCCATTATCCTGCGACGCATGTTGAATGTCACCGTGCACCGTACCTTTCAACGCACCGGTGCGGCCGAGCTCTTTACCGTCGATGGCGAAGTTGGCGCGCGCCCCGATGGCCTGCAGGTAGAGCCAGTATTGGCCGTCGGCAGGAACTGTCAGCTGGCCCTTCCAGGTCGCGGCGGTGTTCGGCGGCAGCGGACGGTTGCCGGTATGCGTAAAATCAAGAACCGCATCCACATGCTGCTTTCCAGCTGCTTCCATGCGCAGCAAGCCCGGCTTGCCGTCGTGCGACAAGTTGGCCGCCGGGACCGGGGTCCCTGTCATGTCATCATCGACTGCGTAGATCACCCTGGCATGCGGCGCCAGTTTTTGCAGGGCAGCCACTGGTCCTACCTGGCGCTCGGGGATGCCCGGGGAGCGTTCGCCAAACGTACCGATTGCTGCGACCTGGCCAGCCGTTGGACCGATCATGGCGACATCCGCAAGATCGTTCGAGGTGAGCGGCAGAATGCCGCCTTCGTTTTTCAGCAGGACGGCTGCATCCTCCGCGGTCTTCTCGATGATGGCTGCATTGGCTTCAAAGTCCTGCGGTGTGACGTTGTGTTTCTGCTTGCCATCCAGGTAGCCGAAGCGGTCCAACTCGTAGAGGACCCGGCGCGCCGCCTGTGTGACAGTTGCTTCCGTGATCGAGCCGTCGGCAAACGCATCGCGCATCACCTTTGAGTCCGATTCCCGCGGAAAGGCTGAGAGGTCCATGCCGCCACCCGTTGGCTCTTCGGGAATGGTGCCGCCGAGCATGCCGGCCAGCGCAGCTTCATTCGGTTTGCTCGGCATGGCATTGTCCGCCGGCGCAGTGCGATAGAAGGTGTGCATCATCGCCGCGAAAGGGCTGTCGGCGGCCACGATACCGGGCATCTCCATGTCAAGACCGTGGTTGATAAAGTCCACGCTATGGACAGCGCCCCAGTCGGACGTCACAAATCCTTTGAAGCCGAGTTGATCGCGCAGAATGGTTTTGAGCGTATCGCTGTTGCCGCAGGCAAAGGGCCCGTTCAGTTTGTTGTACGAGCACATGATGGACGAAACGCCGGCGTTCACAGCATCGACGAAGGGCGCCACGTAGACTTCGTGCAAGGTCTGCGGATCGATGAAGACGTTGTACGAATCCGTGTCATAGCCGACATAGTGCTTGGCCTGCGCCATCACGCCCTGGGCCTGCGCGCCGCGAATTTCTGCCGCGCCCATCTTGCCGGTCAGCACCGGATCTTCGCCGAAGGTGTTGTAGCCGCGCGCGAAAGTAAGGTCGCGGTCAATGTTGATGAAAGGCTGGAGCACGACATCAATGCCGAGCGACCGGGCTTCCCTCCCGATGACGATGCCGTTCTGTTCAGCATCGTGCTGGCTGAAGGTGGCGGCAACCCCCATCGTCGCAGTCTCGGCCTGGGAGGGAACGCGGGTTAGAAGGCCGGGGGGACCATCAGCAAAGCGGAGGGAAGGAATATGCAGCCGGGGGACACCGGGCAGATAACCGGCTTGCCCCTGGTAATCGGCCGCGGGCTCGACGCCGCCACGGATCAGGTCCATCTTCTCTTCGATCGTCATCTGCTTCAGCAGGCGATCGATGCGAACGTCATCAGCTTTTTCCGGGGGAACCGCCTGCGAAAAGCAGGTAAGCGGGGCAATGGCGGTCAGGCAGATTGAAGCCAGGAACTGCTTCGATTTAAAAATCATCACGGAATTATTTTTCCTTCTGGCTATGCATCAGCCGATGCGATCTGCGAACACGCACCTGGAACACAGTTTGTGTCTTTTTCCAAGCAGGCGCGCACGTCTGTGCCGTCGGAGCAAACATCCGAAGTCTACTCCTCGAGCAACATGGGCCACAAATAAGAGCGCAGTGTCTAACCGCGTTGTCCGCTACTCACCCCGGCTCCCGAACGGAGGAGGCAAGCCAGCTATCCTGGTTGGACCTTATGCTAGCCGAGCAAAAAGTGAAGAACGCCCGCGTTAAATTCCGGCGCAGCCTCGATGTTCGAAAGGTGCGCGGCCTGCAGCTGCAACTCGCGCGAACCTGGAATGTGGTCGACCAGGAACCGCGCATCTGTCGCCGTCGTTGACTGATCCTCAGTGCCGTAGACCACGAGGGTGGGCGCATGGATAGCCTCCACCATGGCGCGCTGGTCTGCATCGCGGACGGCGGCAATGCTTGCCAGGTATCCGGCAGGAGGATTGGCGCGAAGAACCTGCTCCATTCTGGCAACCACCGCAGGATAGCCGCGATGGAAGGGCTCTGTGAACCAGCCCTTGAGAACTGTTGGAATAATTGCGTCGATGCCGTGCGATTGAACGATGGCGATGCGATCATTCCAACCTTCGACTTTGCCTATCCTGGCGGCCGTGTTGCTCAGCACCAGTTTGTGCAGGCGGTGAGGCGCATGGATGCCGATCCATTGTCCGACCAGGCCACCCATGGAGATTCCACAAAACGAGACTTCGTTCAAGCCCAGGGCATCCATCAGTCCGAGAGCATCGGCACCCATCTGGGCAATGGTATACGGACCGGCGGGTGTTGATGATCGCCCCTGGCCGCGGGCATCGTAGCACAGTAGAGAGAAGTGTTTCGAAAAGCTCGCTACCTGCTCTGACCAAAGCTCCAGGTTCGCTCCCAGAGAGTTGGCTAACATCAGCACGGGTCCGTTGCCGGCACCCTCAAATTGATAGTGGATCTGAACGTCACTCAGGTTCAAGACTGGCAGATGCTTCTTCTCCTCGTGGGCTGATGTTTCCGGGGCCAGCTTGCTTGCTGGCGGAGTAGTTGTACGCTTTCTATAAGTTGCCTGGGCTCGACAATGCTTTAGCGCCAGAGATTGGTTTTCGCCATATCGAGTACTTCGTTGCCGTCTCCATGGAGCATGGCCTTCATCATGTACAGGTTGAAGCCCGCTGTCTGCGCGAGACTGATGGTAGGGGGCAAAGATAGCTCCTGTCTTGCTACCTTTACATCCACTAACGCCGGGCCGGTGTGGGCGAAGGCCGCTGCGAGTGCAGGCTTCACCTGTGACGGGGTCTCTACCCGCCAGCTGCGGAGACCGGCTGCGGCAGCAATATCAGCGTAGTTCTGATCGAGGAAAGCTGTGCCATAGGTTTCGATCCCCGCAGCTTTCATTTCCTGTTCGACGAAGGCCAGGGCACCGTTGTTGTACACGATGATTTTCACGTTCAAATTGAGCTGACGAAGAGAAAGAAGATCGCCCATCAGCATGGACAGGCCCCCGTCTCCCGACAATGCAATCACCTGTCGCAGCGGGAAGGTGCTTTGTACACCAATCGCCTGAGGCAATGCGTTGGCCATGCTGCCGTAATTGAATGAGCCAAGCAAACGTCGCTTTCCATTCATCCTGAGATAACGAGCGGCCCAGGTGGTGGGTGTGCCGACATCACAGAGGAAGACAGCATCCTCCGCAGCAGCTTCACTGGCGCATTTCGTCAGGTACTGCGGATGAATCACGCCACCTTCCAGATCCGGTTCGGCACGTGCGTCCAGCGCCTTGCGTACTTTACGGTAGTGTTTCAGTGCGTCTTCCAGGTGACTGCTTTTGTGCTTCTTCAGAAGAGGCTGCAGAGCACGAAGAGTGTATTTCACATCGCCGATCAGACCCACGTCTACCTTGGTACGACGGCCGATCTGCTCCCCACGAATGTCGAGTTGAATGACGTTGATGCCTTCCGGAAAGAACTGTGAATACGGAAAGTCCGTGCCCAGCATGAGCAGCGTGTCACAATCCTGCATCGCACGGTATGCCGAGGTCATGCCGAGCAATCCATTGAGCCCGACATAATAAGGGTTGTCATATTCCAGATACTCTTTGCCGCGGAGCGCAGTGATAACCGGCGCCTGCAGAATCTCGGCGACGGCGAGCACTTCTTTACGCGCTTCGGCACAGCCTGCGCCTGCGAGGATAGTGACCTTCTTCGTGCTGTTCAATAATTGCGCCGCACTTTGCAACGACGCTGCCGGGGGGAACACAGCGGCAGCCGGCCCATCGATTCCCAGGCTGATGGCAGGCGAGGGACAATCACGCGTAAGAACATCGCCAGGGATGACGACGACGGCCACGCAACGCTTCGCCAGGGCAGTCCGCATCGCGATGGCCAGCACACGGGGAATCTGCTCGGGCGTAGAGACCACCTCTACAAAGCCGGCACAGGTAAGGAAAAGATGCTCGGGTCGCGTTTCCTGAAAGTAGTTCGTGCCTAACTCGGCGCTTGGCACCTGCGTGGCTATCGCCAGCACCGGCACACGACTGCGCTGACAGTCATGGAGTCCACCGATGAGGTGCAGATTACCTGGGCCACAGCTCCCTGCGCAAACGGCCAACTGCCCAGTTACCTGGGCCTCAGCACCGGCGGCATAGGCTGCTACCTCTTCATGCCTGACCATACGCCATTCAATGCCTTCGTGACTGCGGATCGCGTCAGTCAGCCCATTCAGAGAATCCCCCGCGACCCCGTACACTCGTTTTACGCCAGCCTTGAGCAGTGTTTCAACAAAGACGTCTGCGACTTTAGAAGGAGCAATTTTATTGAACATGTCCACTTAGATGTTGATTTTCATGAAGCGTATGACTAACCTGTGATTCGCCATTCCTGAGGCTTGACGCGAGCATCGGCACAATAGCGTGGCGAACAGATAGCGAACAAGTTAGTTCCCTAGGTCGGAAGTTTTGCCGCGTGCTACTTCTTCCAGGAGCCCGGGCGCATCAGACATTTTCGGAGTGTATGCACATGGCGTCTTCAGTATGGAAGGGCTATATCTCTTTCGGCCTTGTTTCGGTCCCGATAAGGCTGTTTGCCGCTGCGCGCGAATCGCACGTGAGCTTTAATCAATTGCACACTGTTTGCGGTTCACGCATTAAGCAGCAGACGGTGTGCCCGGTATGCGATGAGAAAGTCGAGCGAAGCGAACTGTCTAAAGGCTACGAGGTTGATAAAGACGTTTATGTGACGGTTACGCCGGAAGAGCTAAAGTCGCTCGACTCCACTTCATCGGACGTGATGAGCATCGAGCAGTTCGTTTCACTGCAGGACATTGACCCGCTCTACTATCAGACTTCGTATTACTCGGTTGCAGAAGAGCCAGGGCGAAAGGCATATGCGCTCCTGTTCCAAAGCATGACGAAGTTGAAGCTCGCGGCAATTGCGCGGGTGAGTATGCATGGTCGGGAGCAGGTCGTGATTATTCGCCCCTACGACAAAGGGCTTGTGCTGCATACACTGTATTATCAGGCGGAAGTGCGCGAGATCGCTGAATATGGACATGACACGAAGGCCAAGATGCTTCCGCAGGAAGCTGCGCTGGCTGAACAGTTTATTCAGCAACTGACACAGCCTTTCCAGCCGGAGAAATATACTGATACCTATCGTGACAACGTGATGCAATTAATCGATAAGAAGCGCGAAGGCATGGCTGTCGGGTCTGCTGCCGCGAAGCCGAAGATGGCTCCCGTGATTGATCTGATGGACGCCTTGAAGAAGAGCCTTGCTGCCAAAGAGAGCGCCACCGCTACCGGCAAGAGAAAGACTGTACAGAGCATTCGTTCTAACAGTACTGACCAAAAGACCGGCTGATCCTGCCTTTTAATTAAGGCTGGCTCCTGTTTCCCCATAGCTTGTCCTGACGGATCTGTTCGCACGGCATCGACGATGTATTGTGACGGAATCTCCAAGCGCCCCGGCCGCCTTCATCCCTGGAAAGATAACGCCGCGAGTATCTGAATAAAGTCATGGTCAGGAGGAGGTCGTGCTTCGGCGGCGACGCAACCTACTATGAGTATCAACATCGCTTAGACAGACAGACTCTGCAAGACATTCGTCAAAGAATGATCTGGCCACCACTTCTACCAGCTGCCAGAAGTTGCCGGCATTTGCCGCCCATGCAAAATGCCAGTTGACAACGAAGAGTCGGGGTAGCTAGCGTAGCGAGGCAAGAAACTATTTCCCTATGGAAAACGCCTGTGGCTTGTATCACTTCCCCGGCATGGAGAGCAGATGGACAGGCGCGAGCTACTGAGACTGGGCGGGGCCTTTGCCACGGTATGCACGGTCAACCCGTCGGCCAATGCGTTGCAGCCGCTGCACACCATCGACAGTCACATCCACTTGTTCGATCCGTCACGGCCGGGCGGCGTGCCCTGGCCGCTGAAGAATGACAAAGCTATCTACAAACCCGCACTTCCAGGCCGTTACGAACAAATAGCTCGACCCTTCGGCGTGGTCGGCGCCATTGCGATTGAAGCCAGCCCGCTTGAGAGCGACAATGACTGGGTGCTGCAACAGGCGGCAGACCATCCCATGATTGTTGGTGTTGTGGGCGATCTTATCCCAGGCTCACCCACATTTGGTCAACAGTTAGACAGGTTGCACAATAATCCTTTATTCGTCGGCATTCGCTATGGCAACTTATGGGACCGCGATCTTTCGATCGACATGCACAAGCCGGGCTTTATGCAGGACATGCAGAAACTGGCTGCGGCGGGGCTCGGGTTGGATAGTGCTAATCCGGACCCAAAGCTGATCAAGGCCCTTGTTGCCGTGTCTCAGCGGGTCCCGGAGCTACGGCTGGTCATTGACCATCTTCCGAGTGCAAAGCCTCCTGAGAACGCAGATGCGCACAGGGACTATCTGGCCGATTTGAAGGCGCTAAGTGAAAACCGGCGGGCCTTCATTAAACTTTCCGAAATACCTGTGCCCCAGGGCGGCCGTGTACCGACGGGCCTCTCCTTTTACAAAGACAGGCTTGATGCGATCTGGGACATCTTTGGGGAAGACCATATTCTTTTTGGGAGCGACTGGCCGAACAGCGATCACGTTACCAACTTCGCTCAAACGTTCGATATTGTCCGACGATACGTATTGACCAAGGGTAGAGTTGCGGCTGAAAAGTTTTATTGGAAGAACTCTATCGCAGCTTACCAATGGAGGCGGCGTGCCCCGGACCAGCAGCTACTGTAATCCACCTGCAAATCCAGGTAGAACTTGAAACTCTGTACTTGTGACGTCATACAAAAGTAAACCTGACGAGCATACCTCTGCCACATTCACTTAGTAAGTTTTTCCTGCAGGATGAAGCGCTAGACGAGGAGAACAGATGCGCATGAAGTTATTGGTCAACAAAGGTAGCAACATCAGAAGTTCAAAGCTATTGATAGTCGGCATGCTGTTGTCACTAAGCACCGGGGGCGCTCCGGCGCAGAGTACCTTGGACGCCCTGATGAGCGGATTTCAGAATCCTCCGAGCAGCGCCCGGCCACGCGTCTGGTGGCACTGGATGAATGGCAACATCAGCCAGGAAGGTATCAAATTAGACCTGGACTGGATGCATAGGATCGGGATCGGCGGCTTCCAGAATTTTGATGCAGCGCTGGCCACACCGCAGGTGGTGAAACAGCGACTGGCTTATATGACGCCCGAGTGGAAAGACGCATTCAAGTATGCAACTACGCTTGCCGACCAGTATGGCTTCGAAGAAGCGATCGCTGGTTCGCCCGGCTGGAGTGAGACAGGCGGCCCCTGGGTGCCAGCGTCCCAGGGCATGAAGAAGTATGTGTGGAGCGAAACCTATGTAACGGGCGGCAAGCCATTCACAGGTATGCTTGCTCATCCTCCATCTAAGACGGGCGCGTTTCAGGATCTGAACATTCGTGACCTGATGCCTTCGCCCGAAGGAAGCAAGGCGGCCCCTCAATATTATGCAGATGCTGTTGTAATTGCCTATCGCAAGGCAGCAAGCGATGTGTCGGCCGATGCGCGTCACCCCAGGATGACGGCGAGCGCCGGTACACCGGATGCAGCGCTTCTGACTGATGGCTTGTTAGAGAAGACTACCGGCGTGCCCATCCCGGAGAAAGCCGGCGACAGTTCATGGATTCAATATGAATTTGCTCAGCCGGAGACCATGCGTGCACTCACTTTTTCCATGGAGAAGCCTAACGGCATTGTTGCAATGATTGCGGGTCTCGCTGCGCCGGAAGTATCTCTCGAGGCAAGCAACGACGGACAGGCCTTTCATGAAGTGATTAAGCTTCCAGATAGTTCCTCTCCGCAGACTACCTTTTCGTTTCACGCTGAGAAGGCGAAGTATTTTCGCGTTATATTCAAGCGGACGCCTCCGCCGCAACTACCGCCATGGATGAGCAGTATTGATCCAGCCTCGCTGGGAATAAAGATGGGTGCAGCTCCTACTACCTATGAAATAGCTGAATTGAAATTGCATCCAGGGGCAAGAACCAACCACTTTGAAGAGAAAGCGGCTTTCGTTCCAGTACCCGACCTTTACCAGTTTACTTCGCCGGAGGTCGCTCCGGCAGACGCGATCCGCAAAGATAATGTAATTGACTTGACGAGCAAAATGCATCCGGATGGAACTCTCGATTGGACGCCGCCTGCAGGCGATTGGGTGGTACTCCGCTTTGGCTATTCGCTGCTCGGCATCACGAACCATCCTGCTACGGCAGAAGCTACGGGCCTTGAAGTCGATAAACTGAATTCCGGATTTGTAAAAAGCTACATGGATAAGTACTTGGATAGCTACAAAGATACTGTCGGTGCAAACATGATGGGCGCCAAGGGTATTCGCTATGTCGTTACAGATAGCTGGGAAGCTGGTTCACAGAACTGGACCGATAACATGCTCGCTGAGTTCAAGAAGCGGCGGGGATACGATGCCACTCCATGGATGCCTGTACTGACGGGCGCAGTGGTAGAAAGTGCTGCGGCAAGCGATCGTTTTCTATGGGACTTCCGTAAGACGATTGCCGACCTGATTGCCGATGAACACTACGGGCAGGTACAAGCTTCGTTGAAAGAGCGAGGCATTGGGCACTACGGGGAATCGCATGAAGACAATCGTGCGTTTGTCGCAGATGGCATGGAAGTAAAGAAGCTGGATGACATACCCATGAGCGCGATGTGGACACAGAGCCCCGGGGTCAACAACATTCAGTATGACTTTAACGCAGACGATCGTGAGTCAGCATCAGTCGCCCATATCTACGGGCAAAACATCGCAGCGGCTGAATCCATGACTGCTGCGGCTGCACCGTGGGGTTGGTCGCCATCGACGTTGAAGCCGACGGCCGATCAGGAATTTCTGAATGGTATCAATCGGATTGTGATTCATGAATCTGCCCATCAGCCACTTGTCGGAAAAGGGACGGCGCCTGGCCTGACGCTTGGGCCTTTCGGGCAATGGTTCAATCGTAATGAAACCTGGGCAGACCAGGCCGGGCCATGGATTAACTATCTTGCGCGTACCAGCTACTTGCTCCAGCAGGGACGCTTCAATGCGGACCTGCTTTACTTTTACGGTGAAGATTCAAACCTGACCGCCATCTTTCATACTTCTGCGCCCAAAACTCCCGAGGGTTATGGCTTCGACTACATTAACGCGGACGGATTAATCCATGAACTAAGTGTCGTGAATGGGCGCATCACAACGAAGAGCGGCATGAGTTATAGCATGCTAGGGCTCGATCCTTATAGTCAGCATATGTCGCTTCCGGTGCTTCGAGCGATTTACAAGCTGGTGCAGAACGGGGCTGTTGTTGCCGGTCCCAAGCCGGTAGATGACCCAAGCCTTGCTGATGACCAGGCAGAGTTTAACAAGCTGAACGCACTTATGTTCGGCGATGGTAAAGGTATTCATCACGTTGGCAAAGGTTCAGTGTATGCGGGTCAAGACTTGAAAGATGTTTTCCGGGCAATCAACGTAACGCCCGACTTTGACTACACCAAGCCTGATGCTGACTCCAGCGTACTATTTGCACATCGCAAGCTTGCGGAGAGCGATATCTACTTCGTGGATAATCGCAGCACGAAAGATCAGAAAATCGACGCGACCTTCCGAGTTTCCGGAAAGAAGCCTGAGCTCTGGTACGCAGAGACAGGTAAGTCGAAGCCCGTCTCTTACACAATTGCCAATAGTCATACTACGGTCCCCTTACAGCTTGAGCCATGGGGTACGGTCTTCGTCGTCTTCCGCGATCCGGCGAAGGAGATAAAGCAAACTCTGCCGAAGATCGTTGAGAGCCAGAAGGGCATGGTTGATGGTCCATGGAAGGTGGCGTTTGAAGCGGACTTAGGCGCTCCATCCACGATCACCCTCGACAAACTTGGATCCTGGAGCGACAACCCCGACCCGGGCATCAAGTACTACTCCGGCTCGGGAACTTATGCGGCAACGATTCATGCTACCGACGCATGGCTGAGCAAGGGAGCACATATCTGGCTTGACCTGGGCGACGTGAAGAATCTGGCATCGATTGCGGTAAATGGAAAAGACCTTGGCGTGGTGTGGCATGAGCCATATCGAGTGGAGGTGACGGAAGCATTGAAGCCTGGTCCCAATGAACTATCCATCAAAGTCACGAACGCCTGGGTGAACAGGCTTATCGGTGATCAACAACCGGGGGCCAAGAAGTACACGTATGCAGATGTAAAGCCATATGATGCGAAGTCGCCGCTGCAGCCGTCAGGGCTGCTCGGGCCTGTGCGCATTTATTCGACAAACGTGGAATAGCTAAACATAGCAACAACAAGGGGAACGGCCGGCTGCCGTTCCCCTTGTTATTTAAATAAGTGCTGGTTAGAAGTCCAAGCGCATTGAGACCTGTCCAGACCGCGCTCCACCAAAGTCTGATCCGATGGCACTGGTGATCAGACCGAAGCTAGGATTGCTGATGTCCATATTAGGATCGCTCAGGTTGGTGTGATTCAGGATATTGGTGAACGTGCCTTCGGCACGTAAGTGGATCCTTTCAGTGATGGCAAAGCTCTTACTCAATCCTGATGAAAGGTTCACAGTGCCAGGTCCAACAACCGAGCCGACCTGCGCATTGCCGAAGCGGCCGATCGGATTGGGATAAGGACTGTTCGCTACGCCGGCGCTGCTGTAGCCGCTACCGGTGGTGCAAGCAGTGCCAGGAGTCCAGCCGGGATAACCCGGGCAAGTGAAGGCGGCGGTGTTGATCCAGTTATTGCGATTGCGTCCTACTGGCTTCACGCTGACACCGGCTACCCGATCAGGAGCCTGGTTGCGGTGGCCGCCGTCAAAGCCGGAGGTCGTGCCTTGAAGGCCCGAACCTGTGCCTGAAGGATCGCCCTGCCCTGCGTCGAAGTAGGGTGATTCGAACGGCCCAGTTTGCCAGAGGAAGATGTTTGATAACTGCCATCCGCCGATGACCGTGTCTTCGAGCCTGGACATCGATCCGCCAAAAGCGCGGCCACGTCCGATGGGAAGCTCATAGACTGAGGTCGTGTTCCAGCGGTGTCTTCTTGTTCCGAAGACATTGCCGTAGTCCTGTGCACGATCGAGAATCGAGGTAGCGCGCGAACCGCCGCTCTCCCCGGCGAAGCCGGTGTTGGCCGGCCCCTGGTTGTCAGCAAGCGCCTTGGCAAAGCTGTAAGTCGAATCGATCTGCAGACCTTTCTGGAAACGGTGGTTGAAGTCCAACTGCGCAGAATTGTAGCTCGCATTAGCACCGGTGGCGCGGGTATTGATGCGGCCCCAGTTGGGAAAGAGCCGTGCGCTCAAAGGCTGATTGTTGGCTGATACGGTGCTTGAGAACGGCAGAGTATTTTCATCCGGAGCCCATACCAGCTGGTGTGTTTCGTTGCCGATGTATGAGGCACGAATAGCGTACCCGGAGCCGAAATCGTGATCGATACTCAATGACCATTGTTCGGTATAGGGGTCTTTCCAGTTGGTACTGTTTGCTGTGCCGAAGTAGTCATTACCGTAGTTGGTGGTGCTGCCGGCATTTCCTGCACCCGCGTAAATTTCCGGCCACTGGTAGCCGACTGTATGCGTGGTGCTATTCAGCGAGTTGGTATATTGCGCTGTCTGCGCCTGCAGCGTGCCGGTAAGCGAGTAGAAGTTGGAGCCGAGCAGCGTGATGTCATACATACCGAAGCCGCCGCGGACAACGGTCTTGTCATCGTGGAACGGACGGTACGCAAAGCCAACCCGAGGCGTAAAGCGGAACTTCGGATAGTGCTTCAAGCCGGAAGGAAAGCCGGCCTGGCTATTCGTTTGCACAGGCATGCAAGGTGCACCGTTCACCACGGCAGTGTTGGTATTGTGGACGCCATCCGGATCGCAGGCGTTGGCGCTGGCAAGAAAGGATTGGGCGAGCAGGCTCTGCTTGCCATTTGGATAGATCGAGCGACCTGCAAGGGCCAGACTCGGATCAAAGTTGCCGATATCTCCGTGTACGTCAAAGTAACCCGGCTGTAATTCGTAACGAAGGCCATAGCTTAGTGTCAGGTCCTGGTTGACCTTCCACTGGTCCTGCGCGAAGAAGTTATAGTGGGTCGATTTACCGTCGTTATCCTGCGAGACAACGTCATAGAACGTCTGATAGGGCAGGCCACTCAGGAAGTCCGCAAAGTCGACTCCGGTGAAAAGCCCTGCGCTGCCGGAGGTATTGTATTGAAACGTTCCGTAGTTATCAGAACCATTAAAGCCGAGCGGTGTAATGGCTTCGACCGTGCTTATGTCCAGGCCGGCCTTGACCTGGTGGTTGCCCTTGGTCCAGTTCAGCGCGTCTGTATAGACAAATGTATTCGACTTGTTTATGGAACTGAGACGGTCTGCGTTTAGGTTGCTGACATGGTTGAAATCGAGTTCAGGAATGCCGTTGTAGAAAAGGTTCTGCAGGCCGGTCAGGCCCAGGCCTTGTGTAAAAGACTTTCCGTCGAAGCTATTGGTGAGGCCGGTGCTGTAACGCACAAAGCCGAAGCCGAATTCGTTGATCAACTGGGGTGTGATCGAGTAATTCGTACTTATCTTCAACACGCGGCTTTTGTTGGCGTTCTGGGCAGATGCAACGTTCAGAGGCTCCGGCGTGTTCGTCGGATAATTCTTGAAGGTAAAGCGACCCCAGATAAGAAATTTCTGGTTGGCACCCAGGTACTGATCGCCGCGAACATCAAATTGGTTGGAGGAGGCACTCGAATCTTTATTCACTGTGTAATTCGGAGTGCCATCGTCTGTGTATGCAGCAGGATCGCCCACATTCGGATCGGGATAGAAGGAAAGCAACTTCTGGGCAGCGGCATTGACGGAAGGTAGTTTGGCGCCGTATGTGCCACCGGTAAACGGGTCGTTCAACGCTCCGCTGAAACCGCTTGATGTATATCTCGAGAAATCACCCTGCTTCATCAACGTGCTGGGAACTTTGTATTGTTCTGAAGTTGTTGAAGGATGTCTCCATCCCTCGTAGGCGCCGAAAAAGAAGGTCTTGTTATGGCCGTTATAGAAGTGCGGAAGAACGACAGGCCCACCAACACTGCCGCCGAAAGTATTCCCGATAAGTTTCGGCTTTTGCTTGATGGTGTCGTAGGCATAAGGAATGGCATCGAACGCGGCATTCTGGTGGTACCAGAACGCACCGCCATGCAGATCATTGGTGCCTCCCTTGGTGGTGACGGTGATCTGTCCTGGTTGCCCGTACTCGGCGTTGTTCAAGACGCCATCTGCCCGGATCTCGGAGATGGACTCGGTGGATGGGAAAGCATCGGCCAGGGCGCGATTGCCGCCTGTGGCACTGCGTACCGTGATGCCGTCGACAGAG
>CAZZXL010000089.1:0-20266 GCA_964658035.1 uncultured Acetobacteraceae bacterium
CTTTCGCACCCTCGTCGTCGGCGAGTCCGTGAACTTTCCCGGTGGATTGGAGTGGCTCCGCGGCATCGGCATACAGGTTATCGATCTTGCCTCCACTACCTGCGTGGAATTACTTCGAAACTTCATCCGCAGTAATCCCTCGATCTGGAATGAAGATATTGGCGAAGTCGACTAGCTCGGATGGACTGCAGGTGTAAGCGAAAAGAAGCTGTCAGCTAGCCTTCTTGCCAGGAAAAGGCAAACTTGAGCGCCAGATACAATACAGCAACGGGCAATCCGCTCTAGCTCTAGACCGCCATTGCACGACGGCGCGGCGACCAGAAATACCAGGAAGTTCCGGCCACCAGGTACGCCACGTAGACATACGGAAAATACCGCAGCGGCGCCGGAGGCAAGGGATAGAAATTGCCGATCATGGCCAGCAGCATCGCCAATGCCGTGGTCACGGCAAGTGCGATGCCGGTAACGCTCAGCTTGCCATGTCGCTTCAAGTGTATCGGTAATGAAAGCGCAACCAGCCCGTAGATCGTGAGGAATCCGTACACGGAAAGCGTGCCCATCCAGCCGTAAATGTCGGCTGCGCTTACCCCTCGCAAGCTCAGCAGCGCAACCGGTAGAAACGCAACAAAGCCTGCCAGTAATCCAGCCGCCCCGGGTGTCCGCTTCTTCGCATGTGTCTTTGAAAAAATGTCATGCGCAAGGCCGTGATGCGCCATCAGCATCAATACCCGCGCCGCGGCAATGGTGCATGCCAGCGTTGAAGCAAACATGCTCACAAGTACGCCGCAGTTGATAAGGGCACTAAGAATAGGTACGCCGCTGTTGGTCGCCAGGAATCCTAGCGGCGCAGTACTTTCGCCAAGTCCATGCGTCGAGCCGCGAAACCCGAGCACCTCTCCATAAGCGCAGACCAGAAAAAACATGCCGGCAAGCAAAGCGCTCCGAATCACCGCCTGAGGAATCGTCCTTAATGGTTCGCGTGCTTCCGAGCCAAGCGCCGTCGCACTTTCGAAACCGACAAAGCTGAACAATGCAAGCGTCACGCCAAGGCTTATTCCGGAAGCAGTCGCCCCATGCAGCCGGAACTGCGGCATGTCCAGGTGTAGCCCGTGCTTCCAGATCACTAATCCAATCACAAAGCTGATCAAACAGACCGACACTGCTTCAATCCACAGCATCACCCGGGTAGACATCTTCACATCGCGTTGCGCCAGCCACACCGCACCGCCTGTTGCGATGGCATCCAGCACAATGGCCGGTACATGCCTGCCATTCTTACCCAGCAATTCATAGGCATAGTTGATAAAGCCTGCCGTCACAGAAGCAGCGGTCGTAACGTAGGCGAAAAACAGCGCCCATGCAGCCAGCGAAGCAAATACCGGCGGCAGGCTTGATCGTGTATACACATACAACGAACCAGGCGAAGCAGAATCCCGCGCAAACGCCGCGACACAAAGCGCTACCAGGCCAACGCAGATCAATGCGAGAACATATGCCAGCCAGGTACCTTCGCCGGCCAGTACAAACACGAGTGGAATGGTCAGCGTCGGAGAAGCACTCGGCGCAATGGCCGACACCGATTGCGCCAGCGTCTCCCACGGCGACAGAATGTGCTGCTTCAATGCGTAAGACGTCGGCTGTGCCAGTTTGACGGTGGCCGCGCTCACATCTTCCTCATCCAGACTGCTTTCCATCCGCACTCCGTCATTCATGCACCGGTTGATGCAGACACAACAGTGTGCCTGTCAGACTCTCAGGACCATCTGGAAATAGCTTTCGGAAATTTGAGTCTGCACGCTGCCGCGTTCTGCGTCAACCATCTTTCAGCGGTATGGGGCGTTTAATCGGCTTATCATTATCCTCAGCATGCTGGAAAAAGAATCCCCGCTCACGCAGCTCCGCGCCTCTTTAGCGGCCGGTAGTCTTACCCCTCAGCACGTCGCCGAAAAAGCGATCACACTTGCCAACAGCAATGCTTCGCACAATACTTACCTGTACTTCCGTCCCGATGAAGTGCTCCTGAACGCCGCCGTACTCGACAAGGCCAAACCACTTTTCAGCGTTCCCATTTCATTGAAAGACTGCTTTGATCTTGCCGGCACGCGCACTACCTGCGGTTCGCGCTTCTATGCCGGGCATCAGCCGGTCGCTGCACAGAATTCTGCAGTAGCACAAAGCATTCTCGACTCCGGTGCGCTGCTTACCGGTAAGACGCACCTTCATCCACTCGCCTACGGCATCACCGGGCAGAATCCCGAGTACGGCGATTGCCTGCAGTCACGCGACGCCACGCTGCTGACCGGCGGCTCATCCAGCGGCGCCGTCGCCAGTGTGCAGGAGGGTTCAGCCCTGGCAGCCATCGGGACGGATACCGGCGGCTCCATCCGTGTGCCCGCTGCGCTTTGCGGACTCACAGGTTTTCGCGCGTCGCACTCTCTCGCCTCAACCGACGCCTGCTTTCCCCAAGCCTGGGCCGGGGCCGCGCACCTCGCGCCATCCTTCGACACACTCGGCATCCTGCTGCATGATCCACGCGATCTCGCACCCATCGCAGAAACACTCTTCCATCTTCCAGCGGGCCCTATCCCTGCAGAACTGAAAATCGGCTACGTTGGCAACAGTTTTCTTGACGACTGCGAAGAAGATGTTCTGAGCTCTTACCGCGCATGGAAAAAAGTGGTCACTGCCGCCGGTGCTACCTTGCGTGAGTTCGACACAGCCTGGTGGGTCGATACGCTCGAAATCTTCGCCGGCTTGCAGGCACATGAAGCCGCACACATTCATCAAGGACACTTTCATCATTTTGAAGCATCCATCCGGCAGCGGCTAGAGTGGGGCGCTTCGCTCACTCCAGCTGCACTTGCAAACCTGCGAAAGCGGCTTGCACAATTCCAGCTCAAAATGGATAAGCTTCTCGACCACTTCGACCTGCTCATGCTTCCGGCAGCTCCAGTCAGTCGTCTCTACGCTCATGCCGATCTCACCGACGCACGCCGGATCATTCTGCGCTACACCACGCCCTTCAGCTTGGCCGGCCTGCCCGCGCTTAGCCTTCCCGGAGAAATAATTGCGGCTCCATTCGGCACGGGTGTACAGATTGCCGCCGCCCCCGGCGCTGATCCCATGCTGCTCGCCTTCGCGCAGCACATCGGCGGCCACTTGGCTGCATAGTTCGAAAGATCAGCGCGGCGAACGCGGCCGGATGCTACCCTGCGTTACATTCTTCCTCTCGGAGGGCCGCATGTGCACTGCAAAACGTCGGACATCTACCAGCCTCTGCCTGCTACTTCTCGCGCTCTGTATTGGCTGTAAATCTCGCACTTCATCTAACGGCCTTTACCCGGTAACCCTGCAGACGGACTGGTATCCCCAGCCCGAAATGGGGGGCTTCTACCAGGCGCAGATCCAGGGACTCTACCAGGCCCAGGGTCTGGACGTGACCATCGCGCCGGGAGGCCCCATGCTCGTCGCAGAGCAGCAAGTAGCAGGCGGCGTCGCCCAGTTCGGCATGAGCTCGTCAGACAAGATCCTGGTCTCCGTCTCGCAGGGAATTCCCGTCATCGCCGTCGCCGCCACCATGCAGCAGGATCCGCAAGCCATCATGGTGCATGCGAATTCGCCGGTGCATACGTTCGCTGACCTCGAGGACCGTTCCGTCGCCGTAAAGCCCGGCTCCACGTGGTTCCGCTACCTGCTTGCCCGCTACAACCTGCATAACGTGCGTGAACTTCCAGCGACCTACAGCATCGCCAACTTTATGCAAGATCCTCAATACATCCAGCAGTGTTTCGTCACTTCAGAACCATTCTTTGCCCGTAAAGGAGGGGCCGATGTCCGTACGCTGCTCATCAATTCCACCGGCTATCAGCCCTATCGTGTCTTCTTCACTTCCAGGCAATTTCTGCAGGAGCATCCTGACATCATCAGGAAGTTCGTCAATGCCTCTATCCAGGGTTGGGCGAACTATCTGCAGGATCCCGCAATGGCGGATGCACAGATCCAACGACTCAACCCAGCGATGAGTCAAGAACAGATGCAGTTCAGCGTGCAGACGCTT
Organism: uncultured Acetobacteraceae bacterium; assembly: GCA_964658035.1. Classification (GTDB taxonomy): domain Bacteria; phylum Acidobacteriota; class Terriglobia; order Terriglobales; family Acidobacteriaceae. Next base: position 4,058 of record CAZZXL010000089.1, read on the forward strand.
AAGGATCACCACTTCATCGAAGGTCCCGGCACATCCGACTCCCACCTCGGCCACTTCACCGCGCAGCGCTGGTCCACGATTTATGAGCAGCTCGTCGCGCTCAAAGTCCCGGCTCATCCCATTGATCCTGCCACCGCCTACACCTTGCAGTTCGCACCATGAAGTCGCCAACGCAGGCAAATTCCTTACAATCGAATCGTGCTGACCTCTGAAGAATCTGACCGCCTTTGTGTCGTCCTTGTCGCCACCAGGAACCCACTGAATATGGGGGCCGCCGCACGCGCCATGAGCAACTTCGGCTTCTTGGAAATGCGCGTTGTCCGGCCGTATGAAGCCGCATTTCGCGAAGCACGCTCAGCAGTCGGCGCCCTGGAACTGCTCGCCAGTGCGCGGGAATATGCCGGTGTTGCTGAAGCTGTCGCTGATTGCACGCTCGTCGTCGGCACCTCTGCCGTCAGCCATCGACGCGACCTCCAGCATGGCATCTACAGGCTGGAAGCCGGCGCCACCCGCATCCGGCAAAATCTCCAGAGTGGCCGCACCGCGTTACTCTTCGGCTCGGAAAAATTTGGGCTCTCAAATGACGACCTCAGCCACTGCGACTGGCTTCTGCATATCCCGGCGCGCGAAGAACATCCATCCATGAACCTGGGCCAGGCTGTGGCGCTTTGTCTTTATGAATTGATCCGCGACGCCAATGCACCTCTGCCGCTCCAGTCTTTTCCCGAACAGCCCGCAACCGCCACCCAAGCCGAGTTGCTGACCACGGTCGGCATGGAACTTCTCGCCGCCACTGGCTATCTGGAACGCCATCCGCGCGGCCACATGGACGCTGAACTGCGCCGCATCGTGCATCGCCTCAACCCGAACAGCAAGGATGCGGAAGCCCTCCTGGGCATGCTGCGCCAGGCACTCTGGAAGCTGCGGCCACACACTACCTGAAGCGCCTACAGGGAGCGGCTCGTGGAACCGAACGGCAACACCAGGTTTTCAGAAAACTCGATGTCCGGCAGTTCTTCCACTGCTCTTCGCAGCGACAACTCCCACCGCTTGTGGATCTCGATCAACTCCGGGTCCTCTGCCTTGAAGCTTTTGTACACGCCGCCATTTAGATCGCCATTGCGATAGATGAGCAACTCGATCGGCGGTCCTACGGTAACGTTTGATCGCATGGTCGCGTCGAAGGACAGTAGTGCGTATTTCGCCGCGGCCTCGAGTGAAGTCGAGCCATGCACAATACCGCGGTCAAGGATAGGCCGGCCATACTTCACCTCACCAACCTGCAGATACGGCGAGTCTTCCGTAGCATTCAACGGGTTGCCCTGCGGATAAATCAGGTAGAGATCAGGCCGCTCCCCCAACACCTGCCCTCCCAGCAGCAGGTGGATGTTGAAGCTGTAATCGTCGCGTTCAAGTGCTGCCCGATCCATGTCAGACACGCGCCGTACCGCATCGCCCACTGCGCGAGCAGCCGCGTACATGGTCTCCGCTCCCGCCAGCCCCTCACCCGCGTTGAAGTCATCGCGCAGCAGGGTCACCACAGACTGCGTCAGCGACAAACTGCCGCTTGTCAGAATGAAAAATGCCCGCTCCCCCGGCATTACGAAGGTATGCATCTTCCGGCAGACATTCACCTGGTCATACCCGGCATTGGTTCGAGAATCAGACGCCATCACCAGACCTTCATGGGTCATAATGGCTACACAATACGTCATCGCTTCTCCGCGCAACGAATGATCTCCCACAAGACTAAACGCTGCGCTAAATTCCTGGAAACCTGATAAAGTCTGGGAGTCTTCTCCATGTCGAGATTCATGCATCCCATAGCACATCCCAGGCCACGAAAGGCCTTACTGACCTATGTTGATACGTCTTGGCTACGACATCTCCTTCGAGCTTCCCTATCCTGCGTCCATCGTTGCGATGCTGCACGTCCATCCTTCTCGTAAACACCTCTTACAAACTCCGGATTCGCTGCGCGTTGAACCCGAAATAGCTATCCACGAATACACTGACAGCTTTGGTAATATCTGCACCCGCGTAGCCGCTCCCGCCGGCATGCTGCGCTTTATTGGTGACGCCACCATTGAAGATTCCGGCGAACCCGACCCGCAGCAACTCACCTCGCAGGAGCATCCAATTGAAGAATTGCCGGACGACGTACTGCAATTCCTGCTCAGCAGCCGCTACTGCGAAGTAGACCTTCTCTCTGTCGTCGCCTATGAACTCTTCGGCCACATCGCACCCGGCTGGGGACGCGTTCGTGCCGTGTGCGAATGGGTCTGGTCGCGCGTTCGTTTCGGTTATGCGTATGCCCGCTCCACGCGCACCGCGCTTGATGTTTATACTGAACGCGTCGGCGTCTGCAGAGACTTTCAGCATCTCGCCGTCACCTTCTGCAGAGCGCTCAATATTCCAGCACGCTATGCCACCGGCTACCTTGGTGACATAGGCTTCCCTGCTTCAGGACCAATGGACTTCAGCGCATGGTTCGAAGTCTATCTCGATCACAAATGGTGGACCTTCGATGCAAGGCATAATCAGCCCCGCATCGGCCGCGTCCTCATGGCCACCGGTCGCGATGCTGCTGACGTCGCCCTCACCACGTCTTTTGGCATCGCCAACCTGCGCAACTTCTTCGTCGTTTCCGATCAAATTGTCGGAGGTACTGATTAGTGGGTAGCAACCGCCTGCAGAATAGTAATCCCGCCCTGCGCGATTACTTTCTCGATGACGCGTTTGACGAAATGTTCGACGCCGAAGGCACGGTTCGCCCCCACTATCGCGCTCTGCTTGAGGCCTTTCAAAACATGCCGGAGCAGGAACTTCGTCGGCGTAAGCAATCAGCCGACTTATCTTTCCTGACGCAGGGCATCACCTTCACTGTCTACGGTCGCGGCGAAGGAACGGAACGCATTTTCCCCTACGACCTGCTGCCTCGCATCGTCACCGCAGCCGAGTGGGCGCATATTGAAAAAGGCCTCATCCAACGCATTACCGCTCTCAACCATTTTCTTCACGACGTCTACAACGATGGCAAAATCCTTGCCGACGGCTTTGTTCCACGGGAGATCGTCTATAGCTGTCGGCACTTTCGCCGGGAAATGCGCGGCCTGCAGGTACCGCGCAACGTATACATCGCCGTCACAGGTACAGATCTTCTTCGTTTGAACGACGGCAGTTTTGTCGTCCTTGAAGATAACCTGCGCGTCCCCAGCGGCGTCAGCTACATGCTTACCAGCCGGCGTGTCATGAAGCGCATCTTTCCGCAGCTTTATGGCTCCTATGGCGTCCGCCCCATCGACCACTATACGCAGATGCTGTTGAGTACCCTGCGTTCACTGGCACCCGAAGGCCGTCCGGAACCAACCATCGTTCTGCTTACTCCCGGGGTCTACAACTCGGCCTATTTCGAGCACACCTACCTTGCCCGGCAGATGGGCATAGAGTTAGTCGAAGGTCGCGACCTTGTGACTCATGACAACATCGTCTACATGCGCACCACGGCTGGTCTCAAGCGCATCGATGTGATTTACCGGCGCGTCGACGATGACTTTATCGATCCCCTGGCCTTCCGCTCCGATTCCATCCTCGGCGCCGCCGGTTTGTTCAACGCCTACAGGGCCGGCAACGTGACCCTCGCCAATGCCTTCGGGACGGGGCTAGCCGATGATAAGGCGCTCTACGCCTACGTTCCCGCCATCATCCGCTACTACCTGAATGAAGATCCAATCCTGAACAATGTTGAAACATTCTTGATGACCGACCCGGCCCAGCGACAGCATGTGATGGAAAATATCGACAAGCTTGTGATCAAGGCGGTCGGTGAATCCGGCGGCTACGGCATGTTGATCGGTCCGCATAGTTCAAAGGAGCAGCAGGAAGAATTCAAGCGCAAGATAGAAGATAATCCACGAAACTACATCGCTCAGCCGACCCTCGACTTCTCACGTGCTCCCTGCCTCATGGGCGGACCCGCCAGCGCCAGCATTGAACCACGTCATGTCGACTTACGCCCCTACATTTTGTTTGGCGACAAAGTCCAGATTGTTCCGGGTGGGCTTACCCGCGTCGCCCTCCGCAAAGGCTCCCTGGTAGTTAATTCCTCGCAGGGCGGCGGAAGCAAAGATACCTGGGTGTTAAATGACTAAAGCTAATTGCATGGAGGCTGCATTTGCTCTCTCGTGTCGCTGACAGTCTTTATTGGATGAGCCGCTACCTTGAGCGGGCCGAGCACACCGTTCGCCTGCTCGACGTGAATATGTCGCTCATGCTCGATCGTTCCGGCACGACAGTGGAAAAACGGTGGAACCGTGTCCTCGCCGCACTGGGCCACACGCCTGAATCCGCCTGGGTCGGCGACCATTACCAACTGGTTCAAGCCTTGACCTTCGATGCTGACAACGAAGCGTCTATCCGTGCTTCCATCGTCACTGCCAGGGACAATGCACGCCAGGTGCGCGATGAATTAAGTACCGAACAATGGACGCAGTTGAACCGCCTGTATCACCAGGTCACCGAGCCCGCGGGTTACGGCAGCGAACTACACCTGGAAGAGTTTCTACCAGCAGTGATTGACGGCCTTCATCTCTTCCAGGGCATTACAGATACCACCATGAGCCATGGCGAAGGATGGCAGTTTATTCAGACAGGACGGGCCCTCGAACGAGCGTTCGCCACGGTAAAGCTGCTCGATATCTACTCCGCTGATCTTCTAGAAACCAGTGACGAAGAAAACGACGGCTACAACTACCTGGAATGGATAGGCCTGCTGCGTTGCTGCACTGCGTTTGAAGCTTACTGCCGCGTATATACCGCTGATCTAAGTCATGACCGCATTCTTGAATTCCTCCTGCTCAATCCGGAATTCCCTCATTCGGTTCGCTACTCCATCGAGTCATTAAGCGAAGCATTAAAGGCCATGCAACAAGCGAACGGCCGCCAGCAGGCCGAAGGCTTAATGCGGCTGGCCGGCCGATTGCAGGCGACCCTCAGCTTTGTCGAAATAGGAGAAATCCTCGAGCAGGATCCTGCCAAGTATCTGCACGACGTTCTCCATCAGTGCCGGCAGATTCATAAGCAGATCTACCGCTATTACATCCAGTATTCCGTCCAGGCCGCTCTAGCTACCTAGTTAACTAAAAAGGAAGCCGATGAATTTCTTTTCCGTTCGACACTTGACGAAGTTTAAGTACTCGGCCAATGTGAGCGAAAGCGTAATGGAAACAAGGATGCATCCCCGCAGCGACAGCAATCAACGCTGCCTCTCCTTCTCATTATCCGTCAGTCCGCGCTGCAGAGTTTTCTCGTATCGTGACCACCTGGGCAATCATGTGCACCACTTTGATATTCCGGGTGAACACTCCCAGTTAGTCATCGTTGCTGAATCTTTGGTCGAGCAACAGGATCTCGGCGAAGTACCGCATTTTCTCAGCCCCGACGCCTGGGGTGAACTCGATACCCTGGTAGCAGAAGGCGACTACTGGGAGATGCTGCTCGACAGTGATTTTGCTAAACCCACACCGGCCCTGTTGAAGCTTGCTAAAGAATTCAATATCTGTCGCAGAGACGATCCACTTATGCTTCTCCGCGAAATCAATAGCCGGCTCTACGATTACTTTAATTACGTGCCGCGAAGTACTCGCGTCGATTCACCGATTGACGAAGCCATCGAATCAAGAAATGGCGTTTGCCAGGATTTTGCCCACACGATGATCGCCCTCGTCCGCTCCCTCGGCATTCCCTGCCGCTATGTCAGCGGGTATCTCCATCATGATCAGCAGCACGCCGATCGCTCCGTCTCCGATGCAACACATGCCTGGGTCGAAGCTTTTCTGCCGCATCTCGGCTGGGTCGGCTTTGATCCAACCAACAACCTTCTGGCTCACGAACGCCACATCCGTACAGCACTTGGCAGAGACTACGCCGACGTTCCGCCGACCATGGGCGTGTATCGCGGCTCTACTGACAGCGAACTCTACGTTGCCGTGCAGGTGACAGCCTTTGAAGAACCACCCGCCCTCGATCAGGACATGCCCGTCCCGGAAGATTGGTCAATCCTGGTCGAACGCGCGCAGGAGCCGCCACAGCCTGCCTCGCCGCTCCTCCAGATCCAGCAGATGCAGCAACAGCAAAGCGGCGTCACAACAACCAGGCCCCGCATACACACGGACCCGCGCATCGCGCGGACACCTTGCCAGTCATGACGTGCATCAACTTTTCCACGAAACATTGACGAAGTGCCTCACCGGCGGCCTCCAGCCTCTCGTGATATATTTCTTGAGTGGGTCATCCTTTTCGATCCTCTCCCTGACATGTCGCACGTCAGCGGCGCCCTCCGAGGCAACTGGACGCGTAGCTCAACTGGCAGAGCATTCGACTCTTAATCGACAGGTTGGTGGTTCGATTCCACCCGCGTCCACCATCTATTTCGCCATCGGGCAGGCGAGCCCGCCATCAACCACAAGTTCTGGAAACACCGTGGCAACATGAAGCGCCCGCTAAGTAGTGGTCTCGGCTCTTCTGCTGATTCGCGGAACACTGAAGGCATACGCGGCAACCACCACATACCCAACAATTGCCAGCGAATAGCCATCCGCAACGCTACCGGTGGAACGCGTGACCAGTCCCATGAGCGGCGGAAAAAAGGCTCCGCCAACGATCGCCATCACGATCAGGCTGGCGCCAACGTTTGTGTCCGCACCAAGACCCTTCACCCCCAGCGCAAAAATCGTTGGATACATCACTGACATGAAGAAGCTCGTAAGTAGCAGAGCATACGCACCCATCATGCCCGGGTGCACAATGCCGACCCCAACCAGGATTGCATTAACCAACGCGTACACACAGACCATGGTCGCAGGCGCTACATACTTCATCAGCGATGTCGACAGAATTCGTCCCACCGCGAAAGCAACCAGTGTCCCGGTCAGCAGGTAGCCTGCCGTACGTTCCGTCGCCGACGTGTAGGCGCGAATGTAAGGGATCAACGTACTCCAGGAACCGACCTGCGTGCCTACATAAAAAAATTGTGCAACGACAGCGAACAGCAAATGCGGGGCCTTCCACAATCTGCTGAGTACATGCGTGCCGGGATCATTCAGAACAGTCAAATCGGGTTTGCCCGAAGCCTCCGCATGGACCATTGAACGGGGAAACTTCGTATAGGCAATGACCGCAGCCAGCATAAGTACAGCGATCCCCAGGCAGACATAGGTAGGAACAACCCTTAGTATCTCGCCATGCAGATAGGCGTCATAGGTACCCTTCAATTTCATCGCGGCAACTTCACCGGCATTCTTCTCGACTCCGGAGAAGATAAACCAGGTACCGAGCAGTACACCCGCAATCGCTCCCGGTGGATTGAACGCCTGCGCGAAATTCAAGCGGCGCTCCGATGTTGCCGCGCTGCCAAACTGCGCGATGAATGGATTCGCCGCAGTCTCAAGAATGGAAGAGCCGCCGCCCACAACAAACAGTGCGCATAGAAACGGTAGATACTCTCCCATCACCGCTGCCGGCCAGAACAGCAGCGTGCCCGTTCCAAACACCACCAGCCCCACCAATAGTCCAACCTTGTAGCCGAAACGCTTCATCAGCAGGGCCGACGGTATTGCCATCGTTCCGTAAGCCAGGAAGACCGAAGTCTGTACCAGCTGTGCCTGCAGCAGACTAAGTGAAAATGTCTTGCGAAACTGCTGCACCAGGATGTCCGTGAGATTGTTCGACATCCCCCAAACAAAAAAAATCACGGTCGTCAGCAGAAAGGGCGCCATGTACCCGGCAGGAAAGATCGAAGCTTTCCGCTCGTCTAAAACTTCCTCGACACTTCTTTCATCTGGATTGACTTGCATGGAAGCGCTGAGCCCTCTTAAATGCGGAAAGTTCAAGCATACCCCATCACTGCGGCTTCAAGCCAACCGTCGGGTCCGCTTTATGCAAGGCACGACGAAGGCGCTTGCATTAGCAATGAACTGCCTTCTCAGCATGCCGGATGAAGTTACCGGCAGCAAGGCCGCGTGTAAGCGCGAGGTGATAGGAGTCGCTGATTGAGCTCTGTTCATACCCGGAGGCCGGCCACGTGTCGAGCAGGTTTTGCAGCCGCTCAAGGTCCAGCAACCGAGACGCAATCGGCGACTGCCGTATCAGCATAAGCTCTTCGTTCATCTGCTTTCGCTGTCCGCCCAGGGTCAAGTACCAGTCCGCCGCTTGCAAGCCCCGCGTTGTGCAGCTCAGCACCTCAGCCGGCAACCGGCCCCGCATCGACCTCCGTACCAGCGAACGACTCCGTCCGCCTACCAGGTATTGCTCAATAGGAATCCCATAGCAAAATTCAAAGACACACTTATCCTGCATTGGGTCGCGATAGCTGATGTCCCAGCCGGCGCTGACTCCGCCGTTCACGAAGCCTCCATCAAAGAAGTCGAACATTCTGTGCCGGAAGTTCGCTACTTCCCCATTGCCTTCAAAGAATTCCTTGTGCGCAATCTCTGCCAGGCCATGCTCGCGTACCCGGTCAGGATGCGCTGGACTGAAGGCGAAATCAAAAGACCGCATCTCCGGGCGCAGATACTTGCGCAGCCCCACAGGCAGCTTGTGTCCAAGGGCCAGCGTGGCAGCTCCACGCCAGGAAGTGTATCCCCCTGATCGGAGCTTTTTCACCTTCTTGAAGAGTTCAACCCAACGTCCACTTCCAAACATTTCAGCCAGTCCGATCAAACCGCCGAAGCTTACCGTCGCATTGCCGCAGCTGCCCTGCAGCACTACCCTGATGCCACGCTGTCGCGCTTCATCCATAATGCCGTTCAGCCACATCTGGTTCAGCGGATTATAGACAGGACAATCGGTATAACAGCCCGTCTGCCGCATCACCCCGACCATGTCAGCACCCGAAGGTTCAACAAATACATGATCGATATTCGCGTACATGCCGGCGACCCTAGCGGCCGCCGGGCCTTCATTCCCGAAGCGGCCGGTTGGATTCAAATCATTAAAGTTGTTATGCGGCACGGCGGTGAACGCAGTCAGCCTTGTATCGCCCATCTGCCTTGCCGCCGTAGCCGTAACCGACGAGCTGTCCATGCCTCCGCTCAAGTGGCTGCCCACTTTGCCCACCGTGCGCAGGCGCGCACGCACCGCCGCATCGAAGCGTTCAAGCAGTGCCTCTACGTAGTCGTCGTCCGATCTGAGCCGTATCGCCGGCGCATCCATGGGATGCCAGTAACGCTCTGTCTTGATCTCTTGCTTGAAGACAAGAAAGTGTCCCGGGCCCAGTAAATAAATGCCGTTAAAGGCAGTCTGCGGTCCACTGCCCGGACCAGTCGTCAGGTAGCGCAGCAGATAGTCTTCGTTCAGCCCGCAATCGAAGCCAGGGATGCAGCGCAAGGCTCGCGGCATACTCGCAAACATGAACTTATTACCGTAGTGCGCATAATGCAGAGGCCGCTCGCCACAATGGTCGCGCACCAGTGTGAGTTCACGCTTCTCAACATCCCACACAGCCACGGCAAAGCCCCCGATCACACGCCTGACGCACTCTTTTTGCCAGACACTCCACGCAGCCAAAAAGAGCTCGCTGTCCGCCATCTCGCGAGCCTGCAAATGTTCGAACCCAAGCCTTGCTGCTAACTCTGATCTGTTATCAATACGCACATCACCCACCAGCAGGTAACGATGGTTGGCCAAAGGCTGGCGATCAAATACATCCTCGGGAAGATCACGCGACAGACACACGCCCAAAGCTACTTCCATCGACGGGCTATGCATTTTCCCGGCACTAGCCGGACGCCGAAAAGCACCGAGCATCTCCCGGCATAACTTTTTCGAATCCCCGGCCGGGCTCATAACGCCTGCGATGAAACTCATTCTCTTGGCATCTTTTCGTGACCGTCTTAGCGCAAACTCTAGGCTGACCTAGCACCCTGCACCAATGGAAGGCAGCGTTGCTTTTCATTCATAAGCAGCTTGAGATTTGTAGCCTAATGTGATTGGTGTTTACCTGGACCGTCGACCACATAGTTGTGCGGGCCATGGGCCGCGCTTCGGAGATCTAGAATGTCCAGCACCGGCTTCTTCCAGGCTTTCATTGCCTTCTTAGGCGGCGCGTCTCTCATGACATTCTCTTTATCTTGGCTGCTCATTCATCCTCCAGTATCCAAACCAGCTGGTAGTTATCTACTTTAGACACTGTTATGGTTTCATCCGTCTATGGCTATGGCTTGGCTTATAGCGATGGGTAGACGCGCACCTCCAACTTACAGAAGATGACCTTAAATTACTCCCGACCTACAATCGGCTACACCTGCATTAAAGCGTTCAACCGTCAACAAGCGATATGACACTTTAGATAAGTACCTACATCTATCTAGTTAAATGCCGCTTCGACTTGTTAAAAAGACCCGGCAATCAACCATGGTATCCCCACTTCGCCCTCTATACCATCCTGACTGACGCGAATATTGCATGACATACTTCCAGTAGGAATGCACATATTGGGGGATCTTCGGCTCCTGCCGCCTTACGCTTCCACCACCACTAACCATCTATCAACAGGACACTGGAATCCCCGCCAAACACCGGTAAATGCCATCTTTACCCCCGGGCAATCAACTAAAATCAGGCTCTTAAACAATACTTGATTAACTCGTACGTCTCCCGACCACTTAGTCGCACAAGCTAACTGGCCATGAAACAAATTACCCACGTAACTCTTTCTTCCCAGGGTTGACCCATTCGTGGCATTCGGGGAGCGCCCCACGAACCCCATAATGATGAGCGTGCGGTTACCATCCAAACTTCTAAGAGACCGCCGGCCCCTTGGCGATCATGCCACTTGTACACGAACACTCCACTGTTCTTAACGGTGCGCACTCAGCCCTATCAAGGCAGCCCGACGAAGGTAGACAGGACATACATGCTACGAAATCTTATGATCTCTACCAAAGCAGCCAGGCACGTTTCCACTTTCTCTGCGACCATGGCAGCTCTCCTGGCTCCGATGTTCACATCGGCCCAGGCACTCCCAAGAATCACCAGTCCTGTCGATGATTCAGCCCTAGTCACGTTGGAGGGAAGCACGCATCCGCAAGCGAAACCCCAGTTTGATCGCGGCCGGGTGGATGACTCGCGCTCCGGCAGAATGATCCTTGTCCTCAAGCGCAGTCCTCAGCAGGAAGAGGCATTGCGCAGCTTCATCGAAAGTCAGCACAGCGCAGCCTCCCTTAATTTTCATAAGTGGCTCACCCCTCAGCAATTCGGTGAAAAGTTCGGCACAGCTGATGGGGACATCGCCACGGTAACCGACTACCTGCAGGCACATGGCTTTGAGATAGGCCATATCTACACCAATAAGATGGCCATAGAGGTGACGGGCACCGCCGGCCAGCTTCGCGAAGCTTTTCATACAGAGATACATACCTACAGCATTCATGGTCAGCAGTTTTCAGCAAACACCAAGGATCTGCGAATACCATCTGCACTTTCGCCTGTTGTCGCTGGCTTTGCGGCCCTGAATAATATCCGCGCCACTCAGGTAAATTCTCTTTCGCTCAAGACGATCACCGCTGCGGTTGAACCACAAACTCATCGCTTCAAGCCGGCTTACACCGGCAAGAACGGCACGCTATCTTATTACCTGGTGGCCCCGGCCGACCTGCAAACGATCTATGACATCCCGCCACATGTCATCACGAACGGCGTCACCACTTCCACCCTGAGCGGTGCCGGGGTGAAGGTAGGCGTCATCAGCGACGCACAGATCAACCTGAACCTCGTCACTCAATACCAGACGCTGGCCGGTCTGGCACTCAATTCACCGGTTGAAATCGTAGATGGGAATGATCCAGTCGACGCAACATTGAGTGCGGACGCCATCACCGCCTATGAACAAATTGAATTGGTGAGCGCTGCCGCACAAGGCGCCTCGATCAACTACTACACGTCAGGCACAACCGACTACGATACCGGGCTTGACTTTGCAATCATCCGCTCCGTCCAGGACAACGCCGTCTCCGTAATGGTCATGGGTGCACAGAGTTGCGAGGCGGCGCTCGGCGCGGCCGGCAACTACTTCATCAATGGTGAGTACCAGCAGGCTGCCGCCCAGGGCATTTCAGTCATCGCCGCAACCGGAGATTCCGGATCAGCGGCATGCGATACGCCGGGTGAAACAACATCGACTCTGGGTCTCGCCGTTAATGGCTATGCCTCCACGCCCTACAACACCGCCGTGGGCGGTACGGATTTCTACTACGCACCCTTGGGCGTTGCTAACTACTGGGGAACAACCAACGGTAGCTCGTACGGCTCTGCGCTAAAGCCCATCCCGGAGCAGGCATGGAATGACAGCATCCTTAATGTCAACGATGACAATCCGGATGGCCTCACCTCAACCGTCTATGGCGGCGGCGGCGGGTATAGTACTGTCGGTCATTACACAACTTACGGCACAACAGGGACTTACTATCCCATCCAATCATGGCAAAGTAGCTTTGTTACGGGAAGCGCTCGCGCGATTCCAGATGTCGCATTGTTTGCCGGCAATAACTACAACTCCGCTACCTACGCTCTGTGCACACAGCCGAACGACTGCCTCTTGAACGGAACAACCGTTACCTCGGTCACGGAAGCAGGAGGGACCGCGGGGGCTGCCGGCGTCTTCGCCGGCATCGTCGCAGACCTTGTACAAAAAATGGGTGCGCGCCAGGGCAACATCAATCCAACGCTTTATGCCCTGTATGCTGCGGCAGGTGTCTTCCACGACACGACAGTAGGCTCCAACAGCATGGATTGCACTGCAGGCACAGGCTGCACCCTTGGCACACTCAAGGTCGGCGCTACGAACGCTTACCAGGCAGTGACCGGTTGGGATGCCGCAAGCGGCCTTGGCAGTGTCGATGCAGCGAAGCTTATCGCTGCCTGGAGCAGCCTGGCAACCACCGCTACCACCACCGCCTTGACCATCACCGCCTATCCCGGTGGACCGGCTGTCAAGAACGCTGTCCACGGTACCGGACTAACCTTCTACACCCGTGTCACACCGGCTGGCGGTGGTACTGTCAGCCCCACGGGGAACGTTGCACTGAACACAGGCAGTTCGCTTCCTAGTTATGGTTCTATCGATTCAATGGCGCTGATCAATGGACAGGGATCAAGCAGCCAGAACATTTTCCTTCCAGGTGGTTCTTATAACGTCACGGCATATTATCCTGGCGATTCCACGTTTGAATCTTCTACAAGTCCGGGCATCCCTGTCACCATTACACCGGAACCATCACTTACCTTTATCTATTCCAGCAATGTGGCCAGTGGCGCGACGGTCGCATACGGTGCCCCGGTTAGCATCACTGTCGAACCATTCAGCCTCAATGGCAATGATGTTTCCACGCCAACCGGCACGATCTCGGTCTTCAATGGCGGCAACTACCCCATCCAGGTCCTTCCTATTAGTTCAGAGGGCACGGCGACTTACTACACGACCATCCTGGCGCAAGGTAATTACGCTTTTACCTTTAAATACTCGGGTGATCCTAGTTACGCTCCCAGCAGCACTGCCGCCACCCCCTTCAATTTGAAGATCGGCATCGGCGCATCGGTCACAACTCTGGCGGCAAGTTCAACCACTGGTTCAAACACAAACTCTATCCTCATTACCGCAACCGTCTCGAATGCAGGCTCGGCCCTGAATGGTGTTACACCTACAGGCAAGGTCAGCCTTAACATCACCCCGGGCCGCACACTTACCTTGACGCCACAGCTGTACAATTCCTCCAGTCAGGCCGTGGCCGTGGCAACCTACACCCTGCTCAGCACCCAGATCCCCGCAGGAGGTCTCATCGCCAGCTATACCGGCGACACCAACTATGCTGCCTCCACTTCTGCAACACTGGCACTTACCAGGAATACCACTACCTATGCCAGTACCAGCGCAATTACCATGCTCGCGAATGGAATCGCGAACACTGCCACTGTCAGTGCGAACAGCACTCTGGCTATCTCCGTCACGGCTACGCAGGCAGGGGGTGGAGTTGGCGTCGGCACTGTCCAGCTGACCGCAAACAGCGTTAATCTCGGCAGTATCGCCGTTACTCTGGCGAATGGCGGGCAGGGTTCCTTTACCGTTCCTTTCATTAATGGATATCTTCCCCTGGTTACGGGAAAAGTCAGCCTCCTCGCTACCTTTACGCCGGCTGGCGGCGTTGCCTCACCTTCAACTTCCACCATCAGCCTCACCGTCACCGACGACCGTACCAATGCCGACTTCGCCCTGAGCACAGACAGCACGACGGAGACCTTATCTCCCTCTTCCAGCAACAGCTACTTTCAGGTGCAACTCACATCCATCGCCAACTTCTCTGTGCTTAACTTCCCTATCACACTTACCTGCACCGTTCCTGGCGCCAGCTATCTCACCTGCATCTTTCCAGACAGCACCAACACCAACCAGGGCACCATGACCGTGTCCATGGGATCATCCGGAATTTTGCTCAAGTCCGTAAAAATCAGCGGCTTCCCCACCATCGTCAACATCACGTCCGCCAATCCACAGCCGCTGCAGGGTAAGTGGTGGTACTTCGGAGGCGGTTCCACCCTGGCTTGTCTCCTCATCTTCGGGATGCCGGCGCGCCGTAAGGCTTGGCAGTGTATGTTGACCCTCCTGCTTTGCGCGTCCTTCATCACTACATCGATCAGCGGTTGCAGCACCGGCAGTTCGCTCACGCAAAGCCTGGCCAATAGTGGAACCAAGCTGCCGACCGGCAGCAGTACGCCGGTTGGCACTGCCAACGATGCCGGTGGCATAGCAACCAACCTGGTCAAGCCCGGCACCTACCAGGTACTGATCACGGCAACCGCGACCACCTCGAACACCACACTCACGCACAATACCCCGGTCACCATCGTCGTATCATCCACCCCGACGCTGGCCAATGGCAGTTATGCGATGACCAACCTCAGCAGTAATCTCCTGGTCACCGATCCGGGCGCAAGCACTGCACCAAATACTAATCTTGTTCAGAACTCGGCCGACAACAACACTGACCAGCAATGGATCTTCACTTATCAGTCGGGCGGGTACTACACCATCACCAACGCAGCCAATGGACTCTATATCACCGATGCAAACTCTGCCGGAAGCTACTCCTATGCAACGCAGGCCGCGGTCACCGGTGACGCCACGCAGCTTTGGGCGTTCAATCTGCTGGAAGGCGGATACGAGATTGTCAACGGCTCAAGCGGTGGCGTCCTTGATGACGATTCTTTCGGAAAAACTCAGGGCACCAACGTCATTGTTTACCCGCAGAAGGACATCACCCTGGGCGTCAACCAGACCTGGTATATCCACTAGCACCGACCAGTAAAGGGCATACCAATCCGACCATCAACGGTGTGCCCTTGATGGTCGGTTCTGGGTTACAGGCATCGCCTCTATGGCCAGTCAAAAGGATGCCTAAACCTCTACTTTGACAGCCGAAGCAAAGCTGCAAAGTTACCCTTACCCTGCTCCCTGGGTCAGTCGAGAACAAGATAGAACTAAGAGCCTCAAGCTTGATAGAACAAGTACCAGACCTGATAGCGAAAAGAGCTGTGCCTGGCTCACCTGTCTAGCAAAAAAGGCCAACGTGCCTGAACAGAAACACCACAACTCCGGCCGAATTGCTCTACTATCACTCGTAACCCTTTATCGTCGATCTACGACGAAAGGTACGGGGAACGTATACAGTGAATTCGACAGCTGCGCCCATCCAGCCCGACCAACCTTCCGCGTCAGTGCTTCCGTCGGGAACCAAAAACCGGCCGAGCCGGCTCTTATCACTTGACCTGCTCCGCGGTCTCGACCTCGCCTTCATGATCCTCGTGAATGACAACGCAGACGAACGTGCCTATTGGCCTCTTCAGCATGCGGACTGGAACGGCTTTACGCCAACCGATCTGGTTTTCCCGACCTTCCTGTTTCTGGTCGGCATTTCCACCGTGCTTTCCATTTCATCGAGAATTGCGCAAGGCGCCTCAAAAGCTAACCTCCTGTTTCACATCTTCCGCCGCGCCATCATCCTTTACATCGTCGGACTTGTTGTGAACAGCTTTCCCCTCTTTCATCTGCATAGCCTGCGCTTCTACGGCGTCCTGCCGCGGATTGCCATCTGCTACCTGGTGGTCGGTACGCTTTATCTCATCAGTCCGGGCTGGCGAAGCAAGGCAGCTCTCGTCGTG